>JACAEO010000150.1 GCA_013388805.1 Chloroflexota bacterium
CCCCCCCCCCCACCCCGCGGTTTTTGGGGCTTGCCCCAACGCGGATGCGCCACCCAGCGGAACACGAGCGTCACTGAACATGCTATAATCAGCCCATCAGCAACGGTTCTCGATCGGACGGGCGCGAGCCCGCACCGCACCGCCAGGAGGCCCACCCATGGAGCGTAAGATCCGTGTGCTTGTCGCCAAGCCCGGCCTCGACGGCCACGACCGCGGCGCGAAGGTGATCGCCCGCGCCCTGCGCGACGCCGGCATGGAGGTGATCTACACCGGCCTGCAGCAGACGCCGCAGATGATCGTTGAGGCGGCGCTGCAGGAGGACGTCGACGTGATCGGGCTCTCGATCCTCTCCGGCGCCCACATGACCCTGCTGCCCAGGGTGATGCAGCTGCTCAAGGAGCAGCAGATGGACGATGTGCTGGTGGTGGCCGGCGGTATCATCTCCGACGCCGACGCAGCTATGCTCAAGGCGCAGCACGGCATCGCCGAGGTCTTCGGGCCTGGCGCCTCAACCCAGGACATCATCAAGTTCATCCAGGAGAACGCGGCGGTTGCACGGGATTGATCGGGCACGACCGTAATCAGCAGGACTCGTGTGAACAGTCAAGAGCTTATTGCGCGGCTGCGCGGCGGTGAGCGGCGGGCATTGGCCCGGGCGATTACGATCGTGGAAACGGGCGGCCCCGCTGCCCGTGAACTACTGGCCGCCGCCTACCCCTACACCGGTAGCACCCACGTGGTCGGCATCACCGGGCCGCCCGGCGCCGGCAAGAGTACGCTGGTCACCGCACTGGCTCAGGAGTGGCGTAGCCGTGGGGCCACGGTGGGCATTGTGGCGGTGGACCCGACCTCGCCCTTCACCGGCGGTGCGGTGCTTGGTGACCGCATCCGTATGCAGGCCCTCGGCGGCGATCCGGGGGTCTTCATCCGCTCGATGGCCAGCCGTGGCCGGCTCGGCGGGCTCGCGCGGGCCACCGCCGACGCGGTGGCGATGCTCGATGCCGCTGGCTTTGCGGTGGTGCTGATCGAGACGGTCGGCGCCGGCCAGGGTGAGGTGGACATCGCCCGCACCGCCCATACCACGCTGGTGGTTGAGGTGCCAGGCATGGGCGATGACGTGCAGAGCATCAAGGCCGGCGTGCTGGAGATCGCCGATGTCTTCGTGGTGAACAAGGCCGACCGCGAGGGCGCCGACAATACGGTGCGCCAGTTGCGCGCGATGCTGCACCTGGCCGACCATAAGCCGGGCGACTGGGAGCCACCGGTGCTCACCGCGATCGCCACCGCGGCGACCGGCAGCCCGGCGATCGTGGACGCCGCTACGCGCCACATGGCCCACCTGCGCGACTCGGGGCAGGCCGCCGAGCGGACCCGCCAGGCCGCCGAGCGCGAACTGGCGGCCGCGGTGCAGGAACTGGCCCTCGAACGGCTGCGTGGCCCGGCCTGGGAGCAGTTCGTCGCCCGCATCGCCGCCCGCGAGCGTGACCCCTACGGCAGCGCCGAGGAGCTCTTTGGCGAGCTCGGGCCTACGTGAGGAGCATGTTATGGACCTGGAGTGGGCGATCACGCAGCTTGCAGGCCACGAGCCGGCGATCGAGGCCCTCTGCACGGGGGTGAGCGACAGCGAGGCTCGCTCCCGACCGGCGCCCGACACCTGGTCGCTGCTTGAGGTCGTCGCCCACCTGCTCGACGAAGAGCGCGAGGACGTTCGGCAGCGCCTCCGCCCTGACCCTGAGCGACCCCGCCGCCCCATGGCCAGCAATCGACCCCGCCGGCTGGATTACGGCACGGCAGTATAATATGCAAGACCTCGGTACGACCCTCGCCGCCTGGCGCACGGAGCGCGCCCGCTCGCTCGCCTGGTTGCGTAGCCTCAGCACCCCTGCCTGGGCGAACCGCCACCGTCACCCCGCCGGCTTCGAGCTCAGCGCCGGCGACCTGCTCGCCGCCTGGGTCGCCCACGACCTGCTGCATTTGCGCCAGCTCGTCGAGGTGCGCTACACTCTGGCTGCCGCCCGTGCAGCGCCGTACGGAGTAGCCTACGCCGGTGACTGGTGAGAGCTCGGTGAGAGGATCGCCCGTGGCGCTTGCGCGGTGGGCGGCGGCGCGCTACACTGAAGTGCCTTGTCGCCGCTTCGCATAAGCTCCGGCGCTGCCTATGTCCTTTCGCATCAGGCTGACCCTCGCCTATACCGGCTTCTTTGCCCTCGCCCTGCTGCTGCTCGGCTGGGGCATCTACTTCTCGGTGCGCCAGGCCCTGCTCGCCGGCGTCAACCGTGACCTCTGGGCGGCCACCCGGCAGGTACGCGCGATCTTCAACGCGGGCGGGCTGGAGCCAGTGCGCACTCCCACTGGGGAGCTCGATCTCTACCTGCGCAGTGAGTTCATCCAGATCTTCAACAACCCCAACCTGGGCGCCCAGGTCTTCGACCCCAACGGCGCATTGCTCAATAGCACCCCCAACCTCGACGGGCGGGATCTGCCCCTGGCCGCCAGTGCGCTGCAACTCGGCCCTGATGACGTGGGCACTGGCCTGACGACGACGCACGAGATTGATGACGTGCGCATCGAGTCGCTCATCACCCCGCTGGTGCTGCAGAGCAACAATCGCGTTGTGGGCTACCTGCAGATCTCGCGCCCGCTCCGTGATGTTGAGACGACGCTGAGCACGCTCACCGGGATCCTGCTCGGCGGTGGCGCGATCGCCCTGGTGCTCACCGCAGCCGGTGCGGCCGTGCTCTCTAGTCGCGCGCTCACCCCGATCGACCAGGTCACCCGCACCGCCCAGAGCATCGTGCGGGCTGAAGACCTGGGCCAGCGCGTGCCGGTGCCCCCGCAACAGGATGAGTTGCACCGCCTGGCCGTCACGATCAACGAGTTGCTCGAACGCCTGGAGCGGCTCTTCAATGCGCAGCGGCGCTTTGTCGCCGACGTGAGCCACGAGCTGCGGACGCCCCTCGCGGCGATGCAGGGCAACCTGGAGGTGCTCGAACGGGGCGGGCTCGACAATCCGGAACTGGCCCGCGAGGCCGTGGCCGATATGCGCCGGGAGACTGGCCGGCTGATCCGTATGGTTAATGACCTGCTGCTCCTGGCACAGAGCGATGCCCGCGAGCAGCTGCGCTGCGAACCAGTGGAGCTCGACACCCTGCTGCTCGAGGTCTACCGCGAGTTGCGGCCGCTCGCCGGTGAGGTCGCGCTGCGCATTGGCGCGGAGGACCAGGTGATGGTGCAGGGTGACCGCGACCGGCTCAAGCAGGCGCTGCTGAACCTTGGGGTCAATGCGCTGCAGTACACGCCGCCGGGCGGCCACGTCACCCTTGGCCTGGAGCAGCGCGATGGCTATGCGCTGCTGACCGTCGCCGATACCGGCGTGGGCATCAGCGAAGAGGATCTGCCGCACATCTTCGACCGCTTCTACCGCGCCGACCGCTCGCGCTCGCGCTACAGCGGCGGGGCCGGGCTGGGCCTCTCGATCGTCAAGCGGGTTGCCGAGGCCCACAATGGCTACGCGACAGTGGCCAGCGCGCCGGGACGCGGCAGCACCTTCGCGATCTGGCTGCCGCTCCCGCCCCGCCCGACCCCGGCTGACGCAGCGGAGCAGCCGGTGCTCGAGCCCGCCGAGGTTTAGCGCCTGGCCAAATAACCGCCCTTCGGTATGCGCCACTCGGGATGGTTGATCGGCATCCTGAGTAGGAGCGCAACGCCAGTGACGAGCGCCGCGCCGATGCGAATCCTGACGATCAGCGACGAGGTCGTCCCCGCGATCTACAGCCTGAATATCAAGCAGCGCTTTGCCGACGTCGGCCTCGTGCTCGGCTGTGGTGATCTGCCCTACTATTATGTCGAATTTATTGTGACGATGCTCGGCGTGCCCTGCTTCTACGTCCACGGCAACCACGACAGCGCAGAGATCCAGGACAATGGCCAGACGGTCAACGATGTGCGCGGCGCGGTCAACCTGGAGGGGCGCGGGGTGTATCACGAGGGGCTGCTGATCGCCGGCCTCGGTGGCTGCCTCCGCTACAAGCCCGACAGCGCCAATATGTACACCGAGGCCGAGATGATGCGCCGGGTCTGGCGCCTGGTGCCCTGGATGCTGTTCAACTTCTATCGCCACGGTCGCTACCTGGACATCCTGATCACCCACGCGCCGCCCTTCGGTATCCACAATGGCCCCGACTATCCCCACCAGGGCTTTCGCGCCTTCCTCTGGCTTATGCAGCGCTTCCGGCCACGCTACCTCATCCACGGCCACATCCATCTCTCCTACGGCTATGACAGCGGCGTGAAAACCGTCTATGAGCAGACCACGGTGATCAATACCGCAGGCTACCGCCTGCTCGACGTGGACGTGCAGCCAGATCTGATAAAAGGTTGACACGGCAATAATATTGCTTGCAATTAGTATGCGGGCGTGCTAGGCTAGAGACGAGGAATCAGGCGTCTAACGGCTACGGAGTTTCGTCAACGCCAGACAGACCCCCACAGTGCAGTGCGACGTGGCCAGGAGCGTTCGTGAATGTCCTGGATTAGCCACATCACACGCGAAGACTTCAACCGGGCCCGCCGGAAAGCCTTTATTGGCCAGTTGCTGGCCCTGCTGACCCGCTCAACCAACGACTTGCTCCCCTTTGAGGAGGTGCGCGCGCGCCTGAACGTGCGCGGCCAGCGCGCGATTGGCAGCCAGACCGTGCCGCTCGACCACATTGTCGGCAGTGAGGGCCGCTACGCCGACTTCGACCGCCAGTTCGCCCCACTCAACGAGGCCACAATGATCCGCTGGATGTCGATCGACCGGGCGCATCACGAAGACGTTGGCCTTCCAGCGGTTGAGCTCTACAAGCTCGGCGACATCTACTTCGTCAAAGACGGCCACCACCGCATCTCGGTGGCCCGCATGCGGGGCCAGCTCGCGATTGACGCCACCGTCACCGAGCTGGTGGTCGATGTACCCCTTGCCCCCGACCTGAGCATGCGCGATCTGCTACTCAAGGAGGAGTACAGCGACTTCCTGGCCTGGACGGGCCTGGCCGACCTGCGGCCGGAGCAGCGGATCGAGTTCAGCGAGCCGGGCGGCTACCTGGCGCTGGTGAGCCATATCAACGCGCACCGCTACTACCTGGGCCAGGAACGTGGCCAGGTGGTGGAGCGCGACGAGGCTGTCGCCGACTGGTTTGACCACGTCTACACCCCGGTGGTGGAGGTGATCCGCGCGACGAATGCGCTGAAGGCCTTCCCCGGCCGCAGCGAGGCCGACCTGTACCGCTGGATCATGGATCACCGCTGGTTCCTGCGTGAACGCAACGGCGGCGCCGACCCGGGCCCGCTGGTAGCCACCACCGACTACGTGCGCCTCTTTGGCCGGCGGAGCCTGGCCAATGCTACGGAACGGCTGCTCCGCGGGCTGCGCGAGGTGCTGGGCAACGGCGATCTGGCTGCCACGTAGCCCTGGCGGCGTGCCCCCACGACGTGGCACGATCCTGCTGGCACAGCCCGTTTTTCCCGCGCACCCAGGTTTGCCAGCAGCTCCGTTGCACTGGCCCTGCTCCGCGGTATAATGGCCCGGTTGTACCGACGACGGACCACGGACCAGCTATGAAGTCTCGTGCTGCCAGCCTGGCAGGCGAGCGCCCCGCCACGGCAAGCCGGGCGCGGCTGCGCCTGCCCTGGTTTCCTCTGTTGCTCGGCGTGCTCAGCCTGGGACTGGTGCTGGCCGGCGCCGCTGTGGCGCGCCCCGGGCTGGATCTGGCTGCCGACGACCCGGCGGCGCGCCGGGTACTGGTCGGCTTCCACGGTGTCGAGCGTAATGCCAGCGAAAGCTTCCGCTGGTCGGAGCCGCGGGCGGCGATGTTCCTCTATGGCTTTGAGGGCCGCCCGGCGCTGGTACGGCTGCGGCTCACGGCGCCGCGCCCCGCCGGCACAGCGCCCCCGCGGCTGGACGTACGGGCCGGTGATACGGCCCTGGGCAGCTTCACGGTGAGCGGCGACTGGCGACGCTACCATCTGCTGGTCCCGACCCGACCCACCGGCGAGAGTGCCCTGCACCTGGCGACCACGGCCTTCCTCCCCCCGGGCGACCCGCGAGAACTGGGCGTGGCCCTGAGCGCGGTGCGAGCCTCCACCACCACCGGCGGCCTGGCCCTGCCCCCCGTGCGGATGAGCTTCTTGCTGGCCCTGCCGCTGCTCGGCTGGCTGTTGCTGGAGCGGCTCGGCGCACCGGCGGCGCTTGCGCTGGGCACGGGGGGGCTGCTGGCGGGCGTGGCCGGCTGGGCGGCAGCCTTCCCGAGCGTGTCCGGCTACTGGCTGCCGACCCTGGGCTGGCCCTGGTGGCCGCTCCTGCCCCTGGTGCTGCTGGCCGCCTGGCCGTGGCTCCGGCCCGTGCTCACCGATGCCCGCAGGCGCATTGGCACCCGGCCCGCGGCGGGCTGGGCCGGCCTGGCCGTGGCCCTGGCCGCCCTGGTGGGCATGCGCCTGGGCTTGCCGCCCGCCCTGGGGATGAGCCTGCTGGTTGCCGGGGTGTGGGCGGGGAGCGCGCAGGCAGCGCCGCGTACGCAGCCCGCGGCGGCGGCGTGGGTCGCACCGACGCTGCTGCTGGTCGGCATCCTGCTGATCGGGCTCGGGCTCCGGCTCTTCAACCTCGACGGGCAGCCGGCGGGACTGTGGCGTGACGAGTCGCGCCACGGGCTGCAGGCGCTGCGCATCTGGAGCGACCCGAGCTACCGGCCGATCTACGTGGTCGTGGGCGCCGACCTGCCGGCGCTGCTCTTCTACCTGATGGCGCCGGTGGTGGGGCTGCTCGGCCCCCACGCCTGGAGCGTCCGGCTGGTCAGTGCACTGGCCGGGGCGCTGACCCCGCTGGCGCTCTTCTGGGCAGCCAGCCCGCTGATCGGGCGGCGCGCGGCGCTGATCGGCGCGGCCCTGGTGGCCTGGGCCTCCTGGAGCCTGAGCATGAGCCGCTGGGCCTTCCCGGCCACCCTCGATCATCTGCTCGTGCTCAGTGCGGTGGGCCTGCTCTGGCGGGGCCTCGACCAGTTCGTGCACGACCCCGGCGGGCCTGCCACCGGCGTGCACGAGGATACGGGACGCGAGGATGCTGTGCGCCAGGCTGGCGCGGAGAAGGGGGCGGCGCGGCGCTGGCTGCCGCTGCTGTCCCTGGCGGGAGCAGGCCTGCTGGGTGGGCTGGCGGTGTACACCTACCACACCGGGCGGGTGGCGCCGCTGGCCCTGGCCGCGGTGGCGGCCATCCGCCTCGGGCCGTCGGCGGCCGCCTGGCGGCGCGCCCTGCCCGGGCTCGCGA
>JACAEO010000008.1 GCA_013388805.1 Chloroflexota bacterium
GATCGGCGGGGCGCGGGCCGATCAGTGCGCTCGGCAGCCGACCGGGGGCCATGTCGAGCACGATGAGCAGCAGCAGCGTCACGCCCACCGGCGCCGCGCGCGGGCCAGTCCGGCGCACCAGGGCGGCAGCCCCGGCCCCGGCCAGCAGCGCGACAAACAGGATCGTGAGCACCCCGAAGCGCGCCCAGACCCGCATCAGGCTCAGCCCCGGCAGCTGCCCCAGGTAGTAGGCGGGCAGCCAGATCGGCGCGTCTGCGCTGAGCGGGACGTTGGCGCGGTGCACGTCGGTGCCGAGGGCAAAGATCAGACCGACAAGGGCGGTTGCGGCCCAGGGTGCGGCCCGTCCGTGCAGGGTAGCCTGCCCGGCCACGAGCGCGTAGCTGGCGAGGACCAGGGCGACGATGCCCACGTACAGCCCCTTCTCGATCCAGTACGGCTCGGGGCGCACGGCAGCGACAAGCTGGCCCCAGAGGGGGTGATAGGGCGCGGGCAGCAGAAAATTCAGCGGGTCGGCCGACCAGACGCGAGTCGCCGCAATCGGGTAGGGCGTGAACGAACGGCTGCTCAGGGCCGCCAGATAGGGCAACGCGCCCAGCAGCGCGCCCATCCCCGAGGTCAGAGCCGCGGCGGCCCCGCGCCGCATGCCTGCCCGCCAGTCGAGCACAGGCAGACTGAGCGACCCGTAAGCCAGGGCGCCCACCAGGCCGATCACCAGGTAGTACTGTGAGGTGGCGCTTAGCAGGAGCGCGGCCGCGGCGAGTCTGGCCTGGTGCCAGGATAAGACCCGCCTGGCCCGCAGCGCGCCATCGAGGGCCCAGAAGTAGAGCGGCAGCGGGAAGGTGACCACCAGCTGGAGGTGCCCGTAGGCGTGGGCGATGCGGTAGGGCACGAGCAGGAAGGCCGCCCCGGCCACGAGCCCGCCAGCGCGGCTCGCCGTGAGCTGCAGCACCCAGCGGTAGGCGATATAGCCGGAGAGCAGGAGGCTCGCCAGGATGATCAGGTTGTAGCCGAAGACCGGGCCGAACAGCCAGGTGGCGGGCGCCACAACCAGGTTGCTCAGGTAGGCCAGGTCGGTGGTCATCAGCTGGAGGCCATCAGGGAAGTTCAGCCGCGGGTCGATGAATGGCGAGCGTCCGAGCAGCGCTGCCTGGGCCATCCAGCCGACGGCATAGACGTGCTGGAGATTGTCGCCGGGCCAGCCGATCACCCGACTGCTTGGCTGCAGCGCCGCCGGGTGAGCCACAGCCAGCGTGAGCACGGTGAGCACGACCAGGACGGCGAGGTCACCGCGCAGGGCCTGGAGCAGTGCCCGCAGGCGGGCGGGCATCAAGGCGGCGGGCGCGGGGCCACGCGGCTGGTCGTCGGCGTCTGGTGTCACGGCCGGATACGGCGGAGCAGTGCGGTGAGGCGGTCGTAGTCGTCTTTGAGCAGGCCGGCGAGCTCGCGCCCGGCCTGCACCAGGTAGTCGCGGCTAGCGGGGCGGGCGCGTGCGGCGGCACGGATGGCGGCGGCCAGCAGCTCGTCGCTGGGGATGTGCGGGGCAAAGAGCACGGCGCGGAAGAAGTCGCTGTGCGCAGCGAAGCGGGCCAGTTCGGCGGCGTCGCAGCCGTAGACCGAGTAGTGGACGGGTGGGGGTTGGGGCGGCAGGTACTGGTAGATCGTCCCATCCTCACAGAAGCCGACCGTGAGCGCGGAGAACTCGGTCTGCAGCACCTCGGCCAGGTCGGGATTCTCGGCGTAGATCTCCGCGTCGTAGAGCTCGCGCCCGCTGTAGGTACGGCCACGGACGATGGCCCGCCCGCCGGGCTCGCGGCTGCCGGTGCGGATCTCATAGACCAGGCCGTAGATTGCGAGCCGCTCGCTGCGTGTCACCGCGCGCACCAGGGCGCCGAAGGGCGGCGCAGCCAGCAGCTCGTAGGCCCCGGCTGTGAAGCGAGTGGTTGAGGCTTCGATGATCTCGCCGATACGCTGCATAGTTGCTGCTCAGAGCATGCGAGGATGCGCTGGTGACCTAGAGCTAGAGCCGGCTGAACTCCTTGCTCGCCCGTTTGGCCGAGACGGCGCCGTCGAGCGCGGCGCGGGCCAGACTGCCCTCGAGCATGCGCAGGAAGGCGCGCCGGTCGGCGCTGCGCACCACGGCCTGCTCGTGGGCGCGGGCCAGGGCGACGGGGTAGCCATCGCCGCGGGCGCACTGATCGTACACGAGGCTGTGCACCAGGTCAACCTGGGTAGGCGAGCGGGCGACCCAGGCCGGGAGCTCAACCCGGCACAGCTCGCGCCCGACGCGCAGGTGGAAGAAGTGAATGCAGTGCTCCGCGTAGCGTTCGACATTGATCGTGCTCATCGAGCTGAAGAGCGGCCCGCGCTGGCCCTCGGCGAGGCGCTCGCCGAGCACATCGGCGTCGACGAGGCCCTGGCAGGGCATACACGACGGCACGCGCCCGGCGCGCACATCGCTGCACTCGGCGCAGCGCGCGCCCCGCCCGGCGGGCACGTCCACGTCGGGGCAGAACATCAGGCGGATCGCGCCGACTACCTCCGGAGAGCGGGGCCGGCTGATGTAGGAGGCGGTGGCGATGCCGCGGGCGCGCATGTGCTCCAGGTAGCCGAGGTAGGGCTGGAGAAAGTGATCCTGCACGAAGCGCTCGGCCCCGGCGAGCGTCCAGCGCACCAGGGTGCCGTCTTGCAGCGCCAGGGCCGGTACGCCGTCGTCGAGCACCTCATCGGCGAGCGCGGCCAGGGCCAGGCCCTCCTCAACGTCGCGGCGGGCGCTGAGGTAGTTGCCCTCGATCGCGACGCGACGGGCGCCGTCGCTCACATAGAGGTCCTCCTCACGGTAGGCGAGCAAAGGCCGCGAACTGAGGCGCGCCGCCGGCTGCTGGCCATAGCGGATGAAGACCAGGCCGATATTGATCAGGTAGCAGGCGACGCTGCCGTGACGATCCAGCTCGATCTGCGAGCCATCGGTGGCGATCACGGCATAGGCCGGTGGGCGTTCGGGCAGCGCGCGCACCGTATCGAGTCGTTCGACGGGCCGGGCGAGGAGCCAGCTGGCGGTGGTACGGCTGAGCTCGACGGCCCGCGCCCAGTGGGCCTCGGCGCCAGCGCCGGCCAGGTAACGCTCGCGGGCCAGTGCAGCCCGACTGGCGGTATCGGCCGCACTCCGGGCGGCCGTATTGCTCATCTCGCGGACCTGCCTGCTCAGGGCTGCCAGATCAAGACCCATGGTTCGCTCCTCGCGCGCGGTCTACGGCTCGCGGGCGACCCGTAGAGCTGGTGTAATACCAAATCCAGTTGGCAGTTCCGCATTGTCGTTGCCGTTATCGCTCATCGTGACGCCATGTGCGGCAATCTGCAATCCAAAATCTGCAATCGGAAATGGTATAACGTCGTTGGGGCAAGCCCAGAACCAACCAACCAGAC
>JACAEO010000088.1 GCA_013388805.1 Chloroflexota bacterium
AGCTGGCGCACCGCAACGCCAACAACATCCCCCCCTCTCCCAGGCTGGGAGAGGGGGGGAGGGGGGGTGAGGGCAAGCAGCGCATCAGGACGCCATCCGCCAGAAACTTTACCCCTGAAAGGCGGTGGGGGGGCGGCACAGCATCTGGGGTTTGGGGCTTGCCCCAAAGACGGTGCATCAGCCTTGCGCGCACGAGCTGCTGCAGGTGATGCGAAGCAGATAGGCAATGGGCGCAACGCCCGCGAGAGTGAGGCAGACGAATGGCGCGAATCGGCATCTACGGGGCGACGGGCTACACCGGCTTTGAGCTGATCAAGCTCCTTGTGCGCCATCCTGGCGTCGCGATCGCCTTCGCCACCGCCCGTTCGGCGGCCGGCAAGCGGCTGAGCGATGTCTTTCCCACCCTGATCGATCAGCCCCTGGTGAGCGTCGAGCAGGCCGACCTGTCGAGCGTCGACCTGATCTTCACCTGCCTGCCCCATGGCGCGCCCGAGCTGGTGCCGCTCATCCAGGCGGCCCTGGAGGCGGGGGTCCGGGTGATCGACTTCTCCGACACCTTCCGGCTGCGCGACCCGGACGACTACGCGCGGCGGCGCGGCCATCCCCACCCGGCGCCCGAACTGCTGGGCGCGGCCGTCTACGGGCTCCCCGAGCTCTACCGCGCGCAGATCCGTGAGGCGCGGCTGGTGGCCAACACCGGCTGCTACCCGCTCACGGCGATCCTGCCACTCTGGCCGCTGGTCCGGGCCGGGCTCATCGCCGACCAGACGGTGATCGTGGACAGCAAGTCGGGCGTCTCGGGGGCCGGACGCTCGCTGGCGCTCAAGACTCACTTCGGCGAGGCCCACGAGACCTTCAGCGCCTACAATGTCGGGCGCACGCATCGCCATCTGGGCGAGATGGAGCAGGAGACGGGCCTCCACATCATCTTCGCGCCGCACCTGTTGCCCGTCTTCCGCGGCATCCTCTCGACGATCTACGTCACGCTCCAGCCCGGCACCAGCCTGGCCGAGGTGCGGGCCGCCTACGACGTGTTCGCCGCCGAGCCCTTTGTCAAGCTCCTGCCCGCCGGCCAGTTGCCGGAGCTCCGCCACGTGCAGCAGACGATGTCCTGCGTGCTGGGGCTGCAGCCGGTGGAGCCAGAGGCGGGGCGCTACATCATCGTCGCCGCGGTGGACAACCTGCTGAAGGGGGCCTCGGGGCAAGCGGTGCAGAGCATGAACCTGATGCTGGGCTTCGCCGAGACAACGGGGTTGGTGTAGGGCCGGAGCATCGGCGCAGCCAATCCTTCGGCCCTACCGGGCGGGGGCCGACCCGTCACACCAGGGCCTTTTCCGTCTCGCGGTCGAAGATGTGCATCTTATCCATATCAAGTACCAGCTCGAGCGGATGGCCGGTGCGCGCCGCGGTGCGCGGATCGAGCCGCCCGATGAACTCCTTGCCGCCGCTCTCGACGTAGGCGAAGACCTCGGAACCCATCGCCTCGGTGAGGTTGACCTGGGCCATCAGTCTGGCGCTCTCGTCCACGCCGCGGGCCACATAGTGCGAGTCGTGGACGTCCTCGGGGCGGATGCCGAAGTAGATATCTTTGCCCACATGGCTGCCGATCCGCTCCAGCTTTGCGGCGGGCACCGGCACGACGAAGTCCTTGCTGACCACCACGCCAACGCCGCCATTGATCCGATCGAGCCTGGCCTCAAAGAAATTCATCGCCGGGCTGCCGATGAAGCCGGCCACGAACATATTGGCCGGGGTATCGTAGAGGCGCTGGGGCGTATCGAGCTGCTGGAGGATGCCATCGCGCATCACGGCGATGCGCGAGCCCATAGTCATCGCCTCGGTCTGGTCGTGAGTCACATAGATGAAGGTCGTCTTGAGGCGCTGGTGCAGCTTCGAGATCTCGGCGCGGGTCTGCACGCGCAGTTTGGCATCAAGGTTGGAGAGCGGCTCGTCCATAAGGAAGACGGCCGGGTCGCGCACGATGGCGCGGCCGAGGGCGACACGCTGGCGCTGGCCGCCGGAGAGCGCCTTGGGTTTGCGATCGAGCAGGTGGCCGATCGAGAGCATCTCGGCAGCTTCTTTGACCCGATTGTCGATCTCCTGCCTGGGCACCTTGCGCAGCTTGAGCCCGAAGGCCATATTGTCATAGACGCTCATGTGAGGGTAGAGCGCGTAGCTCTGGAAGACCATGGCGATGTCGCGGTCCTTTGGCGGCACATCATTCACCACCCGGTCGCCGATCCAGATCGTGCCGTCGGTGATCTCCTCGAGGCCGGCCAGGCAGCGGAGCGCGGTGGATTTACCGCAGCCCGATGGACCGACGAGCACAAGGAACTCGCCGTCAATGATATCGATGTTGAGGTCCTTGAGGACGGTCACTTCGCCAAAGCGCTTCCAGACATGCTCGAACTTGATACCAGCCATGAGTAACAGCCTCCTTTTCGTATCACCGTGGTGGTGCGGTGCTGCGCCGGACGATAAGCTGGAGCCGGAGCGGCGCGCCAGGCTCCTCAGGCGCCCGGCGCTCGATGATGGCGATCAGCCGGCGGGCCAGTTCGGCGCCAAGGGCGCGCCGGGGCACGCGCAGGGTGGTGAGTGGCGGGTGGGTATGGGCTGCCAGTGGCAGGTCGCCCATGCCCACCAGTGCCAGGTCGCGGCCCACCTCGAGCCCGGCGTCGCGCAGGGCGTGCATGGCCCCGAAGGCCAGCGCATCGCCTGCGGCCACGACGGCGGTGGGCGGCTCGGGCAGGGACAGCAGTTCCTGCATTGCTGTGATCCCGTCGTCTTCAGCGGTCCCCGCCTCGACCACCAGTGACGGGTCGGGCGCGCTGCCGGCGGCCTGCAGCGCCTCGCGGTAGCCCTGGTAGAACGGCTCGCTGGCCGCCAGGTCCGACGGCAGCGCGATCAGCCCGATGCGCCGGTGGCCGAGGCCGGTCAGGTGGCGCACCGCCGTGCAGGCGCCGTCGGCCAGGTCGAAACCGACCACCGGGCAGTCTGCGCCCTCGCGTGGCGGACCGGCGCAGACGCAGGGCACCCCGGCCGCCACCAGCCGCGCGACGCGCTCGTCGTCAACCCGCAGGTCGAGCAGCACCAGGCCATCGACGCGGCTGGTACCGGCCAGTTCGACGCCGAGCTCGGCCTCGGCCTGGCCCGCCGCCGTCGCAGCCAGGAGCAGATAGTAGCCGCAGGCGGTCGCGCGTTCGACCAGCCCGGCCACCAGCTCGGCCAGCGCCGGGTCGGTCAGCCCCGGCGAGTGGGCGGGCAGCACCAGGCCGAGGGTGCGCGCGCGGGAGCGCATACTGCGCGCCGCGTGGTGCGGGTGGTAGTTCAGCGCCGCGACCGCCTCGAGCACGCGCTGGCGCGTCGCCGCGGTGACCGTCCCCGTGCCATTCAGCACATAGGACACCGTGGCCGTAGAGACCTTTGCGCGCTCGGCTACGTCCTTGATCGTCGCCACCGCTCACCCGCCGGGGGTTATACCAATTGGTTGGAATTGAGCAACCCGCATAGGTGTTACCGTCAGAGCGCATTGGAACGCCATACGCGGCAATCCACAATCCAAAATCGGCAAGCCAAAATGGTGTTAATCGATTCACCACTTAAACGGTTAAGCGGAGGATAGCACACCACGCGCCGTCTGTCAACCCGGTTGCGGGCGGTGTACGGGCCCTGGGGCTGCGTATGCTAGAATCAGCATGTGCAAATACCGACAGCGACGGAGGCAAGCATGGAGTACCGTCTACTGGGGCGTACCGGGGTACGGGTGGCGCCGATCGGCATTGGCACGATGAACTTTGCCAACCCGACCGCGGAGGACGAGGCGGCGCGCATCATCGACCGGGCGCTCGACGCCGGCTTGAACCTGATCGATACCGCCGACATGTACAACGCTGGCGCGAGCGAGGAGGTGATCGGCCGGGCACTGGCCGCGAGCGGCCGCCGCCACGAGGTGATCCTTGCCACCAAGGCCCATTTCCCCACCGGGCCTGGCCCGAACGAGCGCGGCAACTCGCGCCTCCATCTGGTGCGTGCCTGCGAGGCGTCGCTGCGGCGCTTGCGCACCGACTATATCGACCTCTACCAGATCCACCGCCCCGACCCGAGCCTGCCGGTCGAGGAGACGCTTGGCGCGCTCACCGACCTGGTGCGCCAGGGCAAGCTGCGCTACATTGGTTGCTCGACCCACCCGGCCTGGCGCGTGATGGAGGCGCTGATGGTCGCCGAGCTGAAGGGCCTGGCGCGCTATGTCTCCGAGCAGCCGCCGTACAACCTGCTCGACCGGCGCATCGAGAATGAGCTGGTGCCGCTCTGCCAGGCCCACAACCTGGCGATCCTACCCTGGTCGCCTATGGCCCAGGGGGTGTTGGCCGGGCGCTATCGCGATGCCCGCACCGTGCCCAGCGACTCGCGGGCGGCGCTCCGCGGCGGGATCTACGCCGAGCGGATCACGCCGGCGGGCATCGCGGTTGGCCAGCGCTTCGTCGCCCTGGCTCAGGCTCACGGTATCCCACCGGCCCAGCTGGCCCTGCTCTGGGTCAAGGACCAGCCGGGCGTCACCGCGCCGATCTTCGGCCCGCGCACCCTCGAACAGCTCGAGCACATCCTCCCGGTGTGCAGCATGACGCTCAGCGACGAACTGCGCCAGGCCTGCGACGACCTGGTGCCGCCCGGCAGCGCTGTGGTGAACTTCCACAACACCGCCGGCTGGATGAAGATGCGGCTGTAGCGTGTCCGTCAACCCAGCTGGACCACCCGGCCCGCGGCGGCGCGGGTCAGGCGGTCGCGCACGGCGCGGGCCAGGCCCGTCTCGCCGAGGTCACGGGCGAGGATCAGCGCGGGGTGGCGGGCGTCCAGGCGACGCAGGGCGGCGTAGAGCCGCTGGGCGACGACCTCGATCGCCGCTGCCGGCCCGAGCGGCTCAATGTCGGCAGCGAGGTCGGCCAGGAGCGCGGCGTCCTCGTCGGGCACCAGCAGGCCCACGCGGCGCCCGGCGGCCGTCGCGGCGATCGCCTGCTCGCGCAGCCACTGGCGTGCGGCCTCCTCGGGGCCGACCACCAGCCACAGCTCGCTCTGCGGCGCGTAGTGGCGTGCGAGCAGCCCGGGCGAAGCCAGCGCGCCCCCCTGTGCCACCTCCCCCCCGAGGGCGACCTCGCCCAGCAGCGCGCGCAGCGCCTCCAGGCTCACCCCACCAGGGCGCAGCAGCGTCGGCACCGGGGTGGTCAGGTCCAGCACAGTGGACTCGACGCCGATCGGGGTGGGCCCGCCGTCGAGCACGGCGGCGATGCGCCCGCCGAGATCGGCGAGGACGTGGGCCGCGTCGGTCGGGCTGGTGTGGCCGAAGCGATTGGCGCTCGGGGCAGCCAGCGGCGTGCCGGCCGCGCTGATCAGCGCGCGGGCCACCGGGGGGGCCGGCACGCGCACCGCTACTGTCGGCCCGCCGGCTGTGACGGCGCGGGGCACCGCCGGGCCGCGGGCTAGCACCAGGGTAAGTGGGCCGGGCCAGAAGGCCGCGGCCAGGGTATCGACCAGGGGCGGAACCGCCGCGGCCACCCGCGGCAGGTCGCGCGCGTCGGCCAGGTGGACGATCAGCGGGTCGTGGGCGGGGCGCCCCTTGGCAGCAAAGATCGCGGCGACGGCGGCGGGGTTCAGCGCGTCGCCGCCCAGGCCGTAGACCGTCTCGGTGGGAAAGGCAACCAGCTGGCCGGCGCGTAAGAGGGCTGCCGCCGCCGCGATGCCGGCGGCGTCGGGCTGGAGGATCTGGGTTACCATGCTCATAACGCTCATTATTTCATATGGTGTCCAGCTCTGCCTCGACCCGTCCGGTGTGTACGAGAGATTGCTCGCTGGCTGGGCATCGCCGAGGTGAAGATCATCGTCTCTGACCACGCCGCCGCCGGGACGCAGCCATAACCGGCTATGAGGACCTCGCCATCGGTGCGGTGAGCGGTCAGGAGACGGTCGTCGGCGCGCCTGACTTCCAGGCTCTTCCACCGGGCGAGGGTCCGGGGAAACCGGGTTTCCCCAGGCCCCTCCTGAGAGGACGACCCTATGGCCCGTCTCGAAGAACTCGCGCCCGGCGCGTCCCTGCGGGGCATCCTGCCCGATGGCCCGGTGACCGTGGTCGCTGTGCAGTGGCACGGCCGCGATGCGCTGGAGTTGACCTACAAGGACGCCGCCGGGCGCCCCGGCGCGCGCCTGCTCTACCGCGATGATGAGCCGGCCCTGGAGCTGGTCAGCGTGAGCCGCACCTGGGCCTTCGACGGCGACGGCGAGCAACTGCGACTGGTCGCCGAAGCCCACCGCATCCGCCTGGCCCACCTCTTCGACCCGCTGCTGGCGGTGCATACCTCCCTCGTCGAGCCGCTGCCCCACCAGATCACCGCCGTCTACGAGACCATGCTCCCGCGCCAGCCGCTGCGCTTCCTGCTCGCCGACGACCCCGGCGCCGGCAAGACGATTATGGCCGGCCTGCTGATCAAGGAGCTGATCGCCCGCGGCGATGTCCAGCGCTGCCTGATCGTCTGCCCCGGCTCCCTGGTTGAGCAATGGCAGACTGAGCTGGATACGCGCTTCCACCTGCCGTTTGAGATTTTAGATTGCAGATTGCAGATTGCAGATTATCGCTCTCTGGCCTCGGCTCAACCGGCAATCACAAATCTGCAATCTGCAATTCCCGACCTGTGCATCACCCGCCTTGATACCCTGGCACGGAATGAGGCCGCGCAGCAGCAGGTTGCCGCAGTTGCGTGGGACCTGGTGATCTTCGACGAGGCCCACAAGCTCGCGGCCTCGTTCTTCGCCGGCGAGATCCGCTACACGCGCCGCTACCGCCTCGCGCAGCTCCTCGGCACAACAACGCGCCATCTGCTGTTGCTCACGGCCACCCCCCACAACGGCAAGGAGGAAGACTTCCAGCTCTTCCTCGCCCTCCTTGACGCCGATCGCTTCGAGGGCCGCTTCCGCGAGGGCGTCCACACTGCCGACGTGTCCGACCTTATGCGCCGGCTCACCAAAGAGCAACTGCTCACGTTCGAGGGCGCGCCGCTCTTCCCCGAGCGCATCGCCACTACCGTGCCCTACAAGCTCTCCGCCGAGGAGCACGACCTCTACGAGCAGGTGTCGAGCTATGTGCGCCAGGAGTTCAACCGCGCCGACAACCTGGAAGGTGGGCGCAAGGGCACGGTCGGCTTCGCCCTCACCAGCCTCCAGCGGCACCTCGCCTCCTCGCCCGAAGCAATTTTCCAGTCGCTCCGCCGGCGCCGCGAACGCCTGGAAGATCGCCTCGCCGACGCCCGCCGGCTGCGCCAGGGTCCAGAGGCCCGCCTGGATCTGCCAGGTGGCCTGCCCAGACTGAGCGACGACGACCTCGACGACCTCGACGATGCCCCCGACGCCGAGCAGGAGGCGCTTGAGGAGCAACTGGTCGACCAGGCGACCGCCGCGCGTACGGTGCGCGAGCTTGAGGCCGAGATTGTCACGCTTCGGGCACTGGAGTCCCTTGCCGACAACGTACGCCGTGGAGGCCGCGATAAGAAGTGGGAAGAGCTCGCGTCGATTTTGGATTTTGGATTGCGCGATTTTGGATTGCAATCCACAACCCAAAACCCAAAATCTAAAATCCAAAAGCTGGTCATCTTCACCGAGCATCGCGATACGCTGAACTACCTGGCGCGGCGCATCAGCACCCTGCTCGGCCGTGCCGAGGCCGTCACGGTGATCCACGGAGGAATGGACCGCCGCGCCCGCCAGCAGGCTGAGCAGGCGTTTATGTTCGACCCCGCGGTGGCCGTCCTGATCGCCACCGACGCCGCCGGCGAGGGCATCAACCTCCAGCGGGCGCACCTGATGGTCAACTACGACCTCCCATGGAACCCCAACCGTCTGGAACAGCGCTTTGGGCGCATCCATCGCATCGGGCAAACCGAGGTCTGCCACCTGTGGAACCTCGTCGCTCACGAGACCCGCGAGGGCGAGGTCTACACGCGCCTGCTCCTCAAGCTGGAGGTCGAGCGCAAGGCGCTCGGCGGGCAGGTGTTCGACGTGCTGGGCCGGCTGACGTACCAGAACCGCTCGCTGCGGGAGTTGCTGGTGGAGGCGGTGCGCTACGGCGACCAGCCGGAGGTGCGCTCGAGACTCTCGCGGGCAGTTGATGTGGCGTTGGACCGCGAGCGGCTGCGGCAACTGCTGGAGGAGCAGGCCCTGGCCCACGATACGATGGACGTCTCGCGGGTGCGGGCGATCCGCGAGGAGCTGGAGCGGGCCGAGGCCCGGCGTCTCCAGCCCCACTTCATCGGCGCTTTCTTCCTCGAGGCGTTCAAGCGGCTCGGCGGCGGCGTCCACGAACGGGAGCGCGGTCGCTATGAGCTGACCCGTGTTCCCGGTGAGCTGCGGCAGCCTGGTCGTGGCGGCCGTGGCGCGGTGCTACCCCGCTACGAGCGCGTGACCTTCGAGAAGGCGCTGCGCACCGTTCCCGGCAAGCCCGAGGCGGCGTTTCTGGCCCCTGGCCACCCGCTGCTCGACGCGGTCCTCGATGCAGTCATTGCCCGCTATGGTGAGCTGTTCCGGCGCGGGGCCATCCTGATCGACCCGGCCGACCTGGGCGAGACGCCACGCCTGCTGCTGACGATCGAGCACAGCATCCAGGACGCCCGCCCCAGCCGCGACGGCGGCCGGCGCGTCGTCTCGCGCCGGCTCCAGTTTGTCGAGATTGACGCGGGCGGAGCGGTGCGCCCCGCCGGCTACGCGCCCTACCTCGACTATCGGGGGGCCACCGAGTCGGAGCGAGCGTTGTTAGAAGATAGGATAGAGAACATAGGAAGTAGGGAAGAAGCGGGCAAAGATCGTCAATTCACCTCCTCTTCTCTCGTTGCGCTCTCATCGTTCCTCTCTTCTACCTCCGCCTTCGAAGAGCAGGCGCGGAGCTACGCCATCGCCCACCTGGTGCCTGAACATCTCACCGAGCTGAAGCGCCACCGGGAGGAGCTCGTCACGAAGACGATGGGGGCGGTGCAGGAACGGCTGACCAAGGAGATCATCTACTGGAACAGCCAGGCGGCGAAGTTCCGCGAGCAGGAGCGCGCCGGCAAGACCCCGCGCATGAACGCCGCGGTGGCCGAGCGCCGCGCCGACGAGCTTCAGGAGCGCCTGCGCCGGCGCATGGAGGAACTGGCCCAGGAGCGACACCTCGCTCCCCAGGCGCCAGCGGTGATCGGCAGCGCGCTCGTTGTCCCGGTCGGCCTGCTCGCCCGGCTGCTCGGCGAGGCCCCCGCCACGCCCGACGGGAGCACGCCCGAGGAGCGCCGGCGGATCGAGCTGGCGGCGCTGGCCACGGTGCTCCAGGCCGAGCGGGCGCCTGGCTTCGAGCCGCGCGACGTGAGCGCCGAGAAGGTCGGCTACGACATCGAGTCGCGTATCCCCGGCACGGGCCGGCTGCGTTTTATCGAGGTGAAGGGGCGCGCCGAGGGCGCCACGACGGTGACGGTGACCCGCAACGAGATTCTCGTAGCCCTGAACAAGCCGGAAGAGTATGTGCTCGCCCTTGTCGCCGTGCCGCCGCACGGTGGTAGCATGCCTGTGGTACGGTATGTCCGCCGGCCCTTCACCCGCGAGCCGGAGGAGTTCGCCGAGAGTGTGACGTACCGCTGGGAAGAGCTGTGGGCGCGGGGGGAGATGCCGGGATGATGGATTTTGGATTTTGGATTTTGGATTTTGGATTTTAGGTTTTGGATTGGCGATTCAATTTGGCGCGCAGGGTTTTGAGAGAGGCGACGGTCATGGCTGTGATGGCGTTAGCTTCGGATAGTAGCGGCTGGAGTGGATCGCGTGATACGAGGCCGGTGTCGACCAGCATCTCAAGCCAGTACAAGGTCTCGTCGGCCTCCTCCTCGACGATCGATAGCTTCGCGATCATCGCCGCAGTTGACTGGGCGCGGCACGCAGCACGGTAATTCGCGCCCACCGAGGTGGCGCATCGCAAGAGTTGTCCACCAAGAACTTTCGCGGTAGCCCCTTGTGGTAAGGTTTCAATCAATCTGATCACGTCAAGTCCGAGCTGGCGCGTTCGCGCCTTAAACTGCTCCTCGTTCATCGACCTGCTCCTTCCGTGCGCATCAGATCTCTCACTATCTACCGCCCCCGAGGTGCTATGGATACCCCCACTCCCAACAATCCAAAATCCAAAACCTACAATCGAAAATTGATTGAGGTGGCCCTGCCGCTCGACGATATCAATGCCGCCTCGGCCCGCGAGAAGTCGATCCGCCACGGCCACCCCTCGACCCTGCACCTCTGGTGGGCGCGCCGCCCGCTCGCTGCCTGCCGCGCCGTGCTCTTCGCCTCGCTCATTGATGACCCCGACCAGGAGGGCGTGCCCGCCGAGCTGCTGAAGGAAATTGACGCCCTGCCCGCCCCCGAGTTGCCCGACTGGCGCGAACTGCCCCTCGCCGAGCAGCGCCGCCAGCGCCTCTTCCGCTTCATCAAGCTGCTGGTGCAGTGGGAGAGCAGCAACGACGAGCGCGTGCTCGCCACCGCCCGCCGCCTCATCCACGCCGCCACCGGCGGCAATCCGCCCCCGGTCTACGACCCCTTCGCCGGCGGTGGCTCGATCCCGCTGGAGGCCCAGCGCCTCGGCCTGGAGGCCCACGCCAGCGACCTCAACCCCGTCGCGGTGCTGATCAACAAGGCGCTGATCGAGATTCCGCCGAAGTTCGCGGGGATGCCCCCGGTTAACCCGGATTTTAGGTTGCGGAATTTGGATTTTGGATTGGAGGGTGAGTGGACGGGGACGAAAGGGCTTGCCGCCGACGTGCGCTACTACGGCAAGTGGATGCGCGACGAGGCCGAACAACGCATCGGCCACCTCTACCCGAAGGTGCAGGTGGTTCAGGAGGCCGATGGCTCCTACCGCCACGCCACCCCTGCCGAAATCCAAAACCCAAAATCCAACATCCAACATCTGACCGTGATCGCCTGGCTCTGGGCGCGCACCGTGACCTGCCCCAACCCGGCCTGCGGCGCTACTATGCCTTTGGTGCGCTCCTTCGCCCTGAGCACCAAGAAGGGCAAGGAAACGTGGGTCGATTTTAGGTTGCCGAGTTTGGATTTTGGCTTGCTCGATGAGCGCCCCAGAGTTCGCTTCGAGGTGAAATCCAAAACCCAAAATCCCCAATCCAAAATCCCCGAGGGCACCGTCGGCCGCAAGGGCGCCCGTTGCGTCTGCTGCGGCGCCCCCGTGAGCCTCGACCACGTTCGCGCCGAGGGCCGCGCCGGCCGCATGGGCGCGCAGATGCTGGCGATTGTGGCTGAGGGCGCGCGGGGCCGCATCTACCTGCCGCCGAGTGAGGCGCACGAGCGCGTGGCGGCAAGCGCAGAGCCGGCATGGGCGCCGGAGACGGAACTGCCCGAGCAAGCTCTCGGCTTCCGCGTGCAGAACTATGGCCTCACCCGCCACGCCGATCTGTTCACCCCCCGCCAGCTCGTCGCCCTCACCACCTTCAGCGACCTGGTGGCTGAGGCCCGCGAGCGGGTGCGCCGGGATGCCGAGGCAGCCGATGTGGGGCGGGCGGGCGAGTATGCCGATGCGGTGGCGACGTATCTGGCGTTTGCGACAGATCGTCTAGCTGAGAGTAGCAACACACTATCAAGGTGGCAAAGCACCGGCGACAAAGTCGCCGGTGCTTTTGCGCGTCAAGCATTGTCAATGTTGTGGGATTATGCAGATGTGAATCCTTTCTCATCCAGTACACGAAACTTCCTTGATGCGATTGAGTGGATTGCAGAAGTCGTTGACGAATTGCCGAGATCAGCTATAGCAGGAACAGCAACTCAACATAACGCTCAAGAAAATTTCGCCTCAAATGATATATTGTGTCAACTTATTAGCACCGACCCCCCCTATTACGACAACGTGCCCTACGCCGACCTGAGCGACTTCTTCTACGTCTGGCTGCGGGCCTCGCTGAAGGGTGTCTACCCCGAGCTCTTCGGCACGTTGCTGGTGCCCAAGGCAGCCGAGCTGGTGGCCGAGCCCTTCCGCCACGGCGGGCGCGAGGCGGCGCAGCGCTTCTTCGAGGAGGGCTTGCTCAACGTCTTCAAGCGCATCAGATCGGCGCAAAGCGCAGACTACCCGCTCACCGTCTACTACGCCTTCAAGCAGGCCGAAAGCGACAGCGACGACGACAACGACGCCACAGCGAACAATCCAAAATCCAAAACCCACAATCCACAATCGTCAACCGGTTGGGAGACGATGCTGGAGGGCCTGATCCAGTCCGGCTTCGCCATCAACGGCACCTGGCCAATACGGACAGAACGTGAGGCCCGCACCCGTGGTATTGGCAGCAACGCCCTGGCCACCTCCATTGTCCTCGTCTGCCGCCCGCGGCCCGAGGACGCGCGCAGCGCCACGCGGCTGGAGTTCATCAGGGCGCTGCGGCGCGAGCTACCCAACGCGCTCCGTGCTCTCCAGCGGGCCAACATCGCGCCGGTGGACCTGGCGCAGGCGGCCATCGGCCCCGGCATGGCGATCTACTCGCGCTACAAGGCGGTGCTGGAGGCCGACGGCGCGCCGATGCGCGTGCGCGCGGCGCTGCAGTTGATCAACGCCGCCCTCGACGAGATGCTCGCCGAGCAGGAGGGCGAGTACGACGCCGACACGCGCTGGGCCATCGCCTGGTTCGAGCAGAACGCGTTCGAGGAAGGTCCGTACGGCGTCGCCGAGACGCTCAGCAAGGCCAAGAACACCTCGGTGGCGGGCATGGTCGAGGCCGGCGTGGTCGTCGCCCGCGGCGGCAAGGTGCGCCTGATCAGCCGCGACGAACTGCCCGCCAACTGGAACCCGGACACGGACAGCCGGGTGACCGCCTGGGAGGCGACGCAGCACCTCGCGCGCGCTCTCGACAAGGGCGGCGAGCGCGGGGCCGCGGCGATCCTCGCCGCCCTTCCCGGCGCCATCGCCGACCAGGCCCGCGACCTGGCCTACCGGCTCTACACCACCTGCGAGCGCAAGAAGTGGGCGCAGGAGGCCCTGGCCTACAACTCCCTCGTCATCGCCTGGCCCGAGATCGCGCGGCTGGCCGTGGAGCTTGGGGAGGGCGGGGGGCCGGTGCAGCTTGGATTTTAGGTTTTGGATTGTGGATTGCCGAGGCGGGGACCCGGCAGCCAGCAGCCGGAGATTCGAAACGCAAGGGTTGGGCCTACGCCGGCCGGTTGATGCGAACAACCTGGCCGGCGAGATCGGCGAGGCCGGTGAGGGCCGCGTGAATTCGGGCGGCCTGCCCGGCGAAGTCCAGGTCGAGGGTGCAAAGGATGAGCCCCGCGTGGGAGGGTGAGGCCCGATGGAGCTTGAGGAAGTGCTTGCGGTTGATCGTCAGCAGCGCCCGCCCCTGGTCGGTGGCAAAGCGAAGGACCACCTCGTCAGGAAGGGCCTGCCCGGCGTTCCCAGCGTCCTGGCTTGTCAGCACGTCATACCATTTTGGCTTGCCGATTTTGGATTGTGGATTGCCGCGCATGGCGTTCCAGTGCGCTCTGACGGTAACACCTATGCGGGTTGCTCAATTCCAATTGGTATCATAGCCTATGGCGCGCAGCGCCTCGACGACGGGCAGCGGGAAGTTCTCGTTGGCGTAGAGCGGGATCACCGTCTACGCCGCCTCGTTCTCGGCGATCTGGGCCTCGATCTCGGCTCGATGGGCTCGCGCGTAGGCCCAGGCGTTGACCAGGTCCTCGGCGCGCAAGGTCGGGTAGGCCCGCAGCAGATCCGCATCGGTTGCACCCAGTTGCCGCATCCTGGCCAGCGCCCACACAGGGATGCGCGTGCGGACGATCACCGCCTCGCCGCCGAGAACCGCGGGGTCGCTCGCGATGCCCGGGAACGCGCCCAGATCGCGGGCTACCCACTGCAGCAGCGTGGCCTTTTCGGCCGGGCTCATGCGCGTCAGCAGCGCCTCGGCCTCGCGTAGTGTTGCAGAGTCAGTCATGCGTCGCGCCCCCGTCCTGTGGAGCGTGTAGGTTCGGGAGTTAGATTTTGGATTGGCGAGCTGAGGCGCCGGCTCGTTCATTCAATAAGCGATCGCCCTATTTTAGCACGAGCAGCATCAGAACATCACAGTCCTCATCATCAATCCAAAACCCAACACCCGCAATCCACAATCGGAGACCGCTATGGCCATTTCAAACCACGAGCGTGTCGGCAAGGCCCTGGAGTTGCTCAACGTCGGCCTGAAGCCGTTCTTCGCGCGCGAGTTGCAGAGTGCGTATGGCGACGGCTGGGAGGAGACCGTGCGCGGCACCCTCAGCGAACGCCAGGGCGGGCGCGCCGCCAACTGGGACACGACGGCCATGATCGGGATCATGATCGGCCAGTGGGACCAGGTCTTCCGCAGGCAGCTCGGCGGCAACGACCGCACCCTGCTCCACGAGTGCCGCGACATCCGCAACCGCTGGGCTCATCAGCACGCCTTCACCCTGGACGACACCTACCGCGCCTTCGACAGCATCCAGCGCCTGCTGCTCTCGGTAGGGGCGCCCGAGCAGGCCGCCGAGATCGACCGCCAGAAGCAGGAGGTGCTGCGCATCCGCTTCGAGGAGCAGGTCAAGCGCGAGCAGCGCAAGGTGACGACCGCACCCCTCAATGCGACCCCTGCCGTCGGCCTCAAGCCCTGGCGCGACATCGTCACCCCCCACCCCGACGTGGCCGGCGGGCGCTACCAGCAGGCCGAGTTCGCCGCCGACCTGGGCCAGGTCCATCGCGGCGAGGGCAGCCTGGAGTACCGTGACCCGCGCCAGTTCTTCCAGCGCACCTACCTCACCGAGGGCCTGCGGCTGCTGCTTACGGGGACGCTGCGCCGGCTCACCAGTCACGACGGCGACCCGGTGATCGAGCTGCAGACCAACTTCGGCGGCGGCAAGACCCACTCGATGCTGGCGCTGTACCACCTCTGCGGCGACATCCCGCCCGCCGAGCTGGCCGGCATGGACGTGGTGCTGCGCGACCTCAACATCACGCGCCTGCCGCCGGTGCGGCGGGCGGTGCTGGTGGGCACGGCCCTCTCGCCGGCGAAGCGTTACAAGAAGCCGGACGGCATCGTGGTGAGCACCCTCTGGGGCGAACTGGCCCACCAGTTGCTCGGCAAGCAGGGCTATGCGCTGGTGGCCGAGGCCGACCAGGCGGGGGTGAACCCGGGCTCCGACGCCCTGCGGCAACTCTTCGACCTGGCCGCGCCCTGCCTGGTGCTGATCGACGAGTGGATCGCCTTCGTGCGGCAGCTCTACGGGGTGAACGGGCTGCCGGCGGGCAGCTTCGACGCCAACCTGACCTTCGCCCAGTCGCTCACCGAGGCAGCCCGGGCCGTGCCCCACACCCTCGTCGTCGCCTCGCTGCCCGCCTCCGACATCGAGATCGGCGGCGAGGGCGGCAAGGAGGCCCTGAACCGGCTGCGCAACACCTTCGCGCGCCTCGAGTCCTCGTGGCGGCCGGCAAGCGCCGAGGAGGGCTACGAGATCGTGCGCCGGCGGCTGTTCCAGCCCATCGGCGACCCGAGCCTCTTCCCGCAGCGCGACGCGGTGGTGCGGGCCTACATGGACCTCTACCGCGCCAACCCCGGCGAGTTCCCCTCCGAAGTGCGCGAGGCCGACTACGAGCGACGGCTGCTCTCGGCCTACCCCATCCACCCCGAGCTGTTCGACCGGCTCTTCAACGACTGGGGAACCCTCGACAAGTTCCAGCGCACCCGCGGCGTGCTGCGCCTGATGGCCGCCGTCATCCACACCCTCTGGGAGCGCCAGGATCGTTCGCTGCTGATCATGCCCGCCTCGGTGCCGGTGGACGACGGCACCGTGAACTTCGAGCTGACGCGCTACCTGGACGACCCCTGGGTGCCGGTGATCGAAAAGGACGTGGACGGCCCCAACTCGCTGCCCCTGCGCATCGACCGGGAGAACCCGAACCTGGGGCGCTACTCGGCGACGCGGCGGGTGGCGCGCACGCTCTACCTGGGTTCAGCCCCGACGCTGCGGGCAGCGAACAAGGGCCTGGAGGACCGCTCGATCAAGCTGGGCTGTGTGCAGCCCGGCGAAACCGTGAGCACCTTCGGCGATGCGCTGCGGCGCCTGGTGGGCGGGGCGACGCACCTCTATGAGAACGGGCAGCGCTACTGGTTTTCAACCCAGCCGAGCGTGAACCGGCTGGCCCAGGACCGCGCCGAGCAGCAGCGTGAGGACGTGATCGAGCAGGAGTTGCTGCGGCGGCTGCGCGAGGAGATCAAGCAGCGCGGCGATTTTGCCGGTGTCCACCTGGCCCCGGCCTCGAGCGCCGATGTGAGCGACGAGCGGGAGGTGCGGCTCGTCGTGCTGGGACCGTTCACGCCCCACGCACCGCCGAGCAAGCAGGCCCGCTCCGAGGCTCGCGAGGTTGCCAGAACCATCCTCGAGACGCGAGGCTCAGCCCCCCGACGCTACAAGAACACCCTGGCATTTCTGGCGCCCGACGCGCAGCGGCTGGAGGAGCTGGTGCAGGCGACGCGGCAGTACCTGGCCTGGAAGTCGATCGAGGACGAAGCTGAGACGCTCAACCTCGACGCCTTCCAGAAGCGCCAGGCCGAGACGCGCCGCAAGGCGGCCGACGACACGGTCAAGGG
>JACAEO010000156.1 GCA_013388805.1 Chloroflexota bacterium
GGGCGACGGCTGCCACGCGACAGGCGAACATGTCGTTATGTTGGCAGTTTTTGCCAGCGAAGCTGGCAGAACCTGCCAACACAAGGACATCTTCGCCTGTCGCGTGGCAGCCGTCGCCCTGCCAGGGGCGTAACGTGATGCGTATGGGCGCAGCCGCCCCACACCAGCGAACAACCACGAGTCTGTGAAGCAATTCCCAAACAGTGTGATCTGTGCTATACTTGGGCTCGCTATTCGCTATTGCCCATTGCTCTTCGATGGGATGAACGAGGCTTGCACAGTGCCGCATCGCTCGATGGGCGGCCTGTGCACAGCGTGGGTGGCTGGCACAGCGTTGGACGGGGGTAGTCATGATCGTTGGCGTTCCGGCGGAGATCTTCCCTGGCGAGCAGCGGGTCGCGCTGATCCCCGGGGACATTCCCGCGCTCACCCGGCTCGGGCTGGAGGTGCTGGTTGAAACGGGGGCGGGGGCCCGCGCCGGGTTTCCCGACGCGCAGTATGTCGAGCGGGGTGCGACGCTGAGCCCATCGCGGGCCGCGCTCTTCGCCGCTGCCGATATTCTCTTGCAGGTGCGGGCCGCCGGTGCGGCGCCTGCGCAAGCCGAGGGCGACCTGGCGCTGCTGCGTCCCGGCCAGGCGCTGCTGGCCTTCCTCGATCCCCTCTGGAAGCCTCGCCAGATCGCGGCCCTGGCCGATCACGGCGTGAGCGCCCTGGCCCTGGAGCTGGTGCCGCGCATCAGCCGTGCCCAGAGCATGGACGCCCTGTCGTCGATGGCGACGCTCTCCGGGTACAAGGCTGCGCTGCTCGCCGCGATGCACCTGCCGCGGATCTTCCCGATGCTGATGACCGCAGCCGGCACGATTACGCCCGCCCGGGTCTTCGTGATCGGCGCTGGCGTGGCCGGTCTGCAGGCATGTGCCCACGCCAAGCGCATGGGCGCCCGCGTCGAGGCCTACGATGTGCGCACCGCGGTCAAGGAGCAGGTGGAGAGCGTCGGCGCCAGGTTCGTCGAACTGCCCCTGGAGACAGGCGCGAGCGAGGATAAGGGAGGCTACGCCACCGCCCAGGGCGAGGAGTTCTACCGCCGCCAGCGCCAGTTGATGGGCGAGGTGGTCGCGCGCAATGACGTGGTGATCACCACCGCGGCCATCCCCGGCAAGCGCTCGCCAGTGCTGGTGACCCGCGAGATGGTCGCCGGGATGCAGCCGGGCTCGGTGATCATCGACCTGGCGGCCGAGCACGGTGGCAACTGCGAGTTGACCCGCGCCGATGAGGTGGTGGTTGAGTATGGCGTCACCATCCTGGGGCCGACCAATCTGCCCGCCACGGTGCCCAACCACGCTAGCCAACTCTACAGCCGGAACCTGGTCAACCTGCTGAAGCTGGCGATCAAGGATGGCCGCCTGGTCCTCGACACCGACGATGAGGTCATCCGCGAGTCGCTGGTGGCCCACGCCGGCGCGGTGACCAACGCTCGCCTCCGCGATCTGCTCGTCCAGGCCGATGCGGTGACGTCGTAAGACGTATCACCCGGCAACCCGCGCACTTGAACTGAGGAAGAAACCCGTGGAATTGCTGGTTGTTTCGCTGACCGTCTTCGTCCTCGCGATCTTCATCGGCTTTGAGATCATCACCAAAGTGCCGCCGACCCTGCACACGCCGCTGATGTCGGGCTCGAACGCGATCTCCGGCATCACGCTCGTCGGCGCGGTCATCTCGGCTGGCGCCCAGGTCTCGTTTCTGACCACCATCCTCGGCTTTCTGGCAGTGGTCTTTGCGACGATCAACGTGGTGGGCGGCTTTATGGTGACCGAGCGCATGCTCGCGATGTTCCGCCGGAAGGACTGACACCATGCGCGAGATCCTGATCAACCTGGCCTACCTGGTGGCTGCGGTGCTCTTCATCCTCGGCATCAAAGGCATGACCCACCCGCGCACGGCGGTGCGGGGCAACCGGCTGGGCGCAATCGGCATGCTGATCGCCGTCGTCGCCGCGCTGCTCGATCGGAACGTGGTGAGCTACGAGTGGGTCATCGCCGGCGTGGTGCTCGGCGCGGGCCTCGGCGCGCTGATGGCCATCCGCGTGCAGATGACCGACATGCCCCAGATGGTCGCGTTGCTCAATGGCTTCGGCGGCATCGCCTCGACGGTGGTCGGCGGCGCGGCGCTGATAGAGGCGCTGATCACTGGCCCGGTGGTGCCACCGCAGTTCACGATCGCCGTCGCCGCCTCAGGATTGATCGGCGCGGTTACCTTCTGGGGCAGCCTGGTCGCCTTCGGCAAGCTGCAGGGGCTGGTGCGCGACATCCGCCTGGGCGGCGCGCAGCTGCTCAACGCCGGGCTGCTCGCGATCACGACTGCGCTTGCGATCTGGCTGGTGATCGACCCCGCTGCTCTCTGGGCCTACTGGGCGCTGGTGGTCAGCGCGAGCCTGCTCGGCCTTTCGCTGGTCTTCCCGATCGGCGGCGCCGATATGCCGGTGGTGATCTCGCTGCTCAACTCCTACTCGGGCCTGGCCGCGGCGGCCACCGGCTTCGTGCTGAACAACAATGCGCTGATCATCACCGGCTCGCTGGTGGGCGCCTCGGGCGTGATCCTGACCAACATCATGTGCAAGGCGATGAACCGCTCGCTCACCAATGTGCTCTTCGGCATCTGGGTGCCCTCTGAAGAGGCGGCGAGCAGCGACGATGTCTATGCCGGCAAGGTCAAGGCGGCCCACGCCGATGAACTGGCCATGCTGATGGAGGGCGCGCGGCGCGTGGTGATCGTGCCCGGCTACGGCATGGCCGTCTCGCAGGCCCAGCACGCCGTGCGCGACCTGGTGATGCTGCTGGAGGAGCGTGGCGTCGAGGTGGAGTTCGCCATCCACCCGGTCGCAGGGCGCATGCCCGGCCATATGAACGTGCTGCTGGCCGAGGCCGATATCCCATACGAGCAGATGAAGGAGATGGACGAGATCAACCCCTCCTTCGAGCAGACCGACGTGGCGATCGTGATCGGGGCGAACGACGTGGTCAACCCGCTGGCGCGCACCAATCCGAGCAGCCCGATCGCCGGTATGCCGATCCTCAACGTGGATAAGGCGCGCAGCGTGATCGTGATCAAGCGCAGTCTCAGCCCCGGCTTTGCCGGCATCCCGAACCCGCTCTTCGCCGCCGACAATACGCTGATGCTCTTCGCCGATGCCAAGAAGGGTGCCCTGGACCTGATGAACGCGCTGAAGGCGGGGTAGCCGTCGAGTCTGCTCCCGCTCCCACTCAGGGAGCGCTCTCAGGTGCAGGGTTTTTGGCGGATAGCGTCCTGATGCGCTGCTTGCCCTCACCCCCCTCCCCCCCTCTCCCAGCCTGGGAGAGGGGGGGATGTTGTTGGCGTTGCGGTGCGCTAGCTTCGCTGGCGCAC
>JACAEO010000201.1 GCA_013388805.1 Chloroflexota bacterium
ATATCCCGCTCATCCAGAGGGCGCAGGTCGTCTGATGCTGACGGCATCTTCAGTGCCTCCGTTCAGTTCGTTTGCCACAGAGGCAGAGCATATCACAACTCCAACTGTAGTACTATCGGTTATCGGCTATCAGCTATTCCTCAGTGCGGGAAGGGCACCAGCTCACCGGCCTCGTCGAGCGTCCAGGTCGTGCCGTCGCTGGCGACGATACCGGTCTCCAGGCGCCAGCGCTCGGGCAGCGGGCGCGGCAGGGCCAGGATGCCCCCACCGGGGGTATCGAGCAGCGTAAAGTCCAGCCGGCCACGGTCCGCCACATCGACGCGCACGCGCCAGCAGCCGTTCCACTCGCGGTAGAAATCATAGTGGAGTTCGACCTCACCCAGCAGCCGGGTGAGCAGATCGTTGATGCAGCGCCGGGCGATCGGCACGCGGCGGCGCAGGTCGGTCAGCGGGATGGGGCGTTGCGGCTCGCTCATGGCTGTCATTCTCCCAGACACGCGCTGGCGCGCGAGGAACACACCGAGACGATGCCTCATTCTATCGCAAACCTGTCCGGTATCCGGGCCGGTCCTGCAGGCCTGGTGAAGAGAGCCGCCCCCCGGGGCGGTCATTCCTTTCCCCACTGCAGGCCAGTGCGCTGCTATCATAGGCTGAGGGACCAGACGTACGCAGGGATAACGAATAGACAATGAATACGGTGTGAAAGCAGATCCGTGTGGTGGTGCGAGGCGGACGGGCCCTGCGCCGCAGCGTGATGCGGACGATGCGGCTTGTCACGCATCACGCGTCACTGAGGAGATGTGTAATGTTTGGCCTGCCACAGACCGCCCCGGGCGACACCAGCCTCGATCGACTGTTGCACGCCTGGCAGGGACGTTTCACCCTGGGCCTCTCGCCCACCTCGCTGATGCTGGCCTACCTGGACTGGCTCACCCACCTCGCCAACGCGCCAGGCAAGCAACAGGCCCTGCTCCAGCTTGGCTGGGCCCAGGCGCTGACCATGGGCCATTACGCCGCAATGGCCGCGCTCAACCCGCAGCTGCCGCCGGGCGAGCCGGAGGGACCGCAGGATCAGCGCTTTACCGGCCCGGAGTGGGAGCGCTGGCCGTTCAATGTGCTGGCTGAGGCCTTCCTGCTGTACCAGCAGTGGTGGCAGCAGGCTACCACGGGGGTGCCCGGCGTCTCGCGCCACCACGAGCAGGTGGTCGCCTTCGGCGCGCGCCAGCTGCTCGACACGATCGCGCCGAGCAACTTCCTGTTTACCAATCCCGCGATCCTCCGCATGACGGTGCTCCAGGGCGGGGCAAACCTGGCCCAGGGCACCTTCAACGCCATTGAAGACTGGCAGCGCGCCATCGCAGGCAAGCGCCCGGTCGGCGCCGAGGCCTATGTGCCGGGTCGGAACGTCGCCGTGACCCCTGGCAAGGTCGTCTATCGCAACCAGTTGATCGAGCTCATCCAGTATGCGCCGACAACCAGCGAGGTGCAGGCCGAGCCCATGTTGATCATCCCGGCCTGGATCATGAAGTATTACATCCTTGACCTCTCACCCCACAACTCGCTGATCAAGTACCTGGTGGACCACGGCCACACGGTGTTCGCGATCTCCTGGAAGAACCCCGGTCCCGACGATCGCGACCTGGGCATGAGCGACTATATCAGGCTCGGCGTCCTGGCGGCCCTCGAGGCGGTGCAGACGATTGTGCCGGGGCGCAGAGTGCACACCACCGGCTACTGCCTCGGCGGCACCCTGCTGACGATCGTCGCTGCAGCCCTCGCCCGTGACAACGACGATCGCCTGCAGAGCCTGACCCTCTTCGCCGCGCAGACCGACTTCAAGGACGCCGGGGAGCTGACCCTGTTCATTGATGAGAGCCAGGTCGCCTATCTGAAAGACATTATGTGGACCCAGGGCTACCTGGACTCAAGCCAGATGGCCGGCGCGTTCCAACTGCTGCGCTCGCAGGACTTGATCTGGTCGCGGCTGGTGCGCGAGTACATGCTGGGCCGGCGCGAGCCGATGAACGATCTGATGGCCTGGAACGCCGATGGCACACGCCTGCCCTACCGCATGCACTCCGAGTATCTGATCCATTTCTTCCTGCACAATGACCTGTTCGAGGGACGCTACCGGGTCGATGGCCGGCCGATTGCCCTGAGTGACATCCGCGCGCCAATGTTCGTGGTGGCAACCCGCAAAGACCACGTCTCGCCCTGGCGCTCGGTCTACAAGCTGATGTTGCTCGAGGATACCGAGATGACCTTTGTGCTCACCAGCGGCGGGCACAACGCCGGGATCATCAGTGAGCCGGGGCACCCTAACCGGAGCTATCAGATCGTGACGCATCACGCCACCGAGAAGTACATCGATCCGGAGACCTGGCAGGCGACGATGCCAACCAGGCCGGGCTCGTGGTGGCCGGCCTGGATCGAATGGCTGGACGAGCGCTCCAGCGGCCTGGTGCCGCCGCCACCGATGGGCGCCCCGGAGCAGGGCTACCCACCGCTGGCCGAGGCGCCGGGCAGCTACGTGTTTGAGACGTGAACGAACCCGCGTGGCCCCCCGCCAGTGCCGTGGTGCTGGCCGGGGGGCTGAGCCGGCGGCTCAACCAGGACAAGCGCCGGCTGAAGCTCTGGGGTGCGGCGGGGCCCACGCTGCTGGAGCATAGCATTGCGCTGGTTGGCGCCCTCTGCACCGACGTGGTGGTGGTGCTGAACGACCCGGAGCTGTTCCCCGGTCTCCCGGCGCGGATCGTCGGCGATGCCTACCCTGATGGCGGCGCGCTCGCCGGCATCTATAGCGGGCTGGCGGCCGCCCGCGAGCCCTACGCGCTCGTGGTGGCCTGCGACATGCCGCTGCTCAATCCGCGCCTGCTCACCGCTATGCTGGCTCGCCCCCGCGACTATGACGTGCTGGTACCCCGCGCGCCCATACCCGGCGCCACGCGCAACCGCCTGAGTGTCGAGCCACTGCACGCGATCTACGGGACGAATTGCCTTGCGCCGCTGCGCACCGCGCTCGAAGCCGGTCACAACCGGATCACCGACTGCTATGCCGCGCTGCGCGTGGCCTACGTGGAACCGGAAGAGCTCCGCCGCTACGATCCGGCGGGCCACGCGCTCCTCAACCTCAACACCCCGGTAGAGCTGGAAACCGCCCTGCGCATCATCCAGGGCGAAGCGAACGCATCCTGAGCCTTCGCCTTCGCCCCGGCTCAGGCCGGGGTAGGCCGAAGCGGAGCGCAGGCCGTAGCGAAGGGTGCGAAAACCAGGACGTTGCTCAAGCCCTGATCAACGCTGGTTCGTGGCCCAGCCAGGCCCCGCAGGCGTGGTATACTGTGCCGAGCTACACGTCTCCTGAGGTTGTATGGCAACACAACGGGCAGTCTACATCGGCACCGATTGCGGGGCCACCACCTCGAAGATCGGCGGCGTCTGGGGCGATGGCTCGCCGGTCTCGACCGACCTGCTGCAGCGGCCGACTAACGCCCAGCGTGGGCCGGCAGCGGTGGTTGCGGGCTGGGTCGAGGCAATCAGCAGCTACCTGGGTGAGCATGGGCTCAGCTGGAGCGAGGTCGCCGGGGTCGGGATCGCCATCCCCGGGCCACGCCGCAGCTACGGTGTGCTCGAACGGGGCCCCAACCTGCCCGAGAGCTTCGTTGGCTTCGATGTACACAGCGCGTTCGGCGCCGCGCTGGCGGCACGGGCCGGGCGGCCCATGCCCCTGGCGGTGGGCAACGACGGCAACATGGGCGGCGTCGCCGAGGCGCGCATGGTGCGGGGCGGCGGCAGCGGCACGGTGCTGATGCTCGCCCCCGGCTCCGGCCTGGGCGGCGCTTACATCGACGAGCGCGGCCTGCCGCTCGATGGCGACACGCTGGCCGGGATGGAGGCGGGCCACATGCCCGCGCCGCTGCACCTGCTCGGGGCGCGCCCCTACCCGTGTGGCTGTGGCCGGACCTGGGGCTGCTTTGAGGTCTACACGACGCTCGCCGGCCTGCCGTTTCTGCTGGCCGAGAAGCTCGCCGAGCAGCCTGAGCATCCCCTGGCCAGTTCGTCACTCGAGCCCAGGGAACAGGCAATGGCCCTGCGTAGCCTGGCCCAGGAGGGCGATGCGCTGGCCGGCGAGCTCTTCGACTTCCAGGCCCGCGCCCTGGGCCTGCACATCGCGAACCTGGCCATGGCGCTCGATCCTCGCTTCGTGGTGATCGGCGGCGGCCTGATGGACGCTGAGGCAACGACCGCCGCGTTCCGCGAGCGCTATCTGCGCACGGTCTGGGAGGCTGCCCGGCCCCACCTCTGGCCGGCCCAGCAAGCCACGCTCCAGATCCTGCCGGCACGGCTCGGCGATCTCTCGCAGGCGATCGGGGCGGCCCTGGTGGCCCTGTACGAGTCGCAGGCAACACACGCGTAGCTTCAAGGCGATGGCGCGATCGCCAGCGAGCGCACCACCAGCGGCGCCGCGGCGACAGGATCTAGCCGCAGCCGGGTGAGGCCAGCTTCGATCGGCAGGACAAGCTCGTGGCGCGCCTCGCCGCCAGCCAGGACCAGCGTGGCAAGGAACTGGTCATTGACACTGAGGTCCAGCTCGCCCGCAGCCGGGCTGGCCAGCAGCAGCGTGAGCGTGATCTGCTGCGGCGCCGCGCTGTAGATCAGCAGCTCGGCCTCATCGATGATCCGGCGCTCGAGGCCGGCAGGGCCCTGTGCTGGCGGCGACCAGCCCGCGCCGATGCCGAGGAAGGGCAGTGGTGCGGTGGGCGGCAGCACCCTGTAGGCCAGCACCGAACCGGCTGGCGGCTGGTCGAGCGGCCCCATTGCGCGGAGCAAGCCCGAGGCGCTGCGCGTGTCGGAGTATTGCAGCGAGGAGTCCTGGATCTCCGGAGGGTTGCCGCCCGCCGCGGCCAATGCGACGGTCTTCAGGGTATTGTAGCGTAGCGCCCCACCGGCGCTGTGCAGCATCAGGTAGCGAATATTGAAATAGCTGAACACACTGGCCACGATCTCCGCCGGGTCCTGGGCGATGATGTCCGGCGCGGACTGGGCATAGGCGAACATGCGAATAGTCGGGATCTGGTCGACCAGCGGGTAGGGCAGCCGGCGCGAGGTGTAGCCACCCACAAGGTACTTGCCGTGGGCCACCTGGTAGAGCATATAGACCGGGCTGGTGTTGTAGTAGAACGGTGACTCCAGGATCGCGTATTGCGTGGGGTCACGCCCGAGGGCTGCGTAGAGCGGTGGGATGGCGACCCGTACCAGCGGGAAGGGCGTGGTCAGGTTCTCGAGGGCGATCAGGCCAACCAGGCCGGCCAGCGCCAGGTTGCTGGCCTGGCGCGGGCGCCGGGCGCGCCGCGCCAGCGCCGCAAAGCCGCGCCGGGCGCCCAGGGCGGCCAGCATGGCCAGCGCCAGCACGGCATAGACCGCGAAACGCAGCGGGTAGCGCGAGATCCTGACCAGGGGCAGTTCGTAGAGCAGCGCCCCGGGCAGCGGGATACCGGTGAACCAGCCGAAGACCTGCAGTTGCGGCCCCATAGCCAGGATGGCGAACAGCAGGGCGCTGAGCAGCCAGAAGCGCCCGCTGCGCCCCCGTAGCCCGAAGCCCGCCAGGACCAGGCTCACCACCCCCAGGTAGACGGTCTTGTTCTGAATGTGCGTCTGGGACTTATAGGCCTGCAGCTGCTCAGCGAGCCGCCCCAGCAGCGGGTGGATCTGGCTGGGGATGAAGAAATCAGCCAGGTCGGCCGAATGCTCAAGGCGGAAATTCGCGCCGCCCTCGGTCTCGGCGGTGGGCACCTGGGCCGAGAAGCGAGCGGTTGGCACGGCAAGCGGCAGCACCAGCAGCAGGGCCAGCCCGCTGGCTGCGATCACCGCCGGCGCGCCCGAGGCG
>JACAEO010000110.1 GCA_013388805.1 Chloroflexota bacterium
GGGCCCACGACCGCACCCGCGGCGCGTGCGTATGGGATGCAGCGCTCTCGTGGTATACTTGCCTGCAGATCGCGCCAGGACCACGGGGGACCCCGGGCGGGCGAATGAACAGGAGGGGAGCGTGGTCGTCGACGCGCTTGGCCGGCAGCTGGAGCTGCAAAGCCCGCCCCGCCGGATCATCTCCCTGGTCCCCAGCCTCACCGAGTGGCTCTTTAGCGTGGGGCTGGGCGATCGGGTTGTTGGCGTCACCGACTACTGCCTTGAACCCGCGGCGGCGCTGGCCGGGCTGCCCCGCCTGCGCGGCACTAAAAACCCTGACCGGGAGCGCATTCGCGCGCTGCACCCCGATCTGGTCATCGCGGACCAGGAGGAGAACCGCGAGCGTGAGGTGCTGGCGCTAAGTGCCAGTGGTATCGCGGTGTATGTGACTGCCATCCGCAGCGTGGCCGATGTGCCGGAACAGCTCGGCGCGCTGGCAATGGTGCTCGGCGCGGCGGCGCAGGCGGCGCCGCAGCTCGTGGCATTGCGCGCGGCGATCGCGGCGACTGCGCGGGCAGCCACCGGGGTGGTGCGCCCCACGCTGGCCTTCATCTGGCGTGACCCCTGGATGGCGGTCGGCGCCGAGACCTACGCCGGCGACCTGCTGCGGCTGTGCGGCGCCGCCAACGGCGCGCTCCAACTCCCCGGGCGCTATCCGCGCGCCCCGCTCGCGACGTTCATGGCCCTCCGCCCCGAACTCATCCTGCTGCCGAGCGAGCCGTACCCCTTCAGCGAGCACGATCGCGCCGCGTTTGTCCCCTTTGCCGACGTGCCCGCGGTCCGTGATGATCGGATCGTGTGTTGCGATGGCATGCTCCTCACCTGGCCCGGACCACGGACGGTCACGGCGCTGCGGGTATTCAGCGAACTGATTGCGGCCGGGACTGCCGCTGCCGATCGGCCGTAGCAGGTGCCCGCCTCGCCGTCTGCAGGAGAAACGCATGGCGGAATTTGCGGGTAGAGTCGCGCTCATCACCGGTGGGGGCGGCGGGATTGGCCGGGCCACGGCGCTGGCCTTCGCGCAGGCGGGCGCCCGGCTGATGCTCGGCGACCTCGACCTGGCGGCGGTCGAGGAGACGGCCCGGCTGGTCAACGTCGCGGGCGGCGAGGCCCACGCGCTGCGCTGTGATGTTGCTCGCCCCGCGGAGGCCGAGGCGCTGGTGCAGGCCGCGGTGACACGCCTGGGCCGCCTCGACTACGCGCTCAACAACGCCGGGATCGAAGCGACCCAGGAGGGCACTGCCCGGCTGCCCAACGAGGCCTGGGAACGCACGATTGCCATCAACCTGAGTGGCGTCTTCTACTGTATGCGCGCCGAGATCGCAGCCATGCGCGCCAATGGCGGCGTGATTGTCAACATGGCCTCGGCCCTGGGGCTCGTCGGCTTTGCCGGGGCCGCCGCCTACGTGGCGGCCAAGCACGGCGTGATCGGCCTGACCAGGAGCGCCGCCCTCGAATACGCGACACGCGGCATCCGCGTCAATGCGGTCTGCCCGGGCTTCGTCGAGACGCCCATGCTCGAGCGCGCTGGGGTGACCAGCGATCCGGCGCGCCGCGCCATGATCGAGGGCCTGCACCCGATGGGGCGTATGGGCCAGCCCGACGAGATCGCCGGGGCCGTGCTCTACCTCTGCTCGGCTGCCGCCTCGTTCGTCACCGGCCACGCCCTGGTCGTCGACGGCGGCTACACGGCTCGTTGACGCAGGGGGGCGTGTCAGACCAGGGGTGTCACGATTAGCGCAAGGGGGCGCAATGCTACGGCTACTCCCTGCTCCCATCCACGGAGCCATCGGACTCGGCGCACTCGCGCTGAATACGCTGTTCTGGTCGGTCCCGCTCTTCCTGGTGGCGATCGTCAAGCTGCTGCTGCCGATCCCTGCCCTGCGCCGGCGCCTGTCGGTGCTGCTCACCGAGATCGCCGAAGCCTGGATCGCTGTGAACAGCCGGCTGATGGCGGTCAGCCAGCGCGCCCCGTGGCAGATCAGCGGGCTCGAAGGGCTGCGCCGCGATGGCTCCTACCTGATCTGCTGCAACCACAACTCCTGGGTTGACATTCCCATCCTCCAGCGGGTCTTCTACCGGCGCATCCCTTTCCTGCGCTTCTTCCTCAAGCAGGAGTTGATCTGGGTGCCGATCCTGGGCCTGGCCTGGTGGGCTCTCGACTTTCCGTTTATGAAGCGCTACTCAGCCGAGTACCTGGCGAAGCACCCCGAGAAACGCGGCGTCGATGTGGCGACGACACGCAAGGCCTGCGAGAAGTTCCGCCACGCGCCGACCGCGATCCTCAATTTTCTCGAGGGCACCCGTTTCACGGCCGCCAAGCACCAGGAGCAGGGCTCGCCCTACACCTATCTGCTGCGCCCCAAGGCGGGCGGCCTGGCAAGCGCGATCGGCGCCATGGGTGATCAGTTCACGGCGATACTCGATGTGACGATCATCTATCCCGATGGGCCGGTCGAATTGTGGGGCTTGCTGAGCGGGCAACTCGGGCGAGTCGTGGTGCACGTCGAGCCACACCCCATCCCCCCGGCCTGGCTCGGGGCCGATTACGCAACTGACCCCGTCTTCCGCGCGGCGATTCAAGCCTGGGTGCAGCAGCTCTGGCTCGAGAAAGACGCGCGGATCGGGCGTGTCCTTGCCGACTACCACAACGCCTGACGGATTTCCAGCAAGCTGTCCTGGCCTCAGGCGATCAGGCCATGCCATAGTCATGGGCGACGTCGCGCAGGGCGTGGACCAGTTCGATCGAGGCCTCGATCTCGTCCCGGTGGATCGAGACGCTCTCGATGTTGATGCCAAGCGGCAGACGCTCGCCGAGACCCTGGTCGAGCACGGCGCGCAGGTTGTCGCAGCAGATCTGGATTGAGCGACTGAACGGCGCCGGGTCCTCGAGGATGGCCCGCTCGGTGGCGGGACTGATCGCCACGCCCAGCCACTTGATGAACTCCAGCGTCCGGGGGCGGCCACAGGGCGAGAAGGTCAGGGCGATGCGCCGTGGCGTCTGCCCGGTCTGTGCGCAGGCGGTCGCATAGTCGGTCAGCAGCCGCACGGTCGGTTCGCTCTGGTAGACCACCTGTGAGACGAAGTAGTCGCAGCCGCGTTCGGCCTTGTGCAGCAGGCGCCGGCTCTCGTCGTAGGCGGGCGAGTGACGTTCGGCGATCGCCACCCCGCCCAGTGCCGGGGCGCCGGCCTGGGCCGCAGCCAGTTGCAACGCCCGGTCCACTGGCAGCGCATCGGGCGGCGGGGTGGGTGTGGCGGAGCCGACGAGCGACAGGCCGGCCACCTGGTAGTCGGCCATCGTTTCGGCGAGCCAGGCCAGCCAGCCTGCTTCGTTAAAATCGACCACACACTTGTAGGTGAGGGCCGGCAGACCGGTCAGGTTCTGGAGGCGGTGGGCATAGGCCCGCGGATCGCTGGTGGGAATGAAGGGGAAGGGTCGTGGCGTATCGGTGCGCGCGGCCTCGTCCTGCACGTCATAGACCACCAGGCCATCGAGCCCAAGGCCGGCCACCCGGCTGGCCAGCCGCTCGGCCGTCAGATCGATCCGCTCGGGGGTTGCATCGCTGCGCGGCGGCGTCGTGCCGTAGAGGGTCACCAGGCGACGCGGGTCCTTGAGCCGCGCTCGTAGGGCCACAGCATCGATCATGGCTGTGCTCCTCACTTTGGGCGCGCCATTGCGCTCCTGAGGGACATCTCGTGCATCAGGGTAGCGAGCATGACCTGGCTGTGGTGTAAACATCCCGCAACCAGAGGGGAAGAGCTTGTTTCCTGTGTCACGCATCGCTGTTGTGGGACGGCCCTGCTCGCGCTGCGCTAACGATCTGGGAGAGGGGGGGATGTTGTTGGCGTTGCGGTGCGCTAGCTTCGCTGGCGCAC
>JACAEO010000134.1 GCA_013388805.1 Chloroflexota bacterium
GCGCACTGCAACGCCAGATTCTGGCCCCCACCCCTGCCAGGGGAGGGGGGGGGTGGGGTATGCGGGGCCTGGGGGCGCAACGCCCCAAAAACCCTATACCTGAGAGGGGCGGGTGGCCCCGCCCGGGGTGGCCACGGCAGGCCGCATAAGGCGATTGCATCTTATATTCCGAGCACCCGTTCCAGATAGGCGTCATTGAGTGCGGCACGAAAGCGTTTGGACTTCACGCTGCCTTTACTCGGCTCCTGGCGCAAGAGATTGAGCGCGATGTGGCGCACGACGCCCATATTCTGGGGCGCATCGCCCGTCCGAATGCGGCTGGCATCTTCGTGAAAGATGACGTCGAGCACCCAATGCACGCGGTTTTCGATGCCCCAATGGCCACGCACCAGCGCGTTCACGTCGGTCGGGGGGGCACCTGATCCAGCAGATAGTACCGCTGTTCGGTGGTGGTTCGCCCATCGGCGGTGCGCTGCGCTTCCACCAGCGCCACACTGGCCAGATCGCGCCAGCGGTCGCCGGGGTTCAGATAGGCGATCACCTCCGGGTCGCTGATGACATACGCCGTCCGGGTCTCGATCCGTCCGTGGCCGCTGGTCGTGTCGGTCGCGCTGGTCATACCATATTCCGGCTGTTTGGCTGCCCGCGCATCGGCGAAGAGCGCCTGGACATCGGCATACAACGTGGTCTGATTGGCCTTTAACGCCAGCACGTAGTGGCCCTGTCCGTCACGGATCTTGGCCGCCATCGCGGTCTGACAGCCCATCGCATCGATGGTGACGGTACAGCCGCGCAGGTCCAGCAGGTCAAGCAACTGCGGGATGGCCGTAATTTCATTCGATTTGTCATTGACGGCAATCTGGCCGAGCACCAGACGGTTCTCTGCCGCCCACGCGCTGACGAGATGCAGCGCAGCCTGCCCGTTCGGACGATCGTGGCTGCCACGATGGGTCTTGCCATCAATCGCAATGATATCGGTACGCACCGTTTGGACGGCCTGGACCCACTGCAGAAAGCTCTGCTGGAACTGATCCGGGTTGATGCGCGCAAACACGCGCCCAAACGTATCGTGTGACGGAATACCGTTGGGGAGTTCCAGAAAGCCCTTCAGCCACGCCGCTTTGCTGGTGCCGAACTCGGCAACCCCGACCCAATCGTCGGCGCCACAGATCACGGCGCAAATAGTGATAACGATGATATCGAGCAGGTTGTGGGCCTTGGTGCGATCGATCCGTGGGTCGTCCACGGTTGCGAAATAGGACGCCAGGGCAAGCTTGCGAGCGCCGGGCATGGGCGACCTCCAGGAACGGTGCTGATGCCGATGCCCGCATCATCCTTCATCCGGCGCTCCAGCGCAATTTAGAAGATGCAATCGCCCTAGCAGGCCGCCCCTTCGGCATTGCGCCCATTGCACCGGCGTGCTATACTGCCGGCGGAAATCGCCCTCCGCAGGGGTAAGGTACACGCCTATCTGCAGATCCTGCCTGGATCTCGCTCCGTTGCGGGAGTTGCCCGGATAGGCGCTCATGAGGTGTCCCATGGCTCAGCAGACGCGCCTGGTGATCGCCGATGACGAGTCGATCATCCGCATGAATCTCAAGGAGACGCTGGTCGGCCTCGGTTACCTTGTGGTCGGCGAGGCCGGCGATGGGGTCAGTGCGATAAACGTCGCCCGCGAGCTTAAGCCCGACCTGGTCCTGATGGACATCAAGATGCCCAAGCTGGATGGCATCCAGGCCGCCCGCATCCTCACGGAGGAGAAGATCGCCCCGGTGCTGCTGCTCACTGCGTACTCCGACCGCGAGCTCGTCGAGCGGGCCAAGGAGGCGGGAGTTGTCAACTACGTGGTCAAGCCGTTCCGCGAGGCCGAGTTGCTGCCCGCCATCGAGATCGCTATGGCGCGCTACCAGGAGTTCCTGGAGATGGATCGGCAGATCGCCGACCTCAAGGAGACCCTGGACACACGCAAGATCGTCGAGCGGGCCAAGGGCGTACTCATGGACACCCAGGGGCTCAAAGAGGCTGAGGCGTTTCGCAAGATTCAGCAACTCTCGATGAATACCCGCAAGTCCATGAAGGAGATTGCCCAGGCCATCCTCCTGGCCAACGAGATCTAGTCCTGTGGCCGACGAACACCAGACGCCGGGGGACGCGCCAGCCGCGCCCCCGGCGCGCACGCGCACACCGTTCAAGGCATTGCTGCCCCATCTGCTGACGGCCGCGCTGGCCGTCGCGCTCAGTCTGCTGGTCCAGGCTCTGCTCTGGCCGCGCCCCCCGATCCCTGGCCCGGCTCCCACCGCCCCGCTTGCCGCGCCGTCGCCTAGCGTGACCGTCATCGCCCCCACGCCAGTGGCCAGCCCCGCGGCCACCGCGCTGCCCAACGATAGCGTGCTGCGGCTCGAGATCCTCGACCTCGAGGCGCAGGATCGCCAGATCTGGAGTGCCCTGTACCTGCTCCGCGCCGCCAGCCAGATCGATGATGCCGTCATTGCCCTCCAGGGCAATGATCTCGCCGAGGCCGACCGCACCCTGCTCACCGCCTATCGCTCGCTCGAGCAGGCCTACGCCTATAGCGCCGAGCGCGAGAAAGGCCCGATCGATACCTTTCGCCTCCAGCTTAGCCAGATCCGCGACGACCTCCATGTACGCCCCGAGCGTATCGATCGTCGCCTGCGCCAGCTGCGCCAGCTGGTGCTCAGCCTGGTCGAGGAGGGAAGCTAGAACGGTCTCAGAACAGCTATGCTGGAATCGGCCCCGCCCCGTCAGACCACAACATTGGCTGCGCCAGCCCAGCTACCCGGGCTTGTTCTCGAAATCAACAAAGCGGTAGCCGACGCCGCGCTCGGTCAGGATATACCTGGGATTGGAAGGGTCTTCCTCGATCTTCTGGCGCAGATAAGTGATGTACAGGCGCAGGTAGTGGCTTTCCTCGCGGTACTCCGGCCCCCAGACCTTGGTCAGCAGCATCTCGTGAGTCTGCACATAGCCGGCGTTCTGCACCAGGTGGTAGAGCAGCCGGTACTCGGTCGGCCGCAGGTTCACCCGCTGGCCGTCCACCAGCACCTCACGGCGCGCAAAGTCGATGCTCAGGCGGTCATCAACCTTGACCATCGTCTGCGGCACCGGTGGGGCGGCGTAGTGGCGCCGCAGCACCGCCTTGATCCGGCTCACGAGCTCGCGGTGGCTGAAGGGCTTGCCGATGTAGTCGTCGGCCCCGAGCTCCAGCCCGCGCACCCGGTCTTCCTCTTCGTCCTTGGCGGTCAGCATCAGAACGGGCACCTGAGAGAACTGGCGGATACGGCGCAGGGCCTCAAAGCCGTCCATGACCGGCATCATGACGTCGAGCAAGACCACGTCGGGCATGTCTTCGCGTACCCGATCGAGCGCCTCGCGCCCGTTGGCCGCTGTGGCCACGCGCATCCCCTCGAGTTCGAGGTTGAGCCGCATGAAGTTGACCATGCGCGGCTCGTCGTCAACGACGAGCACCAGTTTGTCTTTCAGCTCTGACATCGATACACGCACTCCGCAGGTGGGCTTGCCGGCAACGACGTTAGCCGGTATTCTAGCACGGTGCGCACGCTGCTCACAAGGTAAGGGCACGTCAAGGCTCGAGTCTCCGGCGGTAGGGTGTGGGACGTGACCGAACGACGTTGCACAAGCCCTGGCCGGCAGGTGCAACCTGAGGCGCTATGCAGATTGTCATCACAAACGTGCTGCTGCTGGTGATCGCGGGCGGAGTGGGCTACCTGGTGGGCCAGGGGCGGCCACAGTGGTTCGGGCCGGAGTTTCGGCAGCGGCTCTTCGTTGTCGGCTGGATCGTGGCGCTGCTCCTCGCCGGCGCCCTGCGAGCCGCCGCCCTGGTCTACGGGCCGGGCGCGATGTTTGCCGTGCTCAGCCTGCTGGGCGGCTTTGCGCTTGGCGTCTGGGTGGCGCTCCGCCCTGGCCGCCCGCGCCGCCCCAGCGGCCGCCGCTAGAGCGCCAGCGCCCCCCGCCGGCTGCTCACGGCTGGCTGCGGCCCGCCGCTGGCCGCCGCTCCCCCGGCGAGCGCCAGCGCGCCAGCCGGCGCCGCACACCGGGCAGGCGCAGCGCCAGCAGCACCAGCAGCAGCGCGCCCCAGAGCGCTGGCTCACGCCAGACCTTCGCCAGCCAGAGGTAGTGCAGCACCGCCAGGGCCGCCGCAGCGTAGACCAGGCGGTGCAGCCGGCGCCACTAGCGCCCGAGGCGCCGCATGGCTGCCCGCGTTGAACTGAGCGCCAGCGGCAGCAGCAGCAGAAAGCTCGCAAAGCCCGCCACGACGTAGCGCTTCTCGCTGATCGCCTGACCAATCAGCCCCGGGTCGAGCCCGTAGTCCGCCACCGCAAAGACCAGCAAGTGCAGGCACACATACAGAAAGCTATAGAGCCCGAGCGGTTTGCGCAGCGCCAGCGCCCACTTCCAGCCCAGCAGCAGGTTCAGCGGCGTGCAGGCCAGCGAGAGCATCAACAGGACCAGTGCGGCCTTGCCGGTGCGCAGCGTCAGGTCCTGGATCGGGTTCACCGACAGCCGCCCGAGCCCCGTGTCGAGCAGCAGCAGGCCGAGCGGCAGCAGCGCAAGCCCGTGCACGGCCAGGCGGAGCCAGCCGGTGCGTGTCGTTCCTGTATGTTCAGCAGTGTGGCCCATCGCGCGTTCAGACCCGTCAGTAATTCGCCCGCAGGTCCATCCCCGTGTAGAGTCCGGCCACCTGCTCGGCGTAGCCATTGAAGGGCAGCGTCGGGCGGCGCCCTACTTCGCCGATCCGGCGCTCCGTCGCCTGCGACCAGCGCGGGTGCGCCACCTCAGGGTTCACATTGGCGTAGAACCCATACTCGTTGGGCGCCATGGCCATCCAGAGCGAGGTGGGCATCTGCTCTACCAGGTCGATGCGGACGATCGCCTTGATGCTCTTGAAGCCATACTTCCAGGGCACCACCAGGCGCAAGGGCGCGCCATTCTGCGGCGTAAGCGCCTTGCCATACAGGCCGGTGGCCAGCAGCGTCAGCTCGTGCTGGGCTTCGTCGAGGCGCAGGCCCTCGACATAGGGCCAGGGGTAGAAGCGGTCGCGCTGACCTGGCATCGCCGCGGGGCGCAGGACCGTCTCGAAGCGCACGTAGCGCGCCGCGGCCAGCGGCTCGACCTCGGCCAGCAGCCGCCGCAGTGGGAAGCCGATCCAGGGGATCACCATCGACCAGGCCTCGACACAGCGCAGGCGATAGATCCGCTCCTCCTGGTCGAAGCGCAGCAGATCCTCCAGCCCGAACACCCGGGGCGAGCGCACCAGGCCACCCACCGCCACCTCCCACGGGCTGGTCTGGAAGCCCTGGGCCAGCCGCGCAACGCGCTGTTTATCGGTACTGAACTCGTAGTAGTTGTTGTAACTGGTGATCTGCTCGAAACTGTTGAGCGGGTCGCCCAGATCATCGCGCCGCGGGTCAGCGGCCACCTCCGGCGCCGGCGAGGCCGCCTGCGGGCCGCAGGCGCCCAGCAGCAGCGAGGCGCCCAGCGCGCCCGCCACACCCATTAACTGGCGGCGCGAGAGATACAGATGTTCGGGGGTGATCTCCGATGGGTGGATCTGCGCCAACGCACGCTCCTTCGCCAGGGGAGCGACGCGCGGCCACGTGTCGCTCCCAGAGAGAATCATCTTTCGCTATGTCGTACGTAGCCATGCCCCACCCTGGATGCAGTTCGCGGGCACGCAGCGCCCCTACAGCACCCCCACCGAGGAGTTGTCGCCGATCACCAGGCGATAGGCCTTCGGTTTGAGCGGGCTCCGCGCCACCTCGACATTGCGCCCGATCAGGCTATCCTCGATCCGGTGGGGCATACCACGGATGCTACACTGCTCCATCACAATGCTGTGCTCGATCTCGCTATCCTCGATCAGGCAGCTGTGGTAGATCGATGTAAAGGGGCCAACGTAAGAGTTGAGGATCCGCGTCTTCTCGCCGATGATCGCCGGGCCCCGGATCGTCGAGTTGATCACCTCGGCGCCAGGCTCGATGATCACCTTGCCGATCAACTGCGAGTCCCGATCCACATAGCCTTGCACGCTCGGCTCAAGCTCCTCGAGCACCAGCCGGTTGGCCTCGAGCATATCGTCCTTCTTCCCCGTATCGATCCACCAGCCCTCGTGAATGTACGGGTAAACACTGTAGCCAGCCGAGACCAGCCATTGAATGGCGTCGGTGATCTCCAGTTCGCCTCGTGCCGAGGGCCGGATGGCATTGACCGCCTCGAAGATATGCCGATCGAACATGTAGATGCCCACCAGGGCCAGGTCGCTCCGCGGTTCGCGTGGTTTCTCTACCAGGCGAGCGATGCGGCCATCGTCCTCGAGTTCGGCCACGCCGAACGAGCGCGGGTCGGCCACGCGCTTCAGCACGATCTGTGCATTGTAGCTACTGTGCCCAAAGGACTCGATCAGCGGGCTGATCCCGCCCTGGATGCAGTTGTCGCCAAGAAACATCACGAAGCGCTCATCGCCGATGAACTCCTGGCTGATCTTCACGGCGTGGGCCAGGCCCAGGGGTGCCTCCTGCGGGATGTAGGTGATCCGCAAGCCCCAGCGCTTGCCGTTGCCCACCGCGGCGCGGATCTCGTCGCCGGTGTCGCCGATCACGATGCCGATCTCGCTGATCCCCGAGTCGCGGATCGCTTCGATGACCCGAAAAAGGACCGGCTTGTTCGCCACCGGTACCAGTTGCTTTGCGCTCGTATACGTGATGGGCCGCAAGCGTGTGCCCTTGCCGCCGCTGAGAACCAGCCCTTTCATCAGGATCCTCGCTGCTTACCTCGACCTCGATCGCCGCTTCCAATCGATTGTACCCGATCTGTGACGCGACGCGTCAGCCCACTGGTCCAGCACAACAGCAAGCCCCACTCTGCCATAGCGGCCAGAGGAGGGCTGTGCAGTGCTGGAAGCCAGTTGCTGCCTGGTGCACTTCCAGGCGACCTGTTCGGGTCTCAGCGCGACCTTGACCGTGTCCAGATGCGCCGCCCCCGAGCTGCAATCAACGATCTACTATCTGCAATCGCATTAACGGTAGGGCCGGACCGCGCCGACGAAGGTGTTCTGCCAGTAACTGCTCCAGATGCTCGAAACCTGCACGCCGTAGCGCGGCGTCATCGCGTGGACCATCCGCCCGCCGCCGAGGTAGATCGCCACGTGCGAGATGCCACGCCGCCCGGCCGTGCCGGCGAAGAACATCAGGTCACCGGGGGCCAGGTTGCCCATCCCGCCGATGATCGCGCCATAGCGCGAACTGTACTGGGCGGCGGCACTGTGTGGCAATCCCACCCCGAACTGCCGGTAGACATAGCTGGTAAGGCCGCTGCAGTCAAAGCCACGGCTCGGGCTGCTGCCGCCCCAGACATAGCGTGACCCGACGAACTGCACCGCGAAGCTCGCAACGTCGCCACTGGCTGGAATGTTCACCGCCGCGCCGCCGCCGCTCCCACCGCCCCTGGTGCCGGTAGTGCGCACACGCGCGGGCAGCGCCGGGATGTCGTTGGTCACCGGCACGCGGCGTGCAGCCATCGGCGAGACCCTGAGCAGGTCGGAGAAGATCCAGGCCCGGGTGCCATCGGCCAGTTGCACCCGGTACCAGTCCTTATGACGGGCCAGCAGGCTCACACTGTCGCCCGCCTTGAGCGACGTGATCCGATCATAGGCAGAGCCGGGGCCCTTCCGCACATTGACGTTGTTCTCCAGCACCGCGCCCACCAGCGGCGGGTTCGGGTCGGGGATGCTCGTAGCCACCGGGACCCGCTCGATGATGCCCTCGCCGATGTTCAGAAAGTCGGCCGTGACCCAGCCATACTGCTGGCCATACTCGACCAGGTACCAGCCCTCGTAGCGCTCAATGAGCGTGAGTTCCTGGCCGAGCGCCATCCTGGCCATACTTACATAATTCGTCCCGGGACCATCGCGCAGGTTAACGCCCTCTTCACGCACCACGCCCACCTTCGGGGGCGGCGGCGGCGGAATGAGTTCGGCGGCGACCTGATTGAGCGTATAGACCACCGCGTCCGGGATGTCGACCAGTTCGGCGGCCACCCAGTAGACCGTCTGGTCACCATCGCGGCGCACCTGCAGCCACTCCTCGTGCCGGCCGATCACCTCCACGCCCTCACCGCCATTGATGCGCCCGACCTCATCGTAGGCCAGCCCTGGCCCGTTGCGCAGCCTGACCACGTCGCCGGCGATCATGGCCGGCACCGTCAACGGGGCGAGCACCTCGCTCCGCGACGACAGTGACAGCGGGACGGGCAGGGCCTCATCGTCGCTGAGCGGCGGATCGCCGATCTGGCCCTGTTCCAGGGCCGGGTTGTCGATCACGATCGGCCCGACGCTAAGCGGAGCTTCGAGTAGTTCCGTGCGGTTCTCGGTGGATGTGGCGAGCGGCTGGGCCGGGAACTGGCTCAGGAGTAGTGCCAGCGGCACGCTGAGGATAATGACGGCATGGAGGAGGAAACGGGTTGGGAGCTGTGCGAACCAGCTGCCGGGGGCGGCAAACGATGTCGTTGCACGTTGGCGAAGGCTGGCAATGGAGCGGTTCTGTTGTCGGTACTGCTGACGGTGGCTGGCGGCGCGCCGCTTCAGCCCATCTACATCGCTGCGCTGCGGCGTAGACGACGGGTTTCGATTGAGCTCGATCATGGAGCAATCCACCTCACTTGGGTCCCCGTGGCGCGAGCACACGCGAGATGAACCCTACTACACGCTCCTGGTGTATGCGCAATCACGTTGACAGTCAGGTCGGGATGGTCGGAGTGTACCATGGGTTCGCGATATCCGCAAGCGTCAGTTTCCGTTCAGCTCTGCATCAGGTCTGCTGATCCCGGTCTCAGCTTCTGCGTCACAGGTCCGCTTGAACACCCTGTGACCCCTGCTGCGCCTCCGGGCAACCTGGGCTGGGCCTGCGCTGGCTCGCGCCCCTGGAAAAGTAAAAGTAGTTTAATATACATCACACATTCTGTCAATAGTACCTTCAGAATATTGCTTCAGAAAGCCATAAAAGGCAAAGACCGCGAAGAAATTTGTAATCCGTATCTCAAGGGAGTGTAAAGCGATCGTTGCAACCCGGGGCACAGGCTCCGCCGCGCCGTCGGGTGTGCTCAGGGCCTTCTCAGGCGGATAGCGCAAACCTGAGCACATGCTGAGTGCGGGATCGGTGACCTGATAATCGTTGCCAGCCCGTGACACGGCGCACCGGCACGTCGCCCGGCGTCTGTGCCAATCGTCGGGACCAAGGTACTATGCTGCAGACATGGTTCAAACGTACGTGACAATCCAGCCTTCAGCTCCACAGCGCTCCAGCGCTCCAGACCGGCTGTGTGGAGGTGTGGAGGTGTGGAGCAACGGTCACGCGAGAACACACGATCCTGCACCATGCCTCAGCGCTGGATCAGCACGTAGCGCCAGTAGCCGAGGCTTCCGCTCACCAGCTCGAGGACACCGGGCCCGCGTCCCGGCAGGGGCGTACCATAGGCGCGCAGGCCCTGGTCGTGGGTAAGCTTCAGCCAGAGCAGCAACTCGGCGGGCTCGGCGACGATCAGCGCGCTCTGCGCACCGGCAGCATGGGCGCTCCGCATCCGCCCCCGGAGCTCCACAACCGGCCGGCGCTCCGCCCCCAGGGCCTCGATCCGCTCCCCTGGCGCGCCCCGCTCGATCATGCTCGTGCGCAGCACCTCCGCCCCGGCCCCCGCGACGATCACGGTTGGCGCATAGCCGCGCCGGTAGGTCTCGACGGCATGCTCGAGCAAGGCCGGGGCGGGGAGCGCCGGGGCGATGATCAGCAGCACGTCGGCGTTACGGACCTCATCGCGTCCAGCCTGCAGCCACGCTGCCAGTGTGCCGACCAGCAGCGCGATCAGCAATACCGTGCCCAGCACCACGATGAGGTGCCAGCTCTGCTGACGCACGTGCCGCCAGACCAGCGGCCATCCCCCGCCCCCTGGCTCGTTCGCCGCTGCCTCGTGCTCAGCGCCCATCGTCGTTGCTCCCGTATGCGCGGTATGGGACCGCGCCGGCCTCACCCGCCCGCAGGTATGCTGCTCCGTGCCCTATTCTACGGCGGAACGGAACCTCTCGGCAATCAGTCGTATCCTGCCGCCAGCCTGCCCGGTTCATAGGGCGAGCTGATCAGCTATCGATCGCCGGGCGTTGCGCAGCGTCCGGCCCGCTCCGCGATCACGAAAGGCGACGATCACGATGAGTCAGGTCAAGGGTACCATCAATGCGGTCGAGCTGCTGGGCTGGCTGGGCGCCGACCCGGAGATGCGCTTTATCGCGTCGGGCGCCGCTGTCTGCCGCTTCCGCGTGGCCACCAGGCGCATCGCCGGCCAGGACGAGGATGGCCGCCGCGCGTACGAGACTGACTGGACGACGGTGGAGGCCTGGGATAAGCTGGCCGAGCTGTGCAACACCTACCTCCACAAGGGCAGCCGCGTCCGCGTCGGTGGTGCCCTGCGCACGGATAGCTGGCTCGACAAGGCCAGCAACCAGCCCCGCACGCGCACCTATGTCCGCGCTGAGGATGTGATCTTCCTGGATGCGCGCCCCGGCGTTCCCGGCGAGGCCGTCGCCATCGCCGAGACCGACAGCGTCCCCGCCGGTGAGGACGTGCCGTTCTAGTCCTTCGTCCGAGCAGCGGTGATGGGTCGGCCCCCGCCCCGTAGGGCCAAACCACTGGCCCAACGAGCCCAACCCGGCAACGAAGCTCTGACCAGTACCGCCGCCAGGCCGCAGGACGCCCCCCTGCGGCCTGGCGGCGTTGTCACGGCACAACGCGAATCCGCGCTACCTCCACCGCACCCGCGGGGACGGGGATAGCATCCGCTGTGACCGGCGAGCGTGCGCCGGTGGCCGGGTCGTACAGGCCCATCACGACGCGGTACTCGCCCGGCGGCAGGTTCGGCGGCAGGTAGACGTCGTTATGGTCAACCACAATAGCGCCCGGACGCCAGGTACTGGTCGGAAAGCGCCCCTGCCAGGGTTGCGCGTCACGCTGCGTCGGGCGGCCACCGGCGGCGTCGATCACGTGGACGAAGATCGCGTAGTCCGTCGTGAAAGGCGTTTCCACCAACCAGAAACTGCGCAGGCCGAGCACGTCGCCCGGCTTGAAGCTCGTGCCGGGCACCAGCGCTGGCGGCTCACCATCGCCCGTAGGGGCGCCCACGGCCACCCCAAGCAGTCGTGCCCCGCCGATCGTCACGGACGGCGCCAGCGGTGTGACATCAGCGGCGCTGAGCCCGGTATCGATCACCAGCAGGCGGGGGCCACTCATCTCTTCGCGCCGTAGCTGCGGCCCGAAGGCGGCCACCACCCGGTCGCTGAGTGCGGCGTAGGCGGGCGGGGGCGTGAACTGACCCCAGCGGTCTGAAGAGGCGATCAGGTAGCCATAGCCCTGGGCGCGATACCAGGCCAGGTCGTGGGCCACCAGGCTCGGCACAAACGTCCAGCGGGCCTCGGTCGGACTGGGCACGGGCTTCAGCTCGGCTGCGATACGTACGCCGGGCGGTACATTGGCCTCGATCCAGGCCAGCACCTGCAGCCGGCTGTCACCCGCGGCCTGGCGGCCCACATAGGCCAGCGAGCGGGTCGCCAGCGGCAGCGCCAGGGCCAGGGTCAGCGCCACCAGGGCCACCAGGGCGGCGGCGCGGCCCGGCCTGGCACCGCGCCGGGCCAGCAGGCCGGGCAGTTCGACCACCGCCACTCCGGCCGGCAGCGCACAGGCCACCAGCAGCGGCAGCATATTCTGCATAAAGTGGGTCGGCCGCGAGAGGTGCAGCAGCAGTGAGGGCAGCGCAAAGCCGAGCCAGACGGCCAGCACCCGGGGCCGGCGCCACGCCAGGATGGCCAGCCCCGCGGCGACCAGCAGGCAGCCGGGGATACCGAGCCCGTCGCCGAGAAAGAACTCGACATAGCCAGCGACGTTCCACGCGCCCCGGTAGTGCCCGTTGCCACCGCCGTAGTTGCCCCACTGGGTGACGATGCCGCCGCTCACCTGGCGCCAGCGCAACAACACATACGGCGTACCGGCGACAAAGCCCGCCATCGCGGCCAACCCGCCCGCAGCGAGCCGCGCGCCCTCGCGGAGCAGCGCGCGCCCTGGCGCATCGCGCGCTGCCCAGACACGGGCGATGGCCGCCGCAACAAGCGCGCCAGCGACAACGCCGGCATTGTACTTGGCCGAGGCGGCGAGCCCCGCGAACGCCCCCGCCACCAGGTAGGCCCGCCAGCTACCATCGCGGAGTGCGAGCAGCGCCGCCCCCAGGGCCAGCGAGGCCAGGAACGTCGCCAGCACATCGGTGGTCGCCCACTGGGAGAAGCGCACGTGAATGGGCAGAACCACCACCAGGAGCGCGCCGGCCAGCCCGGCCCCACGGTTCCAGCCGCGCACGCCCAGGGCGTAGGCGCTCAGCACCGTGAGAGCGCCGACAAGCGCCGACAGCAGGCGCGCTGCCAGAAAGAAGCCGGGCACCGTCGTGACCGTATGGGTCGTGATCAGCCAGGCTTCGATCGGGCCGTAGATCCCCACAGCACGCCCCCACCCATAGTGGGCCTGGATGACGGCCAAGAGCAGGTAGATATAGAGCGACGGCTTCTGAAAGTACTGCTGATTCGGATCGCCAGTACGGAGCATCGTGACGACATAGTCAATCGGATTCGGCTCATCGGGGTGGTCGACGAAGGGCAGGCTCTGGCGAATCGTCCAGACACGCAGCAACAAGGCGGCGAGGCTCAGGCCGGCCAGGGCCAGCCAGCCCAGCCACGGGTGCGCAGCAAGCCGGAGCCGCTCCCCGGCCGCTGGCGCAATCTCAGTTGGGGCAAGGCTCAGCTTCTTCATGGCAGGCGCGGCAACGATCGGCTGGTCAGCCGGGGTATAGTACCACGCTGCCAACATATACGTGTTCCGCGTTGGGGCAACCAGGCAAACCCGGGAGCGCGGAACGACCACGGCCGTCTTACTCAGCCACGCACGCGTGCCGTTGACTCACGGATCACCAGGTCGGTGGCCACCCGTGGCAGATTGGGGGGCATATCAGCCAGCAGGTTCAGCAGCCCGCGCGCGGCGTAGCGACCTTGTTCGAGCATCGATTGGCGGACGGTAGTCAGCGGCGGGGTGGTATAGGCCGAGCCGAGCAGGTCATCGAAACCGACGAGGGAAACATCCTCAGGAACACGCAGACCCCGGCGATAGAGCCCGAGTCTGATACCGTAGGCCATCTGGTCATTGGCGGCGAAAATCGCACTGAAATGGACCCCGCGGGCGAGGAGGGCCTCAAGGGCGAGCAGGCCACTCTGCTCGGTGAAATTACCCTCGACGACCAGGCGCTCATCGACGGGCAGGCCGGCGGTGGTGAGGGCCTGTTCATAGCCGCGGCGGCGCTCGCGGGCATCGATATGGGCCGCAATCCCGCTCACGTGGGCGATCCGGCGATGGCCCAGCTCAATCAGGTGCTGCACCGCCTGGAAGGCGCCGGCCGCGTTCTCGACCCGTAGACAATGGTCTTCAAGCCCCGCAATCAGCCGTCCCACCGCGATCAGCGGGATCTGCTCATTGATCGCCAGCAGGTCAGCATCGGGGTGATCGCCGCCGAGCACAATCAGACCGTCGACCTGGCGGGCGAGCAGCAGGTCGAGGGCGGCCTGCTCCGCGGCGCGCTCCCAGTGACCACTTGCGAAGACACACTGGTAGCTACTGCCGGACAAACCCTCCTCAACCCCCTGGGCAAGCTCACCGTAGAACTGGCTTGCCATACTCTGGGTAAGGATACCGATCACCATCGACTTGCCACGGGCCAGGGCGCGCGCGGTCAGATTCGGTCGGAAGTTGAGGCGCTCGATCGCGGCGAGGACCGCGGCGCTCTTGGCGGGATGCACCGGGCTGCTGCCGGTGAGCACGCGCGACACCGTACTCGGCGAGACTTGCGCGAGCCGGGCGATGTCGCTGACTGTCGGCTGCTTTGCCATCGTGCGGGGCTCATCTTTCTATGACAGCGGTTTCAAAACTCCTCGAGCAGATGACCGGAAACATTCTACCACAACCGGGCAAGCGGGCCAAGATTTTGAAAACGGTTTCACATTTCTGGTCGACCTGGGGCTTGACATGCTAGTATTTGTGCTCTATACTCAACTCAACAAGAAAGCGATTTCATGAAGATCGCCCCACCCTCTCTGCGGGCTGAGGGGGGTCTTGCTAGTACTACAGTTGTATTTCGGCAGATGACCCGTTTCCGTCGGCGTAAACGCCTCGGCTAGTGCTTGCGAAGGCCACCTGCGTGGCCTGTTTAGCCCACGAAGGTGGGCTTTGCCCCCC
>JACAEO010000072.1 GCA_013388805.1 Chloroflexota bacterium
CAGCCGGCCCGCCCCGCCCCCCGAGCCAGCCAGCCCCACCCTGGAGCGGCTGGCCGGCGCCAAGCGCCGGGTCGGCGCGCGCATCAGTGGCGAGACGCCTGCCGAGCACCTGCCAGCAGGGGATGCATCGGAGTCCGCGCCCCCGCCAGCCCCCAGCGAGGACCCGCTCGAACGGCTGCGGGCAGCCAGGGAACGCGCCCGCCGCCGCGCCGCCGGGGAGTAGCGACGGCCCACCGGGTAGGTTAGGCCCGTCATTGCACGATACTGCTGGCAAACGGCGTTTTGCCTACGCCGGGTGCGCGGGCGTCCCGCCCGCATGCGGGCCGGTGGCCCGCGTACCCAGGTTTGCCAGCAGTATCATTGCACCAGCCCTGATCGCCGTGCTACGATAGAAGACGCTGGAGGCGCCACACACCAAATAGATCGGCGCGGTAGCCCCCGCTTTATGGTTATTGAGCAATGAATCCGCTATGCCAGGCTAGCCGTGGGGCTGAAGCCCTCGGCTATGGAATGCGAAGCCCGCCTGCGCGGGCTAGAGCGGAGTAATTCTTCAAAGACCATTAGGCCTGGGGTAGATTCAGGGAAGGCAGCAGATGCAGCGACCGATCGCGCTGGTTGGCCTGAGCGGCGCGGGCAAGTCGACGGTAGCACGGGCGCTGGCCACCCGGCTGGGCTGGCCACTGGCCGACACCGATGCGCTGGTGGTTGCGCGCGCGGGGCGCCCCGTGGCTACGATCTTTGCCGAGCAGGGCGAGGCTGCCTTCCGTGCGCTCGAGGCGGAGGCGCTGGCCGCCGCGCTGGCCGTGGCGCCCGGTGTGGTGGCCACGGGCGGCGGCGTGGTGCTGCAGGCCGCCAACCGCGCCCTGCTGCAACAGCGGGCCTTTGTGGTCTGGCTCGATGCCCCCGATGCCGCCCTGATCGCCCGGCTCGCCGCCCACGACGAGGAACGGCCCCTGCTGGCCGGCGACGCCGCTGCCCGCCTCGCGGCCCTCCGCGCGGCCCGCGCCCCGCTCTATGCCGCGGTGGCTAGCCTGCACCTGGCGACCGAGGCGCTCGCGCCTGAGGCGGTGGTCGAGCGCATCCTCGCCGCCTACCAGCGTCACGACCCGGCGCACGCCAGCCCGGATGTGCAATGAGCCAGATCGACGACATTCGCGCCCGCATCGATATCGTTGAGCTGATCAGCTCGCTGGGCGTCAGCCTGCGCAAGACCGGGCGCAGCTATGTCGGCTTCTGCCCCTTCCACCCCAACTCGCGCACGCCTGCCTTCACCGTCTACCCGGACACCCAGAGCTTCTACTGCTTCGGCTGCCACGCCTCGGGCACCGCCTTCGACTTTGTGATGCGCAAGCAGGGCCTCGATTTCCGCGGCGCGCTGGAGTTGCTCGCCGCGCACGCCGGGGTGCGCCTGGAACCGCGTGGCGAGGCCGCGCGCCAGGAAGATGCCCGCCGCGCCCGGCTGCTCGAGCTCAACGCCCTGGCGGCCCGCGTCTTTAACCATCTGCTGGTCGCCAGCCAGCGCGGCGAAGCGGCCCGCACCTACGTCGCGCAGCGCCAGGTCAGCCCCGCCATGGTCGAGGCCTTCCAGCTCGGCTATAGCCCCGACGAGTGGACCTTTCTGCTCGATTACCTCACCGAGAAGAAGGGCTACAGCCCTGAGGAGGTCGAGGCCGCCGGCCTGGCCATCCGTCACGAGGGCGGGCGCGTCTACGACCGCTTCCGGGGCCGGCTGATCTTCCCCATTCGCAACGCCAGAGGCGAGACGGTGGGCTTCGGCGGGCGGGCCCTCGGCGACGGCCAGCCCAAGTACCTCAACACCCCCGAGACGCTGCTCTACAAGAAGGGCGAGCTGCTCTACGGCCTCGACCTGGCCCGCGAGGCCATCCGCAGCGAGGACTGTACGATCGTCGTCGAGGGCTACCTCGACGTGATCACCGCCCATCAGCACGGCTTCCGCAACGTCGTCGCGCCGCTGGGCACCGCGCTGACCAGGAGCCACGTCACGCTGCTCAAGCGGCTCTCGCACAACGTGGCGCTGGCGCTCGACGCCGACGCCGCCGGCCAGCGCGCCACGCTCAAGGGCCTCACCGCCCTGCGCGAGAGCGCTGGCGACGATGGCCACCTGGTGGTCACCGCCCAGGGCGCCGTGCGCCTCGAGAGCGACGTGGCGCTGCGGATCATCCGCATGCCGGAGGGGCGCGACCCCGACGAGGTGATCAAGGCCGACCCGGAGCTCTGGCGCCGGCTGGTGGCCGAGGCCGTGCCGGTGATGGAGTTCTACCTCGGCGCCTACACCGCCGGCCTCGATCTCAGCCGTCCCGAGGAGCAGCGCCTGGCCCTCGACCGCCTGCTGCCACTGCTGGCCGAGCTCGACGGCGCCCAGCAGCGGGTGTACATCGCGCGGCTCGAACAGCTGATCGGCATCCGTGCCGAGCTCATCCTCGACCTGCTGCGTGGCGGCCCGGGGCTCCAGCGCCAGCGCGAGCGGGGCAGCAGGGGCCGCCAGGGCGGCCGGCCCCACCCGGGGTTCCAGGTGCCTGCCACGGCGCCCACGCCGCCACCCGACGACGCCCCCCACCCCGCCGAGGCCGACCCGGCGGCGGCCAGCCCGCCACGCCCCGCCTTCGACGTGCACCGCTCCGACGAGGCCTACCTGCTCGGCCTGGCCCTGCGCCATCCCAGCGTAGACACCGCGGTCGAAGCGCTGCTCGAGGCCGGCCTTGCGCGCCACCCGGCGGTGCGGGAACTGTTCGGCGGCGGATTGGAGGATCTGCTGGAAGAGCCGTTGCACCAGGAGCTCTGGCGCCGCTTTGCGACCCTACCGCTGCCCTGGCGCCCGGCCACCCTGGAGGACCTTACGGCCTGGGCCGAGGGACAGGAAGAGCCGCTCCGCGAACGGGCGCTGCAGCTGATCGCGCTCACCGCCCGGCGCCCCGCTGAACTGCGCTATCGCCACGAAGCCGAGGACTGCGCCCGCAAGCTGCGCCTCGCCCAGATCCGCGCCCGTCTCGCCCAGCTCAGCGAGCGCATTAGCACCCTCGAGGACCCCCAGGAGCTTGAGCCGATCACGCGCCTGCAGACCGAGATCGGGCTCTACCTCGCGACCGTCAAGCGCCCGCGGCGCAGCAGCACCTTCCCCGACCTGCGCGACACCCTCGGGCAGGAGTGATAGCCGATCGTACGACCGTTGTCGGTCGTATGCCAGCGCCCCTGTCATTCCGCGCGGCGTATACCCTGCCATTTCCGATTGCAGATTTTGGATTGCAGATTGCCGCACATGGCGTCACGATGAGCGATGACGGCAACGACAATGCGGAACTGCCAACTGGATTTGGTATCATTCCGAGCGGAGCGAG
>JACAEO010000009.1 GCA_013388805.1 Chloroflexota bacterium
GGGCGCCCACGTGGGGCGCCCCTCCGGGGGCGGCGCCGCGGGGCGCTGCGGTCTGCCGATGCATGCTCAGCGGCGCGGCCACATGCCGAGCACGCCTGCGGCCCGGCGCTCGGCCTTGCCACTGACCACATCGAGCACGTAGACGCCATCGTCTGCGCCATAGACGACCTGGCGCCCGTCGGGTGACCAGAGGTCGAGCGAGATGGCGTAGGCGTCAAAGAAGTTGACCAGGGCGGCAAAGGCCTGGCTGGGGGCGAAGCTGACGAGGTCGCTGATCGTGCCCGAGGCGAGCTCGGCCACGTGCCAGGTGAAGCGGGGTAGCGCGCCGCCCGGCTCAGTGGTCAGATAGGCGATGCGTGCACCGTCGGGTGACCAGAAGAAGGCCACGACCCCCTCGTCGGGGCGCGAGAGCGTGCGCACCTCGCCGCCGGCCCCGTCCACCAGCTTGAGCGCGCCGGGACCAGCCGGGCTGATGGTTGTGTAGGCCAGGCGATCGCTTGCAGGTGAGCGCAAGAAGATGATCGCGGCCGTGCGCTCGCTGGCCAGGGCCAGTGGTGCCGTGCCGTCGGCGGCGACCCGGGTGAGCACGCTCTCGACGCGGTCGGGGCTCAGCGGCCCACTGACCGGCGGCTGGGCCACGTAGAAGAACTGGCTGCCGTCGCGGCTCCAGGCTGGCGCCTGGAAAAAGCCCGGGTCGACCAGTTCGACGCGGGGCTCGCTGCTGCCGGGCCCATAGACGCTGACCCGGCCCTGCTCGAAGCTGCTGCCGCCAATGTGTAGCAGGAGCGCTCCACTGTCGGGCTGCCAGGCAAAGTACGATGAACTGGGCGAGATGCCGATCAACTCGGACGGGCTGGACCCATCGGCGGCCACGCGGTGAACGCCAAGGCCACCGGTGCGCCGATTGCTGAGAAAGGCGATCGCGCGCCCGTCGGGCGACCAGGCCAGGTAGAGCGGCGGATTCTCGCGGCTGCGGTAGAGCTCGGTGCGCGCGCCGGTGCGCAGATCCAGGCTGTGCAGCGCGATGCCCTCGCGGTCCTGGCTGATGTAGGCCACGCGCGTGCCATCGGGGGCGAAGGCCGGGTAGCGGAAGAGCTCAGGGCTGACATCCTCGGCGAGGAGGCGGCTATCGCCGGCCGGGGGCACCAGGTGCATCCGCTGCGCGCCGTCCAGGACAAGCAGGTCGTCTGCCGTGGTCGGGCCACGGGCCACGAACTGCCAGTAGGCGAGGCCAGCGACTGCGAGGCCGCCCACGAGGATGGCGATCGCTAGCACAGCGATCAACGCCACCAGGACTCGCCGTGTGGTCAAGACGCGCTCCTTTCCGGCGCACGGGGGATGGTCAGTATCATTATACAGGACGTGTGCGGCCGTGGCTTGACAGGACCATGAATGGTGGTATGATCTTCATTAGTTCATCTAACTAAATGACCGCGTTCCCCCATGCCAGACCCCAGCGACAATGCGCGCCGGCTGCTGCAGCTGCTCGACCGGCTGCGGCCTCAATTGCTCGGCCCGGCCTTCCGCCGGCTGAGCGAGTTGCAGCTCTCGCCGTCGCACCTGCGCCTGTTGCGCATCCTGCAGGCGGCCGGCCCGCTGGCAATGAAAGACCTGGCCGACCAGCTGGCGCTGACCCCGCCATCGGTCACGGCGCTCACCCGCCGGCTGGTCGCCACCGGGCTGGTGGCGCGGCGCCGGCACGCAGCCGACAGCCGCGTGGTGCTGCTGGAGCTGACCCCGGCGGGCCGGGCGCTGCACGCGCAGCTCACTGCAGAGCAACTGAGCCAGATGGGCCGGCTGCTTGCCTACCTCAGCCCCGCCGAACAAGGCCAGTTTCTTGACCTGCTCGAACGGGCGGTGCAGGCAGGCGAGCAAGCCGATGGGGAGCACCTGGCAGGATCATGTGGATAAGGATGCAGCAGAGGAAATGACCTTGCAAGCTCAGGTAAATCCAACTGTCCAACGGCAATCCCGTGACCCGAATGCGCCCCGTGGCGGCTTGCTGCGCGCCATTCGCTACCTGGGCAACCAGCGGCGCAGCGCGCTGATCGCCTATGGCGCGCTGGTGGTCGCCACCCTGGCCCAGCTGGCCGTGCCGCAGGTTGTGCAGAATATGATCGAGGCGGTCACCCGGGCCGGCGGCAACCTTGCCGTCGCCGAGCAGGTGCTGATCAACGGGGCGGGGCTCATCCTGCTCTTCGCTGTGCTGCGCGGCGTCTTCTCCTTCCTGCAGGCCTTTATGTCGGAGAGTACGTCGCAGGGCCTGGCCTTCGACCTGCGCAACGCAATCTTTGCAAAGATCCAGCGCCTCTCGTTCAGCTACTACGACCAGAACCAGACCGGGCAGCTCATGGTGCGCGCCACCGACGACGTGGAGCGGCTGCGTACCTTCATCGCCCAGGGCCTGATCCTGGCTGCCCAGTCGTTCCTGTTGCTGAGCGGGGCGCTGGTGGTGCTGGCATTCACCAATCTGCAGCTGACGCTGATCGTGCTCCCACTGCTGCCGATTGCGCTGGTGATCTTTGTCGCGTTCGGGCGCATCAGCCAGCCGCTCTTCGCGCTGGTGCAGCAGAAGCTCTCGGCGTTGAATACGATCCTGCAGGAGAACCTCGCGGGGATCAAGGTGGTCAAAGCCTTCGCCCGTGAGCCCTACGAAGAGCGCCGCTTCGACATGGCCGCGACCGAGCTCATGGCCCAGCAACTGCGGGTCAGCCGGGTCTTCTCCTTCCTCTTCCCGGTCGTCTTTCTGGTGGCCCAGATCGGCCAGGCGGCGGTGCTCTACTTCGGTGGCCAGCAGATCCTTGGCGGCACGCTGAGCCTGGGCGAGTACCAGAAGTTCAGCCTCTACCTGATCTACGTCTTCCTCCCGCTGGGGCAACTGGGCTTCGTCATTGCGCTCCTGGCCCAGGCCGCGGCCTCGGCGACACGCATCTTCGAGGTGCTCGACGCCCGCAGCGAGATCGTGGAGCGGCCCGATGCCCACGAACTGCCGCCGATCAACGGGCGGGTCGAGTTTCGCGCGGTCAGCTTCCGCTACTTCGGGAGCAGCGAGCCGGTGCTGCAGGCGGTGAGCTTCGTGGTCGAGCCGGGGCAGACAGTGGCGCTGCTCGGGGCGACCGGCAGCGGCAAGACCAGCATCATCAGCCTGATCCCCCGCTTCTACGATGTGAGCGAGGGCGCGGTGCTGATCGACGGCCACGATGTGCGCGACGTGACGATCGACAGCCTGCGCTCACAGATCGGCATCGTGCTGCAGGAGACCAACCTCTTCAGCGGCACGATCCGCGACAACATCGCCTTCGGGCGGCCCGAAGCCACCGACGACGAGGTGATCGCGGCGGCCCGCGCGGCAGCGGCGCACAACTTCATTATGAGCTTCCCCGATGGCTACGCCACCAGGGTGGGTGAGCGCGGCGTGACCCTCTCCGGCGGGCAGCGGCAGCGCATCGCGATCGCCCGCGCGCTGCTGCTCAACCCGCGCCTGCTCATCCTCGACGACTCGACCAGCAGCGTCGATCTGCAGACGGAGCAACGCATCCAGCAGGCGCTCGACCAGTTGATGCACGGACGGACCAGCTTCGTGATCGCCCAGCGTATCAGCACGGTGCTGAACGCTGACCAGATCCTTGTCCTCGATGGCGGGCGCATGGCCGCCCGCGGCACCCACGCCGAGCTGATGGAGACCAGCCCGATCTACGCCGAGATCTACCACTCACAGCTGGTGGACGATATGAAGCCGGCTGCCGCCTGAGAAGGAATAACCTATGATGATGGGAGGCCCCGGCGGCCCCGGCCGCCTGCTGAACCAGGAGACCCAGAAGCCCAAACGGGTGGGCGCGACCCTGGCGCGCTTCTGGCACTACTTCCGCCCCTGGTGGTACGCCGTGGCGCTCACGGTCGTGCTGATCGTGGTGGCCACCACCCTGCAGGTGGCCACCGCGCCGGTGATCGGCCAGGCGATCGATTGTTACCTGGCGCCCAACGCGACCGCCTGCTGGTACGACCCGGCGGCGGTGGCACTGGACATCAGCGCGCGGCTCGCCGGGCTAGGCGGGCTGGTGCTGCTGCTGGTTGTGCTCTTCACCGCGGGCTCGCTGCTGCAGGGCCTGGCCTTCTTCAGTATGAACTGGGCCGGTCAGCGGGCGTTGCGCCAGATCCGCGAGGACACCTTCGCCCAGATCCATCGGCTCTCGCTCGGCTTCTATGCCCGCAACGAGGCCGGCAACATCATGAGCCGCATCACCAGCGACACCGATACCATCCAGCAGGTGCTCGGCTTCGCCCTGCTCAGCGTGGTCAGCGGCGTCCTGCAACTGGTGATCACCGGCGCGCTTATGCTGCAGACCAACCTGCCCTACGCGCTGCTGAGCCTCAGCGTGCTGCCGCTGATGGCCCTGGCGACCTTCTATTTCTCGAGCCAGGCGCGCAAAGCCTTCCGCCGCAGCCGCCGCGAGATGGGCAGCGTCAACGCCGGGCTGCAGGAGAGCATCGCCGGTGTGCGTGAGGTGCAGGCCTTCAACCGCGAGGACGAGAGCATCGAACAGTTCCGGCGCGCCAATGCGGCCAACCGTGACGCCAACGTGCGCGCGGCCAGCTTCACCAGCGCGCTCAACCCGGTGCTTGAAGCCCTGGGCTACGTCGCCATCGCGATCGTGGTGGTGGTCGGCGGCCTGAGCGCCCTGCGCAACCAGCCGCTGCTCGGGACCGCCGTGATCTCGCTCGGGACCGTCTTCGCCTTCATCCAGTATGTGCAGCGCTTTAACCAGCCCATCCAGCAGATCGCCGTGCTCTGGACCAACATCCAGAGCGCGATCGCCGGCGGCGAGCGCATCTTCGGCCTGCTCGACGAGGTCCCTGACCTGGTTGACCGCCCGGATGCCTACCCGCTGCCGCCGATCAGCGGGCGGGTGGCCTTCGAGGGGGTCTGGGCCGAGTACAAGCCGGGTGAGCCGGTGCTGAAGGGGATCGACTTCAGCGTCGAGCCGGGGCAGACTGTGGCGATCGTTGGGCCGACCGGGGCCGGCAAGACGACGATCGTCAACCTCATCCCGCGCTTCTACGACGTGAGCGCCGGTCGCGTGACGATCGACGGCCACGACGTGCGCGCGGTGACAGCAGCGAGCCTGCGCAGCCAGATCGGGGTGGTGCTGCAGGATACCTTCCTCTTCGCCGATACGGTGATGAACAACATCCGCTACGGGCGGCTGGACGCCAGCGACGCGGAGGTTGTGGCCGCGGCCCAACTCGCGCTGGCCCACACGTTTATCGAGCGGCTGCCCGACGGCTACCAGACGCGGCTGGGCGAGCGGGGCGGTGGTCTGAGCCAGGGCCAGCGCCAGCTGATCGCGATTGCACGGGCGGCCCTGGCCAACCCGCGCATCCTGATCCTCGACGAGGCGACCAGCAGTGTCGACACGCGCACCGAGCGTCTGATCCAGCAAGCCTTTGACACGCTGCTCGAAGGGCGGACCAGCTTCGTGATCGCCCACCGGCTCAGCACGATCCGCAGCGCCGACCAGGTGCTGATGGTGCGGGATGGCCAGATCGTCGAGCGCGGCACGCACCAGGAGTTGCTGGCCGTGCGCGGGGCCTACTACGAGCTATACATGAGCCAGTTTCGCCGCGAAGAGGAGCCACTGGCCGCATAACAACGCCCCCGTCGTGGCGGACGGGGGCGCTGGATGGTTCCTTATGCTTCAGGCCGGGCCACGAAGCTGAAGCTGAGCTTAACGTCGTCCTCGGCGCGCAGGATGCCCGCGATGTCCGGCGGATCGAAGCCGAAGTCGGTCATCTTGATCTGCGTCTCAGCCACGCCGCTCATGGTCTCACCCTCGATCTTGCCGGTCACCGTGAAGGTGACCGGGCGAGTGACCTCGCGCACCGTAAGGTCACCGGTGATGGTCAGTGTCAATTCCTCGCCGTCACGGTAGGTTGTGGGCAGGCCCGTGATCTCAGTCGGCACGAAGGTGGCGATCGGGAAGCGCGAGGACTCGAGCCAGCGCCCGCGGATGGCGTCATCGCGGCGCGCGCTGTCGGAGCTGAACGTGCTGATGTCGATCTCGATCGGGCCGATGCTGCTGTTGCGCGGATCAGCCCGGTCGAGGCGCACCTCGCCGTTGACCTGCTGGGTGCGGCCTACGGCGATGGCGTAGCGGTTGTTCTGGTTGAAGAAGGTCTCCCCGACCTCGTAGGTGACCTGCGACTCGCTGGGCACAATGCGGAAGACGACGATGTCGGCGGCGGCGGCGGCAGGCGCGGCTGAGGTGGCGGTGGCAAGCGAGGCGGGCGCAGCGGTGGCCGGGGCGGCGGTCGGGGCGGGCGCAGCGGTCGGGCTCTGGGCAGCCGGGGCACTGCAGGCGGCAAGCGCGCCAGCGAGCGCCAGCGCCGCGAGGATCCTGGAGAGCATGCGACACCTTTCTTCTACACCTGGTGAAGCCTGTAAATACGCTCAGAGTATGCCCGATGCCAGGTCGACGTGAGATGAGCGTTTGCTTAAAGGGCGCAGCCGCGTGCCGCCGTGCCGCCATTGCGCGGCCTCCACACCCCACGGTGACCTGGCCGTGGTCATCGCATGATGGTATACTCACTTTATGGTTACCACGCGCACCAGTGGAGATGTCCCTACCAGCACGGTCAGTCCGGCCACGCGCCGCCGACGCCTGTACTGGACGCTCGGCAACCTGCTGTTGCTTGCCGGGCTCTACCTACTGCTCTACGTGGGCGGGGTCTATGCCGAGATCGAGTACCACCGTATGGCCGCTCGGGGCGACAGCGACATCGCGGCGCCGCGCGTGCTGATGGCTGGCGTTACCGGCCAGGCCGATATTGCGACGAACCTGCCCCCCGCCCCCGCCACACCCCCGGCAGACGCGCCGGCGGCGCTGCCCGCCTTCCAGGCGCCGGTGCTCAACCGTGGCGATGCCCGGGCCGCGCCGTTGCCCGCCGCAAACGCCGAGCGCCCGGCGAGCGTTGAGCGCATCGTCATCCCCAGCATCAAGGTTGACTCGAAAGTGATCGAGGTGGGCTGGGAGCTGCGCGAGCAGAACGGGCGGCAGGTGGCGGTGTGGCAGGTGGCCGAGTATGCGGTCGGCCAGCATCGCGGCTCGGCCAACCCCGGCGAGGGCGGCAATGTCGTGCTGGCCGGCCACGTCGGCGGCTACGGCAAGGTCTTCCGCGACCTGTTCTACGTGCGGCCCGGCGAGCCGGTCGTGCTCTATAGCGCCGGGCGGCAGTTCCTCTACACCGTGCAGGATCGGCTGGTCGTCACCGAGGAGGGGGCCTCAGCCGAGCAGCGGGCGGCAAACGCCGCCTTGATCGCGCCCACCGACCACGAGGTGGTGACGATGGTCACCTGCTGGCCGCTCACCGGCCCCAACAAGTACGCCCAGCGGGTGATCATCCGCGCAGTACCCTTTGCCGCCGCGGCCCCGCCGGTCGCCGATGTCGCCCCCCAGACCGTACGCTGAGCCTACTGTCGCCGGCGCCTGCGGACCAGCCGGCGGCCCCAGGGGCTGAGCGGCAGCAGCCGGGGGCGCCGGCGCTCAGCCGGTGCCCGCTCGCCCACCAGTGACAGCTGGCCCAGCAGCACGCGCGCGATCTGGGCGGCGCCATCACGGGGCACCGCGCCCGCCAGGCGCTGGACGGTCTCGGCGTAGCGCTGCGGCGCCTCCAGTTCGCGCACGGCGTTCACGATCCGTTCGTTGGTAGGGCAGAACAACCCCAGTTCGTAGTTGAGCACAAAGTCGATATTGCCCTGCTCCTGCATGCCTACCGCCTCGGTGACGATCACTGGCTTGCGCATCACCAGCGCTTCCATCAGCGTCCCGGGGCCAGCCTTGGTGACCACCAGGTCGCTCGCCGCCATCAGCGCCTCCATGTTGTTCACGAAGCCGTAGATGTGACTGTAGGGCGAGCCATGCCGGCGTATGAGCTCGTCGTAGGTGGCCCGGTTCTTGCCAGTGACCACCAGCAGCTGCTTCTCAGGGAAGGCGCGCTCCAGCTCTACCACCAGCTCGCCCAGCCGTCCCGACCCGACCCCGCCCGCGGTGACCAGGATCGTGAAGCGCTGGTCCAGCGCCAGCGCCTGGCGCGCCTCGTGCTGGGTTGCCGTGTAGTCGGCGAACTTCGGATGAACGGGGAAGCCAGTACGCTGCATCTTCGAGGGGCGCATCCCGCGCCGGTACATGATCGTGTAGGCCTCGTCGGTCGGCACCAGCGCCAGGTCGACGCCCGGGTAGGTCCACGAGGCGTGCAGACTGACCAGGTCGGTGACAACCGTGACGACGCGGAAGGGCAGCCGGCGCGATTGCCGTGCCGCCACCACCAGCCGGTGCACCAGCGGGTGGGTCGAGACCACCAGGCGCGGGCGACGTTCCAGCAGCAACTGCACCAGGTTGCGTCGGGCGGTCATAAAGACGAGGCGCGAGAGCACATCGACGGTGCGGGTGGCATTGGTGAGCTGGAAGGTCAGGTCATAGAGGCGCAGCCAGCGGGTCGAGAGCTGGTCGTAGAGATCGGGCGCACCCCGGACGCCGGGGAGGTCGGTGCGACGCAGAATATCGTCGATCGACCAGCGAAGCGTGCCGTTGCTGGCCCGGTCGAGGGCTGCACTGAGCGCCACCGCGGCGCTGCGGTGGCCGCCGCCGGTGTCTGAGATGGCGAAGAGCACATCGACCGCCCCGGTCATGGCAAACGTTCCTCTCCAGGATCACGTGCGGCGCCGCCGGGCCGGCAGGGTGTGCACCACCCGTCCTTCACGACTGGCGTCGGTTGGTATAGTCGCGGATGATCTTCTCGGCAATATCGACCGCCGCCCGTGGCCGGGCCACGCTGTGGGCGCAGGCCCGCATCGCCGCCAGGATCTGTGGCTGGGCCAGCAGACGCTCCACGGTGGCCGGCACCGACTCGGCCATGCGCAACTGCGCCCCGGCGCCGGAACTGACCACATAGTCGGCGTTCCACTCCTCATGGCCGGGAATGGGATCGATCACCACCAGAGGAACGCCACGGGCCAGCACCTCACTCACAATGAGTCCGCCGGCCTTGGTGATCACCAGATCGCTGGCCACGATCAGATCGTCAACAAAGTCGATGAAGCCGTGGACCTGGATGCGCAGGCGTGGCGTGGAGCCCAGATCGGCCAGATGCTCGGCCAGGGTCCGATTGCGCCCCGCCACCACCACCAGCGTCGCCTCTATCTGGCTCTTGCGCAGCCCCTGGACGATCACCCGCACGTGGTCGTCATCGACACCGCCGCCGAAGAGGGTGAGCACCCGCCCCTCGACCGGCAGGCCGCGCCGGATGCGCGTCTCGACCGGGTCCTTCGGCTCGGCAATCGCCGGGTCCACCGGGATGCCAGTGACGTAGACCTGCTGGGGGCTAACCCCGCGGGCGATCAACTGCTGCGCCGTCTGCCGGTCGCCAACGAAGTAGCCGTCGATCTCGGTATAGGTCCAGAACGTGTGAGCGGCATAGTCGGTGACGACGCAGTAGATCGGTTCGAGGAGTTGGGCGCTGCGCCGGTAGCGCACCAGCAGTTCCATGGGCAAGAAATGGGTGCAGATGATCACCTCGGGCAGAAAGGCGCGCAGCAGGTCCTTGAGGCCATTGGTGCCGATGCTCTCGACGAGCTTGCGCAGATTGTTGGTGAACTCGGCCAGGTTCGGGTCAACGTTGCTCTGGGTATAGAAGTAGCCCCAGACCAGCGGCGCGCGGTCGGTCAATTCGAGATACGAGCGGGCATAGGCCACGCGGAACAGGCGTGGCGTATGGTCGAGCACGTCTTCGACGCGCACCTCGCCGGGCTGACGGCGGGCGAACGACGCGGCAAGGGCCTCGGCGGCCCGCCGGTGGCCGGTACCGACCGAGGCGTGAAGCAGCAAGACTCGCGGCATAACAATCGTTCCTCGCACGCGACCGGCGTGTGCGCAGTGATGGAGGTGCCGGCTCATGCTACCACGTTTCCCGGCCCCCAGGGCTGCTGCAAAGACGTTGGGCAGGGCGTAGGCAACGAGCCTTCACCGGGAAGCCCGATAGCCGATAGTACTACAGTTGTATTTCGGCAGATGACCCGTTTCCGTCGGCGTAAACGCCTCGGCTAGTGCTTGCGAAGGCCACCTGCGTGGCCTGTTTAGCCCACGAAGGTGGGCTTTGCCCC
>JACAEO010000089.1 GCA_013388805.1 Chloroflexota bacterium
GGGGCAAAGCCCACCTTCGTGGGCTAAACAGGCCACGCAGGTGGCCTTCGCAAGCACTAGCCGAGGCGTTTACGCCGACGGAAACGGGTCATCTGCCGAAATACAACTGTAGTACTATCCCGTATCAGAGCTCCTCCCCAAAGCGGCGGCTCACCCGCTGGAAGACCCAGTAGCCGGCGGTGAGGTAGAGCAGCGCCGTAACGGCGACGCGCAGCACGCTGGTGAGCGCCGGCAGGCCGGGGGTGGGGATCTGGTCTACCGGCACCGGGCTGCCATAGAGCACCTCGCGGTAGAACTCGATCAGTGAGGCCATCGGGTTGAGCCAGCGCACCAGCCGCACCGCCAGGCCCTCGCCGAAGGCGCCCAGCGGGTAGATCACCGGCGTCAGGAAGAACCAGATGTTCACCACGATGCCCACCAGGTGTACGACATCGCGGAGGAAGACCGCCAGCGCGCCCAGCAGCAGCGCCAGCCCCGCCAGCAGCACCGTCTGGATGAGCACCAGCACCGGCAGGTAGGCGAAGCTCCAGGCGACGTTGAGCCGCCCGATGCCGGCGAGTTGCACCACGGCCATCACCAGCAGCATCATCGGCAGCGAGAGCAGATAGTTGAGCAGCGCCGAGAGCACACTGGCCAGCGGCAGCACCTCGCGCGGGAAGTAGACCTTCTTCACCAGTGCGGCGCTGTCGATCACGCTGCGTGTGCCGCCGATCACCGCTTCGGCAGTGTAGTTCCAGGGCAGCAACGCCACGATGATGAACACCGGGTACAGTGCGATGCCGCCTGGCATAAGCAGGCTGAAGACCACCACATAGACCAGCATCATGCCGAGCGGGGCCAGTTGGGTCCAGAGGTAGCCGAGGGCGCTACCCTTGTAGCGGGCGCGCAGATCGCGCAGCACGAGGTTGCGGATGAGCTCGCGGTAGCCCCAGATCTCGATCGCCCGCGGCATCAGGCCAGCGCTCCGGTCGACGGCCACGCCCACTGCGCCGAAGGCCGCCCCGACCAGGGCCGCCAGGGCGATCAGCTGGGGGATGTAGCGCGGCTCGGGGCTGGTGGGCAGGTTGGCGGCGACGCGGTGGGCCGCCGAGGGGCGGTCGGGCTCGAAGCGCGCGTTGTAGGTCGCCAGCACGTAGCGCAGGCTGGCCTCGATCGCCCGCAGCCGGCTGATCGCGCGGTTGCGCTCCGTGAGCTCGACGCGGGCCGCCGCGCTGGTGCTGGCGCACGTCGCCAGGGCCTGCTCGCGGACGCCGGTGTTGCTCACCCCGGTGGTGTCGCAGAGGGCATCGAGGGTGGCGTTGCGTGTATTGATCGCAAAGCGCCACAGATCGTAGCGCGCCTCCAGGGCGCGGGCCAGGTCGCTCACCTCCTCCTGGGGCAGGCCGTTGATCTCGCGCGGCGTCGAGACGGGCTCCAGGTCGCGGGACATGGGGAAAGCGCCGGTGCGGATGATCTCGCGCAGCAGGACATCGAAGGGCGTCGGCGCGGCGCGGCCCTCCGGTTCGAGCGCCAGCCAGAGCTCCCAGCCGAGCATATTGCGCAGGATCTCGCGCCCGCCCGCGGCCCGCACCTGCCGGGCGAGGCCCTCGGCCCCGGCGTCGGCCAGCGCCCGGGCCTCGACGGGCGTGGGCGCAATACCGCGCACCTGGACCACCCCCGGCTCCTGCGGAACAAACTCGACCCGGTAGTCGGGCCGTCCGAAGCGCACATCGCCGCGCGCCAGGTACTCCTGGCGCAGCGCCTCGCTGGCGTCGCCGATCGCGATGTCCAGCCCGCTCACCCGCGGGGTCACCGGCTCGTAGATCGCGCCGTAGCGCCGCGTATCGAAGCGTGTCTCGGCGCTGGTCATGTAGATCAGCGGCTGCGAGAGCACGCGCGGCGCAGCCACGGCGATCGCGCCCACGACGCAGAGCAGCATCCACAGCCACTGGTAGAGCTTGAGGCCGAGCACCCGGGTGCTGAGCACGGAGACGTGCGCCAGCAGCCGCGCTCCCAGGCCGGCACGTTTCTCGACGGTGCTAGCCACAGGGCGCCTCGCCGGGGCTGGCCGTGCTCACGATGCCAGCCATACCTGCACCTCTACCGTCTGGCCGGGCGGCAGATCGAAGGTCGCCAGCCCGGCGGCGGGCCACCAGCCCCTGCCCCGCGGCAGGCGGCGCTCGTTACGGGCCAGTTCCTCGCCATTCACCGCCACCCGCTGTGTCGCCGCTGGCATGTGCAGCGTCAGGTCGGTGAGCGCCGTGGCGCTCGGGTTGCTCACCCGCACGGTCAGCACCTGCCCGTCGCCGGCCGGCGCCGTCGCGACGGGCTCGACCTGCAGCGTGGCCAGCGCCGTCTGCCAGGCGGCGATCTCGCTCAGCGGCGCCACCCAGATCTGCGCGTCTTCGGCCACGCGCCGCACCACTCGCTCCCAGGCTGCGATCTGCTGCGCAGTGGTCACCTCCTCGGTGTGGGCCCAGAGATCGATCATACCACCGGCGGCGACCGCCAGGTCGACCTGGCGCAGGGCCAGGCTGACTCGCTCGGGCGTGAGGTAAAAATCGGGGCAGGCCAGGATGCGATCCTCGCGGCCCGGCAGCCAGCGACAACCCGGCTCGGCGACCAGGCCCTCGCTATCGGCCGGGAAGAGATTGTACTGCGCCTGGTTGCTCAGGCGGGTGACGCTCCTGATACCGTGCTGCTCCAGGATCTCCCAGCTGGCGTCGCTCATCCCGGCGCTACCGCTCCAGGGGAAGGCGAGCGAACTGGCCGGGGCCACACCCCGCTCCGCGGCCAGGTTGTTCCAGGTCTGCAGATCGGCCTGCCAGGTGGCAGCGTCCACCAGGCCGCCATAGAGGTGGCTGAAGGTATGGCTCTGGATCTCGTGGCCCCCGTCGAGCAGCGGCTGGACCAGGTCGCCGAAGTACCAGGCCGGGTGGCTGCGGTAGCTACCGAAGGGGTCATCGGCGAACCAGGGTGTGCTGAGCCAGCGCTCGGTGGTCCAGCCATTGGCCGGGCTGGCCCAGCTAAAGACCGGGTCGCCCAGGAAGCTACGCCGCTCGGCATTGCCGAGCAGGAAGTTGTAGCCGGTCGCGTAGTAGGTAGCGCGCACGCCATAGCGCCGGAAGAGCGCCAGGGTCGTGGTGATGCCCTCGCGCATGCGCAGCCCACGCAGCACGGGGTCTTGATCGAAGTTCGGGTCGCCCACCGAGCGCGAGTGGATGAGCCCGCCCATCGTGGTTTCCCAGTCGAAGGTGAAGGCCACGGCAGCGCGGCGTCCGCCCGGCCAGCGGGCTGGTTGGGGCAGCGGCGCGCTTGTCGCGGCGGGCGCGGCGGCAGCGAGTGGGGCAAGTTCGGCGCCGCCGCGGCGGATGCTCATCACGTCCAGGTAGATCCGGTCGTCCGAGGCGGGCTCGACACGCACCACCAGCGTGCTGGCCCCGGCGGGAGCAACGAAGCTCCCGCGCAGCGGCGACCAGTCGCGGGGCGGCGCCTCGGGCGTCCAGAGGACTACCGCTTGCCAGCGGGTCGCATCATCGCGCAGGGTGGCGCCGGCTGCATCGTGCCAGCTGAACACCAGGCGTGCGCGGGTCGCGGAGCGCAGAAGCGAATCGGTGAGCGCATAGCCGCTGAAGCAGTAGCGCGTGGCGGGGCGTACCGCCACCGGCGGCGTCTGCACATAGTTGGCGATGCCGAGCAACTGCAGGGCGCGCCCATCGCCATCGAGATCGAAGCCCTGGCCGTCCACGGCGGGGCCGCGCAACTCCACACCGCCCGCGCGGCGTGCCCAGCCGGCAGGCAGGCCCGGTATGGCGCCAGGCGCGGCGAGATCGGCGTTGGGCAGCAGCTCAGCGGCAAGCAGGGGCACCGGGGCGCAGCGGGCGATCCGTTGCTGCCCATAGAGCCACGCACCCAGCGCGCCCACCAGCAGGCAAACGATCGTCGCGCCGAGCAGCACGCGTCGTGGAACCATTACATCGGGCGCCGCCCTCGCCCCAGCGAAGGACGGCAGTGTTCCGCTCGTTCAAACGCCCAATTGTAGCATAGAATCGCCCTGCGGGGTTCGTGGGGCGTCGTCCTCCATACGCATCAAGTTAAGGGCTGCGGCCGTGCCGCTCACCCACACGGAAGGATGAACGCTTTGTTGTGTTGGCCTGTCGCGTGGCAGCCGCCGCCCTGCCAGGGGCGTATCTTGATGCGTATGGGCGTCGTCCTCCCACAGGGCTTGAGCAATGTCCGCCTTCGGCAGTGGGGAATGACTCTTCACGACTGGTTGCGCGCCTGATTCGCCCGTTGACCCCGTCTGGTGCTACAGTGGAGAATTGACCTGATCCGTCCCGTCGCGGATGCTGCGCGATCCGCACGGCCCGCTCGGGTCCATGCCAGGGTAAGGCAGAGTTCAGAATCAGGCGCTTCAGCCTGGCAGTTCGTGGTGCCGGCTTGAACCGCCTGATGTGTGGCTGCGCCGGCTGAAGCTGGAGGCCCCCGTACCCGGGTTGAGGCGCGCGGGTCACTGGCGTGCCGGAGGAGGTGACCATATGCGACGCGCTATCTGCCTTGTGCTTGTCCTGGTCCTGGCCGCCATCTGGACGGGAGGGGTGTCTGCCCGTGTGCAGTCTCAGCCGGCAGCTACCCCGACCATCTTCGAGGTAACGCCCTCACATGTGTACAATGACAGCCCCGCTGAGGTGACGATCAGCGGGGTCGGCTTCGTGGCCACGCCACGCGTGACCCTGACCCTGGGCGATCTGCCGCCCATTGTGCTGAACCAGGTCTCTTTTCTTGACTTCGCCACCCTCCGGGTAACGGTGCCAACCGGAACTCCCGAGGGTGTGTATCTGGTCACGGTCTACAACCCGGATGGAGCCAGCACTGCTCCGGGGCCGCATACGCTCACGGTTGTCCGTCCGGGTGACCAGTCAATGAGCGGCTGGGCAACGACAACGCCGCTGCCCGCTGAGCGCGAGGCCTTCGCTGCCCTGGCGGCTGGCGACAGCCTGTTCCTGATCGGCGGCTACAACGCGAGCACCATGGCCGATCCCACGGTCTTCCAGGCGCCCATCACCCCGGGGGGCGAGTTGGGTGCCTGGCAGATCCAGGGCCGGTTAACCACTGCGCGTGGCAGCTGTGTGGCCGTGGCCGCTGGCCAGTATCTCTACGTGCTCGGCGGGGGCGCGGCCGTCGGAATTCCCACTGAACGGAGCATCGAGCGGGCCAGGTTCAACCCGGATGGTACGCTCGGTCCATGGGAGGTCATCGGATCCCTGCCTGAGGTACGTTACGGGGCGGCCGGGGCGGTCGTCGGCAACTACCTGTTCATCATGGATGGCATAGCGAGTTGGCCGGGCCCATCCGATACGCTGTGGGCGCAGATCGCCGCCGATGGATCGCTGGGCCCCTGGAGCGCAGCGTCGCCGACGGCGGGGCGCAGCGTCGCCGCGGCGGTCTTCGGGTCCTTCATCTACGTTCTGAACGATGATGGTTTGCTCGAACGCACAACGATGAAGCCTGATGGCTCGCTGGAAGCCTGGGTCGGCGTGGCGCCGACGAATGTCAGCCATCGTGGCGGTGGGCTGGCGGTGCTCGATGGCAGCCTCTTCGTCGTGGGCGGCTATGGTGGCGTCTACCCCAACCAGTATGGGTTGACCAGCGTCGAACGGGCCAGGATCAACGCCGATGGCTCGCTCGGTGCCTGGTCGTTTGCGCCATCGCTGCGCTTCAGCCGATCCAACGTTCCGACCGTGGCCTGGAACCACCGGCTCTACGCGATCGGCGACAACACCAACATCCGGCAGGCTGGACGGTCGGTCGAGTATGCCAGTCTGAGAGTGTCGCCGCTGGATCGGCGCCTGTACATGCCGCTGATCAGGCAGGCCGCCCCGTAGAGCGTGTTTCAGCAACGGCTATTCCTGCTTGACGAGGTGCTCCACGGCTCCACAGCTCTACTCCCCCCACACGACCGGATTGTAGAGCTGTAGAGCTGTGGCGTTGAGGGCCGGGCTGGCAGGCAAGTTTACACCCTCGTTCTACCCCTCGCCCCGTTGCTGGATCAGGCGGTGTTGTTCGACGATCACCTGGGCCATGCGGATGTTGACCGCATCGATCATCTTGCCATCGAGGCTGACAGCGCCGCGGCCCTGGGCTACCGCCTGCGCGTAGGCTCGCAGCATCGCCTCGGCTCTGGCCACCTCGGCGGGCGTGGGCGCGAAGACCTGGTTGATCACCGCCAGTTGCCCGGGGTGGATGGCCTGCTTGCCGTCGAAGCCCAGGGCGCGGGCGGCGCGACTGGCCCGCTCCAGCTCTGCAGCGTCTTGCAGGCCGGCGAAGGGGCCGTCCAGGCAACGCAGCCCGTTGGCCCGCGCCGCAGCGACGATGCTGTGCATCACCGCGTGCCAGCGGTGGCCGGGGTAAGCGGCGTCGTACTCGTCGCGCTCACCGACGTTCGCCAGTGGTGCTCGCAGCCCTGCCGCGTAGTCGCCGGGGCCATAGATCAGCGCCTCCAGCCGTGGTGAGGCCGCGGCGATCTCGCGGGCGTAGAGGAAGCCGCGCGCGGTCTCGATCTGCGCCTCAATGCCGATCCGCCGCGTCAGGCCGCGCGCCAGTTCGATCTGCGTGAGCAGCCGGTCGACGAAGGCGACATCCTCGGGGCTGCTCACCTTCGGCACCATCACCAGGTCCACGTGCTCGCCGGACGCTTCGATGATCTCGATCAGGTCACGGTAGGCGAAGGGTGTGTCAAGGCCGTTCATCCGAAAGGCCCGCAGCCGGGGCCCAAAGTCGAGTTCGCGGAAGGCGCGGGCGACATTGGCCCGCGCCATGTCCTTCTCGGCGGGGGTGACAGCATCCTCCAGGTCGATGCAGACCGCATCGGCGGCGCTGCGGGCCGCCTTTTCGATCATGGCCCAGCGCGACGCGGGGACGAACAACTCGCTGCGTTCGAGCCGGCCGGCTGCCTCCGGGTGGCCAGGGTAGCTGATCATTGGCACTCCTCACAGGCGGAAGAAATCGACCACCGAGCTGCGCTCCTCCTCGCTGGGCATCAATTCGATGAAGGTAATGCGGTGCCAGGGGAAGATCACGGCCTGCACGCCGGCGGCCAGGTAGTTGACTGGCTTGCCGTCACGCCGGCGCATGTTGGTCACACGGATGAACTGGTCGCCCGGCTGCGGCTCGGCGTCGATGTCGGCCAGGAGTGGGTCCTCGCCGGTCAGATGCAGAATGACGGTCTTGGCCACGTCAGATGCTCCTGTGTGCTAGCAACCAATCTCGAAGCGCAGGATCAGCGTCCCGAGTTTCAACTCGTCGCCGTGGCGGATGGGTGCAGGCTCCTGGGGCTGCAGGCGCTGCCCATTGACGAAGGTGCCGTTGGCGCTGGCCAGATCTTCGATGCAGAAACCGTCGCCCTGCACTGAGATGACGGCGTGGCGGCGCGAGACGCCGGCCTCGTAGCCGCCATCGAGCCCGAGATCGATGTCCGGGTAGATCCCGCGCTGGTTGTCCTTGCGCCCGATGAGCAGGTCATCGACGGCCTCGAGGGTGATGCGGCGACCGCTGTTGATCACGACGAGCGCGAGGCTCGGGCTGCCGCTGGCAACCGGCGCGTCGATCACCAGTGGCCCGCTGAGCTCAACTGCGGTGGGCGCCCCGGCTGCGGCAGCCTTGTTCAGCGCGGTTGTGGTCTCGCGGCGCTGGCCGCCGCCCAGCAGGCTGGCCCCGCACGCAGAGCAGAAGATTGTGCCGTCGAGTTGCTGGGCGTGACAGTGGCTGCATCGCTGCATCGCTCCCTCCGTGGCTCAGCTGCGCCGCGCCTCATCCGGGCCGATCAGGCCCCGGGTGCCATACTTGATCCGCTTCCGGCCTTCGGCGCTGGCATTGCCCGAGCGCAGGAGCCGCGTCGCCTCTTCCTGGACGGTCCGGGCCAGTTCGGTCTCGCCGGCCTCGAACAGGCGCGTCCCCGCCATCTGCAGCCGGCGCGTGGCCTCCTCGACCCGGCCATCGGCGACATCCTGCCAGGCGCTGGCCTGGAGCCGGTAGGCCACCAGTCGCTCCAGCCAGTGCTTCACCGTCGGATCGACGTCATAGGCAACGCTGTCAGCCGCTCTGACCGCGACGCGTAGCACCAGTTCGCCCTCTTGCTGCATGAGGTTCATCCCTGGCAGATTGTAGCGCAGCTTGAGCCGCAGCAGCGGGTGATCAGCGACGCCAAGCGGCGGTACCACCACCTCGAGCAGGAAGGCCTGCGGATCAGTGCCGGACCAGTCGCCGAGGCTGGCCGTCCAGACCAGTTCACGCTCCTCCACCGCCTGCATGCTGGCGATGAAGGGGCGCACCCGGTCGAGCGAGCGCAGGAGCGCCCCGGGGCGCACCTCGACGCGCAGCGCGACATCCTGGGCGAAGATCGAGGACATGCGCTGCACCTCGTCGGTGAAGACGCGGGCAATCTCGGCCGCCGACGTGATGTACTGGGTGCGGCTGTTCTCCCGGGCCGCCATGGTTTCCAGCAGGTCCTCGTTCCACTCATTGCCCACGCCGAGCGCGGTCAGGCCGATACCCCGGCTCTGCGCGCGCCGGGCGATCTCGACGCAGCGGCCCTCGTCGCCGTAGGTCCGCCCATCGGTGAGCAGCAGGATGCGGCTCACGCCGCGGGCCAGCAGCGGCTTCTGGATCTCCTGCAGGGCCAGCGCCATACCGGTGGCCATCTCGGTGCCGCCGGCCGCCTCGACTTCGCCGATCAGCCGCTTCAGATCGCCGCGGTTGCGCACCCGCTGCGCCGGGATGACCACCTCGGCCCGGTCGTTGAAGCTGACCATGGCGAAGTGGTCGTCGTCACCGAGCATGTCAACGATGCGCGCCGCGGCCTCCTTCACCTGCTGCAGCCGCTCGCCGCGCATCGAGGAGCTGCGATCGATCACCAGGCAGAGGCTGAGCGGCAGCTTGGGCAGCACGGTCGGCAGGCCCTGGGCCGACAGTTCGAGCAGGACGTAGATCAGCTGCGGCTCGGCGCTCGCGGCGAGCACGCTCCGGCTGAGGGTCGAACGCAGTTGAATGCCTGGCCCCATCATCAGCGCTCCGCCAGGGGCAGCGTCACCACTACCGCTGAGATGTTGTCATCACCGCCGGCCAGGTTCGCCAGGGCGATCAGTTCATCGCACGCGTCCTGGGGCCACGGGCTGTTGCTGAGCGCGCGCTCCAGCATCGGCTCGTCGACGAGACCCCAGAGGCCATCGGAGCAGAGCAGCACGTGGGAGCTCTGGCCGACCGGCTGGTAGATGAAGTCCACCGGCACCTGGGGCTGCTGGCCGACCGTCCGGTAGAGTTGGTTGCGCAGCGGGTGCTCGCGGGCCTCGCTCGCGTCCAGCTGGCCCAGCTGGATGAGCCGGCCCACGGTGGAGTGGTCGGCGGTGAGCTGGCGCAAGCCGCCGGGCTCATAGAGATAGGCGCGGCTGTCGCCCACGTGGGCGATGTAGAGACTGTGGCCAACGAGCAGTGCGGCGGTGCAGGTCGTGCCCATATCGGTGCCCAGCACCTGGGCCGAGTCCCAGATCGCCTCGTTGGCCGCCTGCACGGCCGCGATCATCAGCGGCTGCAGCGCCTCGGTCATGGCATCGTCGAGGGCCGGCAGTACCAGCTGGCTCAACACGTGCTGGACGACCGTGCGCACCGCCAGACGACTGGCCAGTTCGCCGCCCTGGTGACCACCCATACCATCGGCCACAATGAACAGGCCGATCGTCATATCGCTGTTTTCGCGAGGAAGCGAGGTGAGCATCGCGAAGACGCTGTCCTGGTTTGTCTCGCGCAGGCGGCCGATGTCGCGCGCGGCGCAGGCGGCGAGGCCCTGCACCGAGCGCCGGGCGCTGAGCGCCGGCGCGCTGTCGGCGCTGAGCTGGTGGGTCGCCTGGTTCAGGTCTTCGGCGTCGGCGTCTGGGGGAGCGGTCAGGGGTTGGGTTGGCGCCCGTGCGGGGTCGACCGGTTCGCTGCTGACGGGTGGCTCGGCGGAGGGCGGGGTGGTCGTCTCGTCCCACCAGGGGGTGGAGGGCGCCTCAGGGCCGGGTGCTGGCCCCGCCGGTGGGCCGGGCGGGGGGCCATCGGCGGGCTGGTCGCTATCGTCAGCGCGGAAGAGCCTGTGGTACCAGATCATGTGAGCTCCAGGGGCGGGGTAAACACGCGCGCTGCGTTCCCGCGTAGCGCGCGCTACGCCTTCAGCGCATAGAGCTTGTGGTCCATCGAGCCAATGTAGACCACGCCATCGGCAACGGCTGGCGATGAAACAACGGCGGCGCCGGTCGGGTATGTCCAGAGCAGGCTGCCCTGGCCGGCGTCAAGGCAGTAGACATTGCCATCGACGGCGCCGAAGTAGACGCGCCCTGCCTCTACCCGGGGCGAGGAGGTGATCTGGCTGCCCGTCTCGTACTTCCAGACCAGCCGGCCGGACTTGGCGTCGAGCGCGTAGAGGAAGCCGTCCACGCCGCCCACAAAGACCCGCGTGCCGACCACGCACGGCGAAGAGTTTACATAATGACCGGTGCGGAAGCGCCAGGCCGGCCAGCCGCCCTCGGCATCGAGCGCGTAGAGGTTCTGGTCGAGCGAGCCGACATAGATCAGGCCCTCGCCGGCCGCCGGCGAGGAGCGCACCGGCTGCTGGGTGCGCTGCTTCCACTTGACTGCCCCGCTCCGCACGTCGAGGCAGTAGACATGGCCATCGTCGCCGCCGATGAAGATCGTCTGGCCCACGATGCAGGCCGAGGAGCGGATGGGGTTCCAGGTGCGATACTTCCAGATCAGGGTGCCGCGCAGGCCGTCGATAGCGTAGATGTGCTGGTCATCGGAGCCAACGAAGACGACCCGGTCCTCGACGCGCGGCGAGGAGCGAACCGCCCTGGCTGTGCGGAAGGTCCAGCGCAGGCCGCCGCGGCGAATATCGCAGCAGTAGACGGCGCCGTCCTCCGAGCCGACCATAACGTTATCTTGCCAGACGGCAGGCGAGGAGCTGATCCCGCCCTCGGTGGCATACTTCCAGCGGAACTCGCCCCGGCCCGCGTCAAGGGCGTAGAGGTTGGTATCGTAGGAGCCGATGAAGAGCATCCCGCCGGCCAGGCAGGGCGATGAGCGGATCTCGTCCTCGCAGGCAAAGCTCCAGATCAGTTCACTGCGCCCGGTCCCGCGGACGATGGCGGGCGCGCTGGGGCCGGGTGCGGGGGTGTCACCGGCAACCCCGGGCACGGCGAGCAGCGCGCGCTTCATCTCCTCGGCGCTCTGCCAGCGGGCCGTCATATCGTACTCGAGCGCCCTGACGATCACCGCCTCCATTTCGGGCGAGACGAGCGGATTGAGCTGGCGCACCGGGCGCTCCTGGAAGGTGAACGGCGTCTCCAGGCGCGGGTCGGTGTTGGTGAGCAGATGGTGCAGGGTGGCGCCGAGGGCGTAGATATCGCCGGCGGGCTCGGCGATGCCGCGATACTGCTCGGGCGGCGAGTAGCCCTCGGTGCCGATCATGGTGCCCTTGCGGTCGCTGCGGTTGAGGTTGCGCGCGATGCCAAAGTCGATCAGCACCACCCGATCGTCGGCGAGCACCATGATGTTCGATGGCTTCATGTCGCGAAAGACGATCGTCTCGGGCTTGTGCTCGTGCAGATAGCTGAGCACATCGCAGATCTGCACGGCCCAGCGGGCCACGCGCAGTTCGTCGAGCGGCTTGCCCGCCTCTTCGAGCACCGTCTCCATATCCTTGCCGCTGATCAGCTCCAGCACCAGGTAGACGCGCCCGCCTTCCTCAAAGAAGTCGTAGACCTTGGGGATGGCGGGATGCTGCAGGGTGGCAAGCAGGCCGGCCTCACGCTCGAAATTCTTCAAGTTGAGCAGGCGGGTGTGCGAGTCGGGCGCGCTCTGGCTCATTTCCTTGACCGCACAGTAGCGTGCCACGTCTTTGAAGCGCAGGTCGCGTCCACGATAGACCACGCTCATGCCGCCGATGCCGATCGGTTCTTCGATCTGGTAGCGGCCCTGCAGCACACTGCCTGCGGCGAGTGTCTGCAGGGGGGCGGCGCGGGGCGTTTCGGCATCGGCGGGTGCGGCGCTCGCCGGCGCAATGGTCCGGGTCCCGTCATCGGGGGCTGGCGGCGGGTTTGCGCTCCCCGTGTCGGGCGGGGCGCTGTAGGCTCTGGTACCGACTTTTTTGATCAGACCCATTCTGCACCTCGCGCAGGGCCGGGCGAGCAGCGGCACTCGTGATTCCAGTGGCGTGATGGGGCACGCAGGCGCGCCAGCCACCATTATAGTGACAGGCTGTACCAGTTGGCAACTGGTGGGCAGGGCTCCGTTGGGCTGATGCAAAGATACTGCTGGCAAACCTGGGTACGCGGGCCTCCGGCCCGCATGCGGGCGGGACGCCTGCGCACCCGGCGTGGGCAAAACGGCGTTTGCCAGCAGTATCACGCAACGTCGCCGGCTGCCCGCACGCCGGGGCGCTGATGGTCTTTGAGGAATTCATCCGCTCTAGACCGCGCAGGCGGTCTTCGCATCCCCTGGCCGAGGGCTTATGGTTTTTAAGCATTCATAGGGGTAGACGCCCGTACCGTCGGCGTCAACGCCTCGGTTACCGCTGCGAAGGCCACCTGCGTGGCCTGTGGAGCCCGCGGCGTCAGTCGCCGGGCGGACAACGTTGACGTAGACGATAGGGCTACGCCTGTGGGGATTGCGCAGCCATCCCACCCTTCAGCGCCGATGGGGGAACGTGCACAGCCCTGCCAGCCTACACCGGGTGCAGGCCGGGGAACTGCAGGCCGGCCGTCTCCTCAAAACCGCACATCAGGTTCATGCACTGCACGGCGCTGCCCGCGGCGCCCTTCATCAGGTTGTCGATGGCGCAGATGCTCACGATCCGGCCGGTGGCCGCATCGAGCGCGAAGCCCAGATCGGCATAGTTGCTCCCGGCGAGGATCTTGGGCTCGGGGAAGCGGTAGACGCCCTGCCGCTCCTTGACGATGCGCACAAAGGGCTCGTCGCGCGCGAAGCTGCGATAGGCCTGCCAGAGTTCCTTCTCGCTCAACGGGCGCGTGGTGAAGACGTGGGCGGTGGCCAGCGCGCCGCGCACCAGTTCCACCGACGTGATCGACAGGTGCACGTTGCGCAGCCCGGTCACCTGTTCAACCTCGGCGGTATGGCGATGGCCGACCGGCGCGAACGAGCGCACCGCGCCCGCCCGCTCGGGGTGGTGGCTGCTCTCACTGACCGTTGCTCCGCCCTCGGAGGAGCCGACTTTGACCTCAACGATCACCGGCTGGCCCGGGTCGACCAGGCCTGCCCGTACCAGTGGCAGGAGCGCCAGGTTGGTAGCGGTGGCGTTGCAGCCCACGCCACTGGCGCAGCGCGCGCCCTGCAGCGCCGCGCGGCTCACCTCGGGCAGCCCGTAGACGAAGCTCCCCAGCAACTCCGGCGCGGGGTGGGCCTCGCCGTACCAGCGGGCGTAGGCGGCCGGGTCGCTCAGCCGGAAGTCGGCCGAGCAGTCGATGATCGTCGGCGCCAGGCTCTGGTAGCGCCCGATCGCCCGCGCCGCCTCGCCGTGGGGCAGGGCCAGAAACAGCACATCGCAGGGCTCCAGCCGGTCGGGATGGACAAACTGCAGGTTGGAACGCCCGCGCAGGTTGGGGTGCACCTGGTACAGATAGCGGCCCGTGTTGCGTCCGCTGGTGGCCTGCGCCACCGTGACCTGGGGGTGCCAGAGCAGCAGGCGCAGCAGTTCGCCCCCAACGTAGCCGCTGGCCCCGACAATGCTGACGCGGAGTGTCATATGCGTGCCCTTACCTCTGACCAGGCGAGGAGGTGACGAGGCGACCGCGCGCTTCGCTCACCCGCTCATCGCCCCTGGCCGACGGCCACCAGATAGTCGATCATCCGCGCCGGAATATCCACCCCGGTCGTCTCGATCGAGTTGCGGAACTCCATGGTGTAGTTGACCTCATTGACCAGCATGCGCCCATCGCGGGTTTCCAGCAGATCGATGGCGACCACGCCGCCGCCCACTGCCTGCGCCGCGCGGATGCTCAACTCGGCCAGTTCGGGGCTGACCGGGCAGTTGCTGGCGACGCCGCCGCGCGCCGTATTGGTGATCCAGTGATCGCTGGTCCGGTAGATCGCCGCGATGCACTCGTCGCCGACGACGAAGGAGCGGATGTCGCGTCCGGGCTTGTCGACGTACTCCTGGATGTAGAAGATCGAGTGCTGATAGTTGCCCAGCACATCGCGGTGTTCGAGGATAGCCTCGGCAGCATCGCGGTCGTTGATCTTGCTGACCATCCGCCCCCAGGAGCCAATCACCGGCTTGAGCACCACCGGGTAGCCGAGTTGCTCCATGGCCTCGAGCGCGCTCTCGGGGGTGAAGGCCAGCAGACAGGCCGGCGTCGGTACCTCGGCGTGCACGAGGGCCTGGGTGGTGAGAAACTTGTCGCCACAGGTCAGGGCGACCCGGTAGCTATTGACCGTGGGCACACCGGCATCGTTCAGGATCTTGAGCATGTACAGGGCCCGGCTGTGCTGAATGGCCCGCTCGAGCACCACGTCGAAGGGGTACTCGCGCTGGTGCAGGTCGAAGATCTGCTCGCGGTCGTCGATCTTCTCAAACATCAGCCCGCGCCGCTCCAGTTCGCTGAAGAGCAGCTTCTCTTCGGCGCGGATCCGCGAGCAGAGAACGCCAATACGCATCGCTGCCTCCTTGTGACACGGACGTTGCCGGCATCTACTCGCCCCAGTCCTCCTCCACCTCCGGCGCCAGGGCCAGGGTTGGTGGCTCGAGACTTATGACCTCGAGCTCGGCGCCACACTCGGGGCAGACGATAATTTCACTCTCCATGGTATCGTCGGGCAGGGTGATCTCGGCGGCACATTCGGGGCAGGTGGCGATCATGGCAGGGTTCCTTTCCAGCACGTTATGCGCTCGGCGGGGCCGCGCCCCGCAGCTGAGTGAGGATAGCCGCAGTCACATCTGCGGTCGTCGCGCTGCCGCCCAGGTCGGGGGTATGGGGGCCGGCGCGCAGCACGGCGGCGATGGCGGCGCGCAGACGCGCGGCGGGTGCGGTCGCGCCCCGCCAGGCCAGCAGCATGGCCACACACGTGATCGCAGCGAGCGGGTTGGCCACGCCGCGCCCGGCAATGTCGGGTGCCGCACCGTGGACCGGCTCGAACAGCGCCCGTCCCTCGCCCAGATTGGCGGAGGCGGCCAGGCCCAGCCCGCCGCCGTGGATGCAGGCCACATCGGAGAGAATGTCGCCGAAGAGGTTGGTGGTGACCAGCACGTCAAAGCGCTCGGGCGCCTGGGCGAGGCGCATGGCCGCCACGTCGACCAGCAACTCGTCCACGGCCACCTCCGGGTAATCGCCGGCCACGGCCAGGGCCGTCTCGCGGAACAGCCCGTCGCTGATCCGCAGCACATTGGCCTTATGCACGATCGTCACTCGCCCGGGGCGCCCGAGCTCGGCGGCGCGGCGGCGCGCTAGCTCGAAGGCCGCGCGGGCGATGCGCGCGCTGGCGCGCCGGGTGATCACCCGCTCGGCAATGGCGGTGTCACCACCGTCTTCCAGGCGCTCGCGCCCGGCGTACAGCCCCTCGGTATTTTCACGCACGATCACCAGGTTGACCGGCCCGTGCTGGCCGACCGTGGGGCGAAGATTGGCGTACAGGTCCAGGTCACGGCGCAGCTGGACGATCGGGCTGCGGTAGCCGGGCACGGCGTGGCTGGGCGAGGCGACCGCGCCGAAGAGCACCGCATCGGCGGCGCGGGCGGCCGCCAGCGTCACGTCGGGCAGGGCCGTGCCGTGGCGCTGGAAGGTCGCCCAGCCCGCCTCGGCGCTGACCAGGTCCACGCTGGGGTCGAGCGCCCGCAACACCGTGGTCGCGGCGTCCAGCACCTCGGGGCCGATGCCATCGCCGGGGATGACGCAGATCTTCACGACACGGCCTCCCCGGGGAAGCGGCCGTACTGCCGGTAAAAGGGTACGATCCCGCCGGCTGCCCAGACCTCGCGTAGGAAGGCGGGTGGCGGCGGCAGCTGCAGGGTGCGGCCGTCGTCAGTGTGGATCCGCCCCTGCTCCAGGTCCAGTTCGACCTCCTGGCCATCACGCAGGTCGCTGGTGAGGTCGGCGGTGAAGCAGGGGATGCCGAGGTTCAGCGCGTTGCGGAAGAAGATACGGGCAAAGAGCGGCGCGATGATCGCGCCGACGCCGACCATGCGCAGGGCCAGCGGCGCATACTCGCGCGAACTACCGCAGCCAAAGTTGTTGCCGGCCACGATCAGGTCGCCCGGGCGCACGCCACCCGCAAAGTCGGGGCGATGTTCGACAAAGGAGTACTTGCGCAGATCATCCTCGTTCTTGAGCATATACGGCGCATAGCGACCGGGGACGATCTGGTCGGTGTTGATATCCGGGCCAAAGATCCAGACACGAGCCATGGCAGTACTCCGGTAGATCTTCGTCACTCGTCACGACTATCAGGCTTCGACGTGGCGCACCTCGACCACCTCCTGTGGATGGGTGATATAGCCGGTCAGGGCCGTGGCCGCGGCGACCTCGGGCGAGGCCAGGTAGATGTTGGCCTCGGGGCTGCCCATACGCCCACGGAAGTTGCGGTTGCCGGTGAAGAGGCAGACCTCACCGGGCGCGAGCACACCCATATGGCGCCCGATGCAGGCCCCACAGCCGGGGGTGCCGATCGTGGCGCCGGCGGCCAGCAGGGTGGCCAGCGTGCCGTCCTCGGCGGCCAGTTGCAGGGCCTGGGCGCTCGCCGGGACGACCAGCATACGCACGCCGGGGGCCAGGCGGCGCCCGCGCAGGATGCGCGCCGCGGCGGCCATGTCCTCGTAGTGGCCGTTGGTGCAGGTGCCGAGGTAGACCACATCGATGGCCACGCGGCCCAGGTCGCCCAGGTCGGTCACATTGTCCACGGTGTGCGGGGCGCTCACCTGGGGTTCAAGCTGTGCAAGGTCGATCGTCAACACCCGGCTGTAGCGGGCATCCGGCGCCACGTGGAGCCACTCCGGCACGGCCTGCAGCAGGCCCGCAGGCGGGACGAGGCCAGCCTTGGCCCCCACCTCGATTGAGAGCGTCGCCAGGGTCATGCGCTCCATCACACTCAGGAACTCGACGCCATGCCACTCGACGGCGGCGTAGGTGGCGCCATCGGCACGCAGGATGCGGGCGGCCTTGAGCGCCAGGTCCTTGGCGCTGACCCCCGGGCGGAAGCGGCCTACGGCGCGCACCAGCACCGTCTCGGGCACGCGGAACCAGGTGCGCCCGGTGGCGGCGGCCAGGGCGATATCGGTGGTGCCCATGCCGGTGCCAAAGGCGGTAACACAGCCATAGGCGGTCGAGTGGCTATCGCTGCCGACGATCACCATACCGGGGCGGGCCAGCCCCTCTTCGACCAGCACTGGGTGCGAGATGCCACGGCCCACGTCGAAGAGATTGACGATGCCCTGGGCGCGGGCCCAGCGGCGCACCTCGGCCTGTTTCTCAGCCGTCTGCACACTGGCGGCCGGGGCCACGTGGTCGATCACCACCGCCACCCGGCTGGGATCCCAGACGCGCTCGGCTCCAAGCTCCTCGTGCAGGACCCTGATGATGCTCGGCGAGAGACTATCGTGCATCATCACCAGGTCCACGTCCACGGTCACCACCTCACCCGCGGTCACCGGCCGTCCAGCGGCGCGGGAGAGGATCTGCTCACTGAGCGTCTGTGCCATTGTTGTGCTCCCATTGCCCATGTGGGCGCAATCCGCTGCGCCCCTACTCTGCATACTCATACAGGATTTCATCGACCGTCGTGCTATCGAGCTCGTGCTCGTCGCCGAGGGCCTTGATCCGGGCGGCGGCCGCGCGGGCGGCCGTCTCGCTCAGGTAGATGCCCAGTTCACGCGCGCGCTCGGCGACGGCGTGCCAGCCCACCAGGCGATGGGCCACGGCGACGGTGCGGCTGCGCCCGAAGAGCGCCGGGTCGAGCACCTCGTAGCTGCGCGGGTCCTGCAGGACGGCCTTGGTGTGCAGGCCCGCCTTGTGATGAAAGGCGAAGGGGCTGGAGATCGGCGCATCAAAGGGCACCGGCACACCCACCAGGTCAGCCACCGCCCGGTCCAGTTCAGGCAGGCGCGCCAGGTCGTAGCGGGCCACCAGGGCCGGGTCGAGGGTCGCGAGGCGCGCGATCATGCCGCTGAGCGAAGCGATGCCATTGCGCTCGCCGATGCCGAGCACCGTCACATCGATATGGGTTGCGCCGGCCTCGAGGGCGCAGAAGGCGTTGGCCACGGCGCAGCCGGCGTCATTGTGGCCGTGAAATTCGATGTCGCAATCGACTGCCGCGCGTACCTGGTCAACCACAGCGTAGACCTGGCGCGGCGTGGCGATGCCCACGGTATCGGCCAGGCCGACACGATGGACGCCCATAGCGGCCACGGCGCTATAGATGCGGATCAGGTCAGGCAGATCGGTGCGGAAGGTATCTTCGCTGGAGAAGCGGATCTCGACGTTGTGCTCGCTCAGGTAACCGATGACCACCGCGGCCTCTTCGATGATCTGGGCGAGGCTGCGGCCATGGCTGGCCTGGCGCAGGGGCTCGGAGGTGGCGTAGAGCAGGTTCACGCCCTGGGCGCCGCACTCGATGGCGAGGCGGGCATCATCGGGATGGCAGCGGATGTGGGTGAGGATGCGGGCACGCAGCCCACGGCCGGCGATCGTCTCCAGGTCGCGGGCGCTCTGCGGCGAGGCGGCCGGCGAGGTCAACTCGATATACTCAACCCCGACGGCATCGAGGGCCTCGGCCACGGCGAGACGCTGGGCGCTGGAGAAGCGTGCCGTGGCGAACTGCTCACCCTCGCGCAGGGTCGAGTCGACCAGAAAAAAGCGCTCAAGCGGCATACGGGGTCTGTCCTTCGCTTACGTGGCAGGCGCCAAACAACTCTGGACGGCAGAAGCGCGGCGTCAACGCGACGGTGGACTGCGGTTTCATGGCCTCTCCTCGGGATAGCAAAAGGCCCGGGGCACCTGCTGGTCTGGTGCGCCGGGCCTACACTCGATCCTCGCGTGCAAGCGCTGCTAACCAGACCTTGCGGCCGGCTTCTTCACGCGCTTGACCTGCTTGGAGCGCTGGCTGGGCATATACCTTGGCTTCCCTCACGCCGAAAACAGGCAGAGCATAACACAGGTTGTGCGGGCCGTCAATCGGGTGTGCCGGAGAGCGCCTGGCGTGCAACATCGGGCACGTTGGTGATGATGCCCGTAGCGCCCAGGTCGGCGAGCGCGCGCATCCGCGCCGGGTCATCGACCGTCCAGACATTCACCTGGTAGCCGGCGCGGCGCACCAGGGGCAGGATCCGATCAATGGCGGGCAGGTCGTAGGAGGGGTGCCAGGCGACCGCCGCCACGGCGCGCAGGGCGAAGAAGGGCCACAGTTCGCGGCTACGCACGTCTGGCCGCATGCTGTTGGAGCCCATGAGGTAGCCGCGTGCCAGTTCGGGGGCAACGGCGCGCACCTCGTGGAGGGCCTGCGCAACGAACGACGAGACAATGACCTGCTCTACCATGGCATACGCGCGCACGAGTGCGGCGCAGCGGGCGCCCATGCCGGTGGCCTTGAGCTCAATGTTGAGCCCCATGCCGGTCTCGCGGGCGAAGGCGAGCGCCTCTTCGAGGGCCGGCACCCGCTCGCCGCCAATATCCAGGCGGCGCAGGTCCTCGAAGCGACACTGCGTGACGGGGCGTGGCTGGCCATCCCAGCGCTCGGTGGTGGCGTCATGGAAGACGGCCAGGCGCCCATCGGCGGTGGGTTGCACATCGAGCTCGATCAGCTCGGCGCCCTGCTGGTGGGCGAGGGCAAAGGCGGCCAGGGTATTCTCCGGGGCGTAGGCCGAGGCCCCGCGATGGGCAATGATCAGTGGCATACGCTCCAACGAAAGCGGCGGGGATCAGCCCCGCCGCGCAGTGTCCTCGTAACGACGGGCCGGCGGGCTAGTGCAGTTCCAGGCGACCTGTTCGGGCATCAGCGCGACCTCGACCGTGTCCAGCTGCGCCGCGCCCAATCTACCATCGCAAATCTGCAATCTGCAATCGCACTAGGCGCCGACCGGCTCCTCCTCGGTGTGGGCGGGCAGCGGCAGTTCCGACTGGCGGGCCTCGTCCGTCAGCATCGGGTTGAGGATGCGCTGCAGCGCCATCACGTGGGCGCAGGTGCCCCAGTGCTTGAAGAACGAGCAGTCACAGCTCCAGTGGCCGTCCTTGAGCGAGATGGTATGGTTGCTATTGCCACCGTGGAACGTGACGTTCAGCTCATTGAACTTGATGCGCTCCGGTTCCGCAGCGTAGCGGCGGGCCTTTTCAATCTTGCCAATCAGGTCGGACTGCATCGGATACCTCCTATTTGTGCCTGAACCACCGTGTTCAGTGCGCAGAACCGCGACGCCATGCAAAACATCAGGGGCGGCGCAGGCGTGTGCCCGCGTCGCCCCTTCAGGAACAAGTCTTCGCGATGGCGTCTTTTGCCCCCATAGCAGGCTCCTCCTTCACCAGAGGTTAAGGGGTGCTTAACACAGCCCCATTATAGGTCTCGCGAAGCCGGGGCGTCAAGGGAGTCTTTCTCCGCTGTCCATGGGCGATTCTGCGCACGGCAACGGGCTGCAAGGCCATGGCCAGGTCATGAGCCAATGGTGGAGATTCGACAAGCCATGGCCCGCCGGGCTCACCGTCCACGCATGCGGGCGGCGAGCTCGAGGATGCGCTGGCCATACTCGGTGCCCGGCACGGCCCAGCGCCCGTTCAGGTCGGTGATGGTCAGGGCGACGCCGCGGTTCGTGGTCGCCAGGCCGCGTACCGCCAGGGCGTAGTCGATCAGCGCCTGCTGGGCCGGGTTGCCCGCGCCGACGGGTAGGGCGTAGGCCAGCAGGCGCCCCAGGTGGGCGCGCACGGCGTCGCTGTCCCAGGCGGCGAAGCTGGCCCCCTCGCGCCAGACCGTGCCGTCCCAGGCCCAGTTGCGCCCCGGCGGGTCGTCGGGCGAGCCAGGGCGCGTGGCGCCGGTCACGGCGATGCCAGCCGGGTTGCGCCGCGGCCGGGCGCACCACCACGAGGTGAGGCTGCCCGTCTCGTGGGCGCACTGGGCCAGGGCGAGGAACCAGTCGATGCCCGCCTCGTTGCCGATGCGCACGTAGCCATTGACGATCAGCGAGAGGTCGTAGCGGGTGTAGAGCGTCGAGCGCGCGGCAAACCAGGCAATCGCCTGCTCGGCCGTGCCGGACGGTGCCGTCAGCAGGTAGCCGCTGTCGTTGGGCCACGGTACCGGCTCGGGAGCGGGGCCCGGCGCCGGCCCGGGCGTCGGCTCGGGGAGTGGTTCGGGTGCCGGCGTCGCTTCGGGGGGCGGTTCAGGTGGGGGCTCAGCGGCGCGTATCAGGGGCAGGTGCACCCGGTAGGCCGGCTCCTGCTCGGCGTGGGAACGGCCAGCCCGCGCGCCGGTCCCCAGCGCGGCACAGGCGGCGACCAGGCGGAAAAACGCGCGACGAGAGGTCATAGCGCCCTCGACAGACTCCACGGCAAACGTGGCTCGTGCATTGTGCTACTGAGCTAAACGTTGCGTGGCGCTGTCGTGAGCGTGAGAACTGGCTCACAGTCAGGTGAGCCGGGGCTAGTTTTTACCCTTCGCCCCCGCGTGGTGTGGCAGCGGGTCGATGAGCCGGCCGAGCCACGTGGCGACGAGCATCGCGTGGAGGAAACTCGGCTCGCCGACGCGATGCGCGGGGCGCGGGGCTGTGCAGTAGCGGGTGTACAGTGGGCGTCCGTCGATGGTCGGTCCCGTGTCGACCGGCCGGTCGGCCTCGCCTACCGCACGCTCGTGGGTGATCGTCATCGCCATCCTCCTTCCTGCCGCGGCGGGCTGCAAAGCTGGAGCTCAGGCTCGCAGTGTGGTAGAGTATCTGGGTCTGACAGCCTAAGCATACCACGGACTGGCCGTTTTCGCTACGGGTAGTCCTTCCCCGGTACGTTATGCGCTTTCTATCAGAACTCGCCCCCAGGCGTCGCTGGCCGCTGGTGGCCATGGCGGTGCTGCTCGTGCTGCTCGCCGTCTCGAGCGCTGCGGCGGCAGTCAGGCCGGCCCCGACCTCCGCCGACCCCTTTCTCGCTGCCCAGGCGGCGGCCTTGCTCCCCGCCCACAGTGGCGACCTGGAGCGTGCCGGCGAGTGGGATCGCTACACCATCGTTGCCAGCCTGAGCCCCGCCGCGCTCGCTGTGCGCGGCACGCTGAGTGTCACGCTCACCAATCGCTCGGCCGTGACCTACGAGCGGCTCTACTTCCGCCTCTATCCCAACCACCCCGATTACGGCGGGCGCCTCGATGTCAGCGCCGCGCGCGTCGCCGGACGCCCCGTCGCCTCGGGCACCGAGCACGGCGACACCCTGCTCTGGCTCGCCCTGCCCTGGCCCCTCCCGCCCGGCGGCACAACGCAGGCCGAGCTGAGCTTCACCGCGCGCACGCCGCGCAATGCCAGCGCACAGAGCTTCGGCGCCTTCAACGACGAGGCCGGTCTCTGGTCGCTCGCCGGCTTCTACCCCGTGCTTGCCCGCCAGTTTGCCGACACCGGCTGGGACCGGCGGCCGATCGAGAGCCGCGGCGACTTTGCGGTGACCAATGTCGGGCTCTACGATGTGAGCATCGATCTGCCGGCCAGCTGGACGCTCGTCAGCACCGGCACACGGCTGGAGAACGTGCCAGGCCGGGGCGGCATGCGCCGCGAGCGCCTGGTGAGCGGGCCGCAGCGCGAATTCTACCTCGGCGTCGTGCGCGGCCTGGAGCAGGCCAGCAGCGTCGTGGACGGCACGCGGATCATCAGCCACTATCAGCCCGCCAATGCCGCGGCTGGCCGGCGCGCCCTGCGCGTGGCCGAGCAGGCCCTGCGCGCCTTCAACGCCCGCTACGGCCCCTATCCGCTCGCCGAGTTGGAGCTCGTCCAGGGGGCGCTGACCCGCTTCCTGGGCATGGAGTACCCGGGCGTGGTGCTGATCGAGCGCAGACTCTATGCGGAGAATGACCGCGTGCTGGAGACCACCGTGGCCCACGAGATCGCCCACCAGTGGTGGTATAGCCTGGTGGGCAACGATGCCCAGGGCGAGCCCTGGATCGATGAGGGCCTGGCCAGCTACGCCCAGGTGCTCTACTACGAAGCGCTTGGCGACCCGCGCCGCGCCGGCGAGGAACTGGACTATTTCCGCCGGCTCTATGGGCAACTCCGCGAGGCTGGCCGTGATGTGCCGCTGGCCACCCCGCCCGGCGAGCTGCGCGGCATCTACGTGCAGGTGGCCTACGCCAAAGCGGCGCTCTTCTTCCAGGCCCTGCGCGGCCAGATCGGTGATGCCGCCTTCGAGCGCTTCCTGCAGGGCTTCCTCGCGGCGGGCAAGTACCGAGAGACGGCCGGCCCTGACCTGCTCCGCGCCGCCGAGACGGCCTGTAGCTGTGAGCTCGACCGCCTCTACGCCGAGTGGGTGCTCAGCGCCGCCCCGGTGCCCATCCCCTGAGCAGCGGAGCCTGGGCAACGCCCCCGGGCAAGCGAACAGCCAACCCGTGGGGTGGCGTCGCCGCCCCAGATCCCGCTGCGGGAAGTGGACGTCGCACGATCCTGCTCGCAACCCCGGATACGCGGGCGGGACGCCCGCGCACCCGGCCACGACTCCCCACGGTACCATTCATTTCATTCGTTTCATGGTACCATTCGTTTCATGGATGCTTCACACGAACCCGACGGCGTGGCCGTCATCGACACCCACCACATGGGCCGCGCCCACGTGGTGGCCAGTTACGCCCTCCTCGGTGATGAGCCAGCCCTGGTGGACCCGGGGCCGGCCAGTACGCTGCCCAGTCTCGAGGCCGGCCTGCAGGCGCATGGCCTGTTCCTTGAGGACATTCGCCATGTGATCGTTACCCACATCCACCTCGACCACGCCGGTGCCACCGGCCTGATCGTGGCTCGCAATCCGGCGGTGCAGGTCCACGTCCACGAAAAGGGCGCGCCGCACCTGGTCGATCCTTCGCGGCTGGTCAGCAGCGCGGCCATGCTCTGGGGTGACAAGCTGGAGATTCTCTGGGGCCGCACGATCGCTGTGCCGCCCGCCACGATCCTGACCCTGGTGGGTGGCGAGACGCTCCGCATCGGCCGGCGCACCCTGCGTGCCTACGACGCCCCTGGCCACGCCAAGCACCACCTGGTCTGGTTCGACGAGCAGAGTGGCGCCGCGTTCGTCGGCGACAATACCGGCGTGCGGCTGCCAGGGGTGCGGTTCACCCGCCCGGCCACGCCGCCCCCCGACGTCGATCTCGAGGCCTGGCTGCACACCCTGGCCCTGATCGAGGCCCTGGAGCCACGCTGGCTCTGCCTGACCCACTTTGGCGCCTTCGACGATGTGGCCTTCCACCTGGCCGACTTTCGTGAGCGACTGGTACGCTGGGCCGACGTGGTGCGTGCCGGGCTGGCCTCCGGGCAGAGCGAGGCCGAGCAGATCGCCGCCTTCGATGCCCTCGGCGCGGACGAGGCTGCTGGCCTCAGCGCGGCGCAGCAGGTGGCCCTGACCCAGCAGTCGGGCGACCTGTCGCTCAGCTGGCGCGGCCTGGCGCGCTACTGGCAGAGGCGCGGCGCCTGAGCGCTGGACGTTGCAACAGCCCCGGCCTGGCCCCGCGTACGTGTTCACACTCGGGGCAACACACGCGCCTGGGAGCGAGGGCGTCCTGCCCTGGGCCTGCCTACGAGGGCAAGATGCCCTCGCTCCCAGGAGAACGGTGAGCACGTACGGCCCCGCCCCGATTTGCAGCCTGCGACGTGAGCCGCTATCATAGGCGCGCTTGTGGACGGCTGGCTCCACATCCCGGCGGTGGCAAGCGCGCCTCGACCGGAGTTGGGCAGAGAAGTGGAGGAGAACTTCGATGCGTGTGCTGATCCTTGGCGGTGACGGCTACCTGGGGTGGCCGACTGCAATGTACCTCTCGGCGCGCGGCCACGAGGTGGCTGTAGTGGACAACATGGCCCGCCGTGGCTATGACAACGAGCTCGGGGCCGAGAGCCTCGTGCCGATCGCTTCGTTGCAGGAGCGGGTCGCGATCTGGGAGGCGGTCACCGGGTATAAGATCGCCGCTCACATCGGCGATATCTGTGATTACACCTTCTTCGAGCCGGTGGTGCAGGATGTTCAGCCCGAGGCGATCATCCACTACGGTGAGCAGCGGGCCGCGCCCTACTCGATGATCGACCGGCGCCACGCTGTCTATACCCAGACCAACAATGTCGCCGGCACCCTCAACGTGCTCTATGCGATCGCCGACCACGTCCCCGCCTGCCACCTGATCAAGCTCGGCACGATGGGTGAGTACGGCACGCCCAATATCGACATCGAGGAAGGCTATATCACGATCACCCACAAGGGTCGCACCGACACCCTGCCCTACCCGAAGATGCCCGGATCGTGGTACCACGCCTCGAAGGTCCACGACAGCGTCAATATCCACTTCGCCTGCCGGATCTGGGGCCTGCGGGCCACCGATCTGAACCAGGGCGTGGTCTATGGCGTCGATACCGAGGAGATCAGGCTCGATGAGCGCCTCCGCACCCGGTTCGACTACGATGGCGTCTTTGGCACGGTGCTCAACCGCTTCCTGGTGCAGGCCGTCGCCGAGGTGCCGCTGACCGTCTACGGTGAGGGCGGGCAGACCCGTGGCTTCCTCGACATCCGTGATACGCTGGCCTGCGTCGAACTGGCGATGCTCAACCCCGCTGGCCCCGGCGAATTCCGCGTCTTTAACCAGTTCACCGAGCAGTTCAGTGTGCTCGAACTGGCCCGGGCCGTCGAGGAGACGGGCCGTGAACTGGGCCTGGACGTGCAGATCAACCACCTGCCCAATCCTCGGGTCGAGAAGGAGGCTCACTACTACAACGCCGTCAATACCAGCCTGCTCAGCCTGGGCCTCAAGCCGCACTACCTGAACGATACGCTGCTCGAGTCGGTCATCCACGTCGTTCAGCGCTATCGTCACCTGATCAAGCCCCACCTGATCATGCCTCAGGTCAACTGGCGTGAGACCGGCAACCCGCTGGTCAAGAAGGAGACCGCAGCCGACTAGCGGGGCCTGCGCCCGCTGCCGGCTCCTTTCACGTATAGAGTTTTTGGGGCGTTGCGCCCCCAGGCCTCGTATACCCCACCCCCCTACCCCCTCCCCTGCCAGGGGAGGGGGGTGAGGGCAAGCAGCGCATCAGGACGCCATCCGCCAGAAACTCTATACCTGAGAGGCTGCCGGCTCCCCAC
>JACAEO010000184.1 GCA_013388805.1 Chloroflexota bacterium
CGGCCAGGAGGCGGCCCGTCGCGCTGAGGCGCCCGGCCCGCGCGCTGAGTGCCGCGGGCGTGGGCACGCGCTCCATCAGCGTCAGGCCGAGCATGGCCAGCAGCGCGCCGGCCAGGGCGAGCATCAGGTAGGGCATGCTCGGGGTAACAAGCAGGTCACGCACCGAAGGCCTCCTCTTCCCTGTCAGTAATCGATGTCATCAACGCGGGCAAGCAGCAGGCCACCGGCGATCGGCAGGCACAGTGCGCCGAGGACCAGCAGGCCGACCAGCGCGCCCAGCGGCGTGCTGTAAGCCGCCACGACCCGCTCCCACTGCGACCAGGCGAGGTAGGCTGCCATGCCGATGCCAGCCATGCCCACGGCAAGACCGCTGTAGCGTACCTGGGCCAGTTCGGTCGCGACTTCGTCGCGCCGTCGCTCGGCGGCCTGCAGCGCCGCATAGGCGGCCTCGCAGCGCCGGGTGAGCACATCGAGCGGCTGGGGAACGGCTGCGCCCAGGTGGTTGAGCAGTGTCGCGTGGCGGCGCGAGGGGGTCTGGTCGGCCAGGGCCATGAGCACTTGCTGCGGGGTGGCGATTGCGCCGCCGCCAAGGGGCGTTCCCTGGCGCGTGATCAGAAACGACCACTCGGCGCGGAGCGGGCCCGGGGGCAACTCCGCCACGATGCGCTCCAGGGCTGGCCGCAGGCTGGTGCCGCCCTTGAGCAGCGCGCTCAGGCGCCCGAGCGCAGCGGGCAATTCCGCATCGAGGCGCGTGGCATAGCGCCGCTCGGCGACCGCGAGCAGCCCCCACCCGGCCAGGATGGTGAGCGGCGCGCCAAGCAGCAGCGCCAGGCCCAGCGGCGCTACCAGCGCGAGGCCGATTGCCAGCACCAGCGCCAGCCCCAGGCAGAGCGCGACCAGGCGCTCGGGTGCGATCGTGTCGGGCACCCAGCCGAGGGCGGGATCGGGGCCAGCCGGCACACCGTGGCGGTTATGGCTGCGACCGGCGCGGCTGCGCGCTCCGGCGGCCAGCCGGAGCAGGGGCCGGCGCAGGAGCAGGGCGGTCACCAGCACCATAGCGGCAGCGAGCGCAGGCGTGGTCAGCGTGACTAACCAGGCGCTCTCCGAGTGGGTCATCAGCTGGGGGTCGGGTGGGTTCACGGCGTCGTCCTTTGCTGCTCAACGGCCTCGATGGCCGCGTCGACCGGGGCGAGGGCGCTGAGGCCGATCTCGCCGGCGGTGTGCAGGGTTGCCAGGGCCTCGCGCCGCGTGCGCAGCATCACGAGGGCGACTGGCGCCGAGAGGTGGGCTTGATCGAGTGGGGCGAGGATATCGGCGGCGTCGCGCGGGCGGTCCTGGGCGAGGGCTGCGCGGGCCTGCCTGATCAGTTCGATGGCCTGGCGGTCACTGGCCTCGCCGGTTGCGATCAGGGCGTCGAGGGCCGCCCAGCCGCCCGGGGGCGCATAGGCGGCAAAGGTGGGCAGGTCACCGGCGATGCGCTCGTAGGCGGCCCGCGCCTCCGGCCAGTGGCGGGCGTCGAGGGCCTGCCGCAGCTCAGCTTCAGCCTGGCGTGCCTGGTCGGCCAGGCGCAGGGCCAGGTCACGGTCGATCGCGATCGCGCGCCGGGCTGCAGCCACGAGCCGTTCGTCGCGCCGATTGCGCCAGGCCCGTTCGAGCATGGCCAGGGCCTGCGCGCCTGCCCCGGCCCGGGTAGCAGTGTCGGCGCGGGCCACGGTGGTCTCGATGGCGATGCGCCCGGTGGTGGTGGTCGGGGCCTGCGCCTGGAGGTGGAGCAGCCCGAGCCGGCGCTGGAGCGCCTCGGGCGTGCGCGTAGGTCCATCCCAGACGAGCGTGTCACCCTGGACGCGGGCAGCGGTGCGCCAGTGCAGGCTAGCATCAGGGCCGGGCTCAGCCCAGGCGAGGCGCAGCACGCGGGGGCGCATGCGCTCGCTGCTGGTCTCGGTGCCGTCGAGCAGCACCACCTCGCTGATGTAGCGCCGGCCGCCGGTCTTCTCCAGATGGATGACCACGTGGACGTTGTCGCAGAGATCCTCAAGCGCATTGTCGCGGCGCCCGGCGTAGATGTAGGCGCCGGGCATCGCGGCGCAGTCGGCGAAACGCTGCACCGCGCGTGCAGCCGAGCGAGCGTGAATGGTCGTGACCAGCGCGTGGCCACTCACGGCAACGGCGAGGATGGCGCCGGCCTCTTCGGCGCGCGTCTCGCCGGGGGCGACGAGCGAGGGGGTCTGGCGCAACACCTCGCGCGCGGCGCGCCCGAAGGCGCCCCGCTCGACGGCTGTCTGCACCAGTTCGCGTGTCCAGGCCCGATGGCGCACGTTGATCTCGAGGGTGTTGTCTTCGATCGTGATCACGTGGGGCTCGCCCGGCCAGGAGTTGACGATCGCCTCGAGCAGCGCAGTCTTGCCCGAGCCGGTCTCGCCGGCGATCAGGAATGAGCACCGGGCGCGCACCAGCAGGCGCAGCAATTCACCGACCTCAGGCGGACAGGCGTCGCGCCGCAGCACATCGTCGAGGCTCCAGGCATGGCGGCGCCCCCGGCGGATGCAGATCAGCGCCGTGCCCTCGGGGGTGCATGGCGGGATGGTGACGTGCATGCGTGTGCCGTGGGCCAGCGGTAGCGTATCCTGGGGGCGCGAGCGGTCGAGGGGGACGTTGAGCCGCGCGGCGAGCAGCAGGGCCCGGTCGAGGGCCTCCTGGGCGTTCGGGAAGCGCTCCGGCGCTACGGTGAACTCGCCGCCCTCTTCCTGGACCATGATCAGGTCGCCGATGATCTTCACCTCCTGGACGCGCTCGTCGTCCAGGTAAGGCTGGGCCGCCCCCCAGCCCAGGGCGTCCTGGAAGAGGCGGAGCAGGCTACGCTCGTCGGTTGGCAGGTCGCGTAGCGGGCCGTAGCCACGCTCCAGCTGGGCGCCGATCTCGGCGCGCAAGACGCGCAGCACTTCAGGGTTGCGCGTCGCAGCGGGCGCCACCGGGTCGAGCAACTCGGCGCTGATGCGGTCGCGCAGCGCCTCGCGGACCAGCTGGAGGATGCCGGGGTCGCTGGCCGGTTCGGCAGGCTGGAGGCGGGTGGGTTCGGGCGTGAGGGCGGCGAGGCCGCCGTCCTCGATCACCAGCAGCGGGCGGTGGGTGGGCAGGGCCACGGTTGATCTCCTCTGGTTCAGGCGATAGCGGGCGAGTGCGAAGCAACGGCGCCCTCGCCGCGGAGCCGCGCGTTGAGGCGCGCCCAGAGGCTGGAGCGCGGCATGGGCAGGGCCGGCGCCAGGCCCAGCCGGCTGCAGAGGGTGTCGACCACCTGGTGGACCGCGCCGGCAAACGGGCTATGGGGCCCGATGTCGAGCATCGAGATGTAGCCGTCGTGCTCATCGGCGAGGCTGGCCAGGCGTGGCGCGCGGGGCAGGGTGCCCAGGCTGGCCACCTGGGGGTAGCGGCGCGTGAAGAGGGCGGCCACCTCGCGCACCGTGGCGGTAACCCCGCGCTCCGGCTCCATGAAGAGCAGTGCGCACTGCTCGATGCGCTCCGGGGCGTGATCACGCAGGTGGTCGAGCAGGTGCCCGACGCCCAGCCGCTCGCGGGCGCCAGGCGGGGCGGGGAGCACGACAGTGCCGCCGCTCTGCAGCACGTGGGTGGCGTAGGGCCGGCGCAGGTAGTCCGGCGGGGTGTCGATCAACACCAGGTCGTAGCCCTCCAGGCTTACGACCCCCTGGTAGAAGCCCTGCCAGTCGGGCAGGCGCACGTCGTTTTCGGCGCGTGCCACGGTGTGCGAGCCGATCAGGAAGTCGATCGCGCCCCAGCCGGTGGCTGTGCCACGGGTATGCTCGGGCTGGAAGATGAACGGCCGGATGCCGTCCGCATTCCAGTGGGCCGGGCCGCGCTGGATCAAGTGCAGGTACGAGGGCGCGCTGCCAGGGATGCGAAAGGCCGGCACCAGCCCCGGGTTGGAGATATCGCTGTCCCAGACGAGCACGCGCAGCCCGCGGCGGCGCATGCCCTCGGCCAGCACACAGGTGGCAAAGGTCTTGCCAATGCCGCCCTTGGCTGCGCCGACCGCGACCACCGTCAGGCGTCCCGGGGCATCCCGGCGCAGCCGGAGGTGCTCGGCGAGCCAGGCGACAATGGCGGCCGGCTCGCGCTCGCTGAGTGTGGGCAGGCCGGCGGCCTGGGCATCGTTCAGGGCCCCGCGGGCGGAGCCGTTGAAGTTGACGAGGACGCGCGCTCCGACCCGGCGGGCCAGGGTGATGATCCGCCAGAGCTCAGGCAGCGGCGCGGGCCGGGTATCATCGAGGTAGAGCGCCTCGGGTGGACGGGCGCCCTCCAGCAGACGCGCCACCTGATCGAGCCGTGAGGGCGCGAGGATCGCCAGTTCACCACACTGCTCCAGTTGCGCCTGTAGTCCTTCGATAGCTGTGAAGATCACCAGTTCCATGCAATCGACCTCCGGTTAGACATGTTTCAGGATCGGGCGTTCTCGCGTGACCGTTGCTCCACACCTCCACAGCTCCACAGCTCGACACAGCCGGTCTGGAGTGCTGTGGAGCTGAAAGCTGGATTGTCACGCAAGTTTGAAGCATGCCTTAGTACTACAGTTGTATTTCGGCAGATGACCCGTTTCCGTCGGCGTAAACGCCTCGGCTAGTGCTTGCGAAGGCCACCTGCGTGGCCTGTTTAGCCCACGAAGGTGGGCTTTGCCCC
>JACAEO010000090.1 GCA_013388805.1 Chloroflexota bacterium
CCCTGGCCCAGACCAGGGCCCCGCCGCCCAGACAGAGGGCGGCGCTACGCGCCAGGAGCGCCGCCGGGTTGCCGCGCCGCCGCCCAAAGGCTCCCGCGTGATCCAGCCAGAGCAGCGCCACGAACGCGCCGCCCTCGGCCAGCTTGGTCGCCACCGCAGCCCAGTCGAGCGGGTGCGGCTCAGCGGCGAATGGCGTCGCCACCAGGTGGGTCAGCAGCCAGAGGGCCACTACCCCGCCTGAGAGCAACAGCCCCGGCAGGCGCAGGGCCGGCCGGCGGCGGCGCCACCACAGCCCCACATAGCCAGGCTGAGCCAGACCGATCGCCCCGAAGAGCAGCCCGTGGGCCGGGGCATGGGCGTAGTGCTCGGGGGCGATCAGCAGGTGGATCGCCCCGGCGATAACCAGGCAGATCACAACCATCCGTTGCGCAGCGAACATCGGCGCGCTCCTCGTGCAGCGATCAGAGATCGGGGATCAGGGTTCGGGGGACGAATCCTGGCCCCTGACTCCTGGCCGCTGGCAGCCGCTACGGGTTCTGCAGGCGGAACAGTTGCTGGGTGCCGACTGCGGCGCCCGTCGTCAAGTCCAGGCCGAAGCTGGAGAAGAGCGTGGGGCAGTCCGGGTCCATCGGACCGGACATACAGCCGGGCGGCTCGGGAGTGTTCTGGTCGAGGGGCACGGGCTGCAGCAGGCTAGCCAGGTCGGCAACGATCACACTCTTGCTCGGGTCGAAGCCGTCGAGCCGGGCCGAGACCAGGTTGGGGTTGCTGCACGGCGCCGCAGGCGGCGCGGCGCGGTCGTTCGACTGGCAGCCAGTGCTGCCGAGGTGGATGAACCAGGCCGTCGGCGCGGGTGTGCCACCCTCGGCCATCTCGCCCTGGCTGGCGGGGGCGGTAGCGCTCATGTCCATCGTTGGCGCCGGGGCGCTCATCTCTATAGCAGCGCCGGGCGCGCCAGTCAGCATATCCACGCGCATAAACTTGTAGCCGCCCTGCCAGTTCCACCAGAGGGCCTGGATGTTCAGCGGCGAGGGCGCGACAGCCACGTCGGCGTGGTTGAGCGCAAAGGGCACGCCCAGGTCGAAGGCAACCGCGGTGTAGCGGCCGGCGGGCACGCTGCCCTTGACCACGCTGTTCAAAGCCGTGTTGCCGCCCTCGCTGCAGCCGGCGCTGCCGTCCTCGAAGTCGAGCAGGGCGACGTTCTGATACTGCCAGACCCCGTCCTGGGCCAGTTCGAGGGGCACTTCCTGGCCCTGGGCGTTGACCAGGCGGATGTTCGAGACGTAGAAGCGCAGGTCGGTAAACGAGACCTCAGTGCCGGCGCTGCCGACGCCGGGGTAGCTCTGGCCGCAGACGGCGGGTTTGTCGCCGACATTCATCGCGAACGTGAGGGTGACGTTGCCGTCGGTGTTAGTCGTACGTAGTCAGGCCAGGGTCCGGCGCGTTCGCACCGCATGGATGGCCCAGGCGAACCCAAAGCAGGCCGTGCAGGTCAGCACAATCGCCGCGCCCGAGGCCACGTCGGCGTAGTACGAGGCGTACAGGCCTACGAGGGCCGAGGCTACGGCGATCAGGGCCGCCAGCACCATCATCTGCGGCAGGCGGTTGGTCAGCAGCGCCGCCGCGGCCGCCGGCGTCACCAGCAGCGCCGAGGTGAGGATGACCCCGACCACCTGGATGCAGGTCACCACCGTGAGCGCGAGCAGGATGAGCAGCAGGAAACGCAGCCGGTCGGCCTTGAGCCCGATCACCTCGGCGTAGGTCGGGTCGTAGCTGGTCAGTTCCAGCTCTTTGTGCAGCAGGAAGAGCGTGAGCAGCACCCCGGCGGCGATCGCGCCGATCAGCCAGAGGTCGCTCGGGCGTACGCCGAGGATATTGCCGAAGAGGATGTGGCTCAGGTCACGGAAGCTGTTGACCCGGCTCATCAGCAGGATGCCGAGGGCGAACATCGCCGTGAAGAGCACGCCGATCGCGGTGTCTTCGCGCACCAGGCCGCGCCGCGAGACCCAGCCGATGCCCAGGGCGGTGAGCAGGCCGGCGACAATCGCCCCGCCGAAGAGGCTCCAGCCGCCCAGGTAGGCCACCACCAGTCCCGGTAGCACCGTGTGGGCCAGGGCGTCGCCGATGAAGGCCATGCGCCGCAGCACCACGTAGGCGCCCAGCACCGCGCAGGTGATGCCGACCAGGACCGCGGCGGCCAGCCCGGTCTGCATAAAGCTGAAGCGGAAAGGTTCGAGAAGCCAGTCGATCATCAACGTAGACCGTAGCGCGCAGAGCGTAGAATGCCGCGCAGTGTGTTATACCGATTCTGCTTGATGGCATCGCATGAGCTCACCTCCACAGCTCTACAGCTCTACAGCTCTACAGCTCTACAAAGCCCTGTGTGGAGCTGGAGCGCTGTGGAGATGAGCGGAACAATGCGGGATTGCCAATTCCACCTGGTATTATACAGGCTTATTGGCTGCTAGAGATGCTCAGGAGGTTCCCCGCCTCGCGGCCGGGCAGGGGTCGGTAACTGCGCTGGAGCACACCCTCGTCGAGGGTGAAGACCAGATCGAACTCTTCGTCAAGCCGGTCGAGGTGGTGGGTGGCCACCAGGGCCGTCTTGCCCTGATGCCGGAGCCCGTCGAGTGCCCTGGCGATGATCTGGCGGCTGGCGGCGTCGACGGCGCTCAGGGGCTCGTCGAGCAGGAGCAGGTCGGCCTCCTGCACCAGGGCGCGGGCGAGCAGGGCGCGCTGCTGCTGTCCACCCGAGAGCTGGCTGATCTGCCGGTGGGCCAGGTCACTGAGGCCGAGCTGTTCGAGCACCGCCGCCACCCGCCGCCGGTCGTCGGCCCGGGGCCGGCGCAGCCAGCCGAGGTGGACGTAGCGCCCGGCCAGCACCAGGCGCGCGACCGTGACGGGGAAGCGCCAGTCGACCTCGCCGCGCTGGGGCAGGTAGGCCACCCGGTGGTGGCAGGCGCCTACCGGTCGCCCGTAGATACGGATCGTGCCGGCCTGGGGTCGCAGCAGCCCCGCCACGGCCTTCAGCAAGGTGGACTTGCCCGAGCCGTTCGCGCCCACCAGGGCCGCGCGCACCCCGGCAGGGACGCTGAGGCTGACCGTGCGCAGGGCAGGCTCCGATGACCCGGGATAGACCACGGTCAGCCCATCGAGGGCGAGGGCCGCTGCCCCTGCGACGATGTCGGTGTAGTGGCGACCGCTGTAGGGGATATGCATGCTCGCGTTGCTCGCTGCTAAGCTAAGGAGAGTCGCTAGCGGGGGAACACGGGGAGCGCCGTCACGCTCCCCGCGTCCCCGTGTGCAGGGTCAGCCAGCCAGTGCCGTGACGATCGTGGTGACGTTGTAGCGTACCATGTCCAGGTAGGTAGCCCCCTCGCTCCCCGGCTTGCCCAGGGCGTCGGTGAAGAGGGTGGGCGCCAGTTGCACGCCCGCCTCGCGGGCGATCGTCTCCATCAGGGCCGGGTTGCTGACGTTTTCGGCGAAAATCGCGGGCACGCCGGTCGCCTTGATCGCCTCGACCAGTTCGGCGATCTCGCCGGCGGAGGGGTCGGAGGCCTCGGTGGTGATGCCCAGGGCCGTGCCGACGATTTCGAAGCCGTAGCGGGCGGCAAAGTAGCCCAGGGTGTCGTGGGTGGTGACCAGCTTGCGCCGCTCCGCGGGCAGCGTTGCCACCTGCTCGGTGACAAAGGCGTCCAGCTCCTTCAGCTGGGCGAGATAGGCGGTGGCGTTGGCCGCGTAGGTCGCGGCGTTCGTCGGGTCGGCGGCGACCAGGGCGTCGCGAATCGACTCGACCATCGCCATCGCGTTGTTCGGATCGTGCCAGATGTGGGGGTCGTACTCGCCGTGGCTATGGCCGTGCTCCTCCTCACCGTGGCTGTGCTCCTCCTCGCCATGGGCCTTCGCCACTTCCCAGACCAGGGCGACGCTGTCGCCCGCGTTGGGGCCGAAGCTGACGCTGTAGTCGCCGGGGGCGAGGTCGAAGGTGTAGACGATCGCGATCGCGTCGCAGCCCTCAGTGACGGCCTCGCTCGCCTCGGGGGGCAGGGGTGCGCCGCCGCTGCTGACGGCGAAGGGCACGTCGGCGCCGAGGAAGAAGCTGACCTCGGCGTCCTCGGCGCGGGTGAGGGTGACAGCGCCCTCACCGCTGGTCAGTGTCACCACGTAGTGGGTATGGTCGTCGGGGATGGCGCCGCCAGCAGCCACCTGCTCGGGCATATCCTCGAAGTGCTCACAGGCGTGGGCCAGCGGGTCCTCGTCGCTATGGCTGTGGCCACCCTCCGGGGCAGGCAGCGGGGTGATGTTCTCGCTCACGGCGATGCGGGTGGCTTTTGAGCCCGAGGCAGTGAAGAGGTCGTCGATCCAGCTCTCGAACATGAGGCCGTTCTCAAAGAGGATGTCCGCCTCGGCGAGCGTGGCGCTATCGCGGGGGGTGGGCTCGTAGGTGTGGGAATCGCCGCCGGGGCCAACCAGCGTGGTCAGCGTCACCAGCTCGCCGGCGACGTTCTGCACCAGGTCGCCGAGGATGGAGTAGGTGGCAACGACCTTGAGGGGCGGGGTGTCTGGGGTGGGGACGGCCGTCGGGGCGACGGGTACGGCGGTCGGAGCCGCGGCGGCGGGAGCCTCCGTGGGGGCGGCCGGGGCCCGGGTGGGCTGGGCCGCCGGGGCGCTGCCGCAGGCGGCGAGCAGCAGGGCGAGCATGGCAAGCAGGCTCAGGGCGGTGAACCGGCGATGGACCGGTGTGTGCATACGATGACACTCCTTCAGTCACAGACGGATGGTCAGCAGCGGCTCCCAGCCCTCGGCCAGGCGGAAGCGCGGGTCGAGCGCGGCGTTGAAGCGGTGCAGCGCGGCGAAGAGCCGGGCCACCGCCCAGAACTCGTCGGCGGCGGCGGGGCGCAGCGCGAGGGCGGCCATGCTGGTCGTGCTCGTCATCGCATCCCCCCGAGCGCCGCCTGACAGCGGGCGCAGAGGCCGAACAGCTCGAGGATGTGGCCCTGGACGAGGAAGCCCTGGCGGGCCAGCAGCGCCGTGAGTGACTCGATGGCCGAGCAGCCCTCGAACAGCAGGGTCGCACCACAGCGGGTGCAGACGGCGTGGTGGTGATGGCCAGGCAGGGTGCGGGCGTAGGTGTAGTCGCCGCGCTCGGTCTGGACGCGGGCCAGCCAGCCCCGCTCGCGCAGCCAGTCCACGGCGCGGTACGCCGTGGCTCGCCCCACGCTCGCGGGGTGGTGGGCCAGGGCGGCGGTGAGGGCCTCGGCACTGAAGGGCGTCGTCTGCGCGGCCAGCCAGCCAATGATGGCAAGGCGGGGCGCGGTGAGGCGCTGCCCGTCGGCGCGCAGGGCGGCCAGCACCCGCGCGCGCCAGTCCTCCACACTCAGCTCGACCACGCTGCCGTCCTCGCTCACGCACGTTCCCCCCGCATCCAGGTCTGCTGGGCGGCGACGGCCTGCTCCAGCGATAGCTCGGTGCGGCAGCGGTCAAAGGCCGCCTGGAGCGCGGCCTCGTCGAGGTCGCCCGGGGTACTGAGGAAGACCAGCTGGGTGCGCGGCGGCTCGTCGCCCCAGGGCTCGCCCAGGGTGACGTTGACGCGCGGGCCGACCGCCTGGAGGATGGCGCGGCGATAGGGCACATCGGCCAGATAGAGCAGGCCCTTGGCCCGGAAGATCGCCACCGGTAGATTCAGGACCACTTCGCGCAACGCCTTGAGCCCGAATGGCTGCCCGCTGGTGTAACTCCACGAGTTGAAGGCTACCCCATGGTCGTGGGCGTGGTGCTGGTGGTCGCAGTCCGGCCCGTGCTCGTGGTGCTCGTGCTCGTGATGCTCGTGCTCGTGGTGGGGCTGCGTTGGCGCAAGCTCCAGCTTGTAGCGACCAACCCCGAGCAGCAGATTGAAGGGCACCTCGCCGTGCACGGCGGGGAGGATGCGCGCCCGCGGCACGATCCGGCGCACCCATGCCTCGACCTCGGCCCGCTGCGCCTCGTCCACCAGGTCGACCTTGCTCAGCACCACGATGTCGGCGGCGCTCACCTGCTCGACGATCAGGTCCTCATAGTGCTGCTGCTGGCGCGCGTACTCGGCGTCGACGACGGTGATCACCCCGTCGAGCTGGAAGTACGGGCGGAGCTCCGGCAGTTCGAAGGTCTCGGCCACTGCAAAGGGGTCGCTCACGCCGCTCGCCTCGATGATCAGGTACTCAGGCGGCTCGGGCCGGGCAAGGAGTTGCAGCGCGCTGCTCAGCAGGTCGCCGCGGATGGTGCAGCAGATGCAGCCGTTGGCCAGCGAGACCGCTTCGCCCTCGACGCCGACGACCAGCTGGGTGTCGATGTTGATGCTGCCGAAGTCGTTGACCATCACCGCGACCTTGAGGCCGTGGTCGGCGTGCAGGATGCGGTTGAGCAGGGTCGTCTTACCGGCGCCGAGAAAGCCGGTCAGGATGGTCAGGGGAACCGGCTTGAAAGAAGCCTCAACGGACATCGTGGTCTCCTCCCTTGAAGCGGGCGTTTAGCTGGTGGCGCAGCAGCGCACATGCTTCCCGCACCCGCTCGCCGATCGTCCGGTGGACGCAGGCGTCGAGCCGCAGGATGGGGTTGAGCACCGTGGTCGTGCCTGCACCTGGAAAGCCGGTGAGCACGGTGACCGGGATGCGATCGGGCCGGGTTGGAGCGACTGTCATCACGGCGCTACCTCCTGCGTGGGCGGCAGCAGTCGCAGTCGGGGCCGTGGGCCGCGCGGGCTACCTGCTGGGGCGAGGCGTAGATGGGTGCCTGAGGGCTGCGGGAACGCGTGCTGAAGATGCTGGGCTCACGGGTGCAGAGCCCATGGCAGACCGGGCACTCGACCGGGTCATCGGCGCGCCAGGCCGGGCGCAGCTCCTCCAGCTCGATCTCGCACTCAGGACAGCCGTAGACATATAGCGGCATCGAGCTCGGTTCCAGATGAGACAACGTACCAATTCACTGTTTCGAGATGGTATCATTCATAGCCGGATCTTGTCAAGGCTGAGAGCTGCTCTCAGCTGGGCATGCGCAAAGTCGCGACTTGCGGCCGCTACCCCCTACCCCTTATCCGGGTGGGGGGAATACAGCACCAGGACGCCTTCGGTGTCCCCGCTCACAGAGCGGGAGCGGGAGTTACGGTGTGAGGAGGATCGTATGCTCCGCAAGCCACTGACCGTCGACTATGAACGATTCGTACCGGTCGGCGCACTCGTGATACTCGCCCTGAGTGTGGGACAGGCGCTGTTCCAGAGCTTGAGCGCCTGGCTCTCCGGCGCAAAGCTACAATACATCTTTCTGACGACGTTCAGAATGACGCTGCTGCGCCTGTGGGTCGGCACGACGTGGATCGAACGCACCCCTGGGCGGAAGGACCTCGTCGGCGCGGGGGGCGGCACGCTGCACGGCATGTTCACCCCGGTCTGCTCATGCACGGTGACTAACCTCTATGCGGGCATTGTGGCGGGGGGGCCAGCCGGCGCTCATCGGCGGTGTTTCACTTCGCCAGCCCGGCCCTGTCGGCAATCGCGTCTTTGGGCCAGTGCTTGCGAGCTGGCAGGCTGAGCGCGGGCTGACCATCCGCACCAAGCTCATCACGCTGGCGCTGGTCTGGATCATGCTGGGTGGTGCGGCCCTGTTCCTGGTGAACAGCATCGTGATGAAGCTTGTGCTGCTGGGGCTCGCCGGCACGAAGACGGTGGTGCTGGCGCGGATCCGCAGAAGTTCAAGGTGCGCGAGTACAACATCAGCGACTATCCACTGCCACGCTTGCCACGCGCGGGTGCTCCAGTGCCTGCGTGTTGGTTGTCGCTTATCCACGCAGCGTGGTTACATATGCATGCTTGTGGCTTGCATACCGCAGGTGGCGATGTTATACTACCCACCGGTTGTACCCACACAATTCCATATCGTCGCGGTGACCCGCTAGCCCGGATGCTAGGGCGTAAAGGTGGAAGCTGGTGTGAGTCCAGCGCTGTGCCGCAACTGTGACCGGTCGTTCGTCAGGAACACCGGAAGCCAGGACGCCTGCCGCGACGTGTCTGTTCAACCCTTCTCGAGCTAAGGAGGCGAACATGGCCCGCGCCCCATAATCACCCCGCGTGATGGGCGCCCGTGCCGTTGTGTTCCCCCGGTCCTCGTTAGAGGCCGGGGTTTTTTGTTTCGGGGCACAACGACCCGCGTGGTTGCCGCATCACCTGATCCACGCCAGCGCCACAGCGCTGACAGAATTATACCTTGTACCGGATCTCAATCCCCGGCTCACGCTCGCATGCCAACGTGGAGTTGTAGCTTTGCTATGCCATGAAGCTGCTGCACTGGTGCGGGACATATTCACAAAGGAGCCGCCGATGCCTGAGGCACCAGACGAATTGCTGCTACGTGATCTAGAGCTGAGCGCCGAGCGCATGCTGCACGCCGAGCGCGAGATCGAGCTGCTGGGCTGGCTGCCCACCACGGCGGCCTGCACTGCGCTTGATCGCCTGGGCCGTGAGCGAGCTCGCCACGACTGGCTGCTCCGGCGCCTCTGGCGCCCGGATATCGCTGCGCAAACCCGACGCTGATTACCGATGCCGCCGCCACCGTCCAGGCGGACGCGTGGCTCTGGAAAGGAAACCCCGATGCGTTTCCCCACTCGCTGGATCGCGGCTCTGCTGCTGATGGCGGCCCTCAGCGCCTGCGGCGGCCAGCCCGCCGCCCAGGCCCCTACCGCTGCCCCCGCGCCGACCGCGGCCCCCACCGCTGTCCCCGCGCCGACCACGGCCCCCACCGCTGCGCCGACGGTTGCCGTCCTTGATGAGCCGGTTGCCAACCTCACCGAGGGTTGTGTCACGGACTACGACCCTGAGATCGACTATTTTCCGGAGAAGGTTTCGCTGAGCGACTCGGTAGGGTGGACGATCGAGTACTTCAATAACTATAAAGTGATCACGGTGCTGAACCCCTGGCGTGATGCCAAGGAGCAGTTCCGCTATGTGCTGGTGCAGTGCGGCACGCCCCCACCCGCCGACGTCGGCGATGCCCAGGTGATCGACGTGCCGGTGCAATCGATCGTGACGATGTCAACCACCCAGCTGCCCCATCTGAATACGCTGGGGCTGCTTGATCGCCTGGTTGGTGTGGCCAGTTTTCAGTACATCAATACACCTGCGGTGATCGAACTCATCAAGGCTAACAAACTGGTCGAGATCGGC
>JACAEO010000047.1 GCA_013388805.1 Chloroflexota bacterium
GCGCTTGCCTCCCGGGACGTAGGGTGTCACCCGGGCTTGTGCAATGTCCCCGGGGCAAGCCCTGAAATACTGCTGGCAAACTCCATTGTTCCCACGCCGGGTGTGCGGGCCGGACGGCCGCACACCCGGGTGCGTCAGCAGTATCGTTCCACGCGCCCTGGGGGTCTATACAGCCCCTACCGACCAAGGACCAGTTCGTCCGCCTGGGCGATCTCGATCGGGATCACCACCGCCTGTGCCCCCGTCGCCTCGTGAGAGCGCGGTACACCGTTATACTCGCTGCACCAGTACTTGCCGTCCACCAGATAGGCATAATAGCAGATACTGCCCGCAGGCACGGTCACAACGGCTTCCCAGTACTGCTCACTGCGTCGCATCGGCGTAGCGGTGGTGCTCCAGTTGTTGAAGTCACCCACGAGATGAATGCTATCCGCCCAGATCTGTGCTGGCAGGCGAAATAGTACGACAACCTGCTGGTTGTCCTGTGGGAGTTGTAGGATCATTCTCGCACCTCCGACTCGGTTATCGTGCCGGTCTGCTATGAGGGTAGCACGTCCAGCCGACCGCGTCACTCCGTACCGGTACGGTACGCGAGCCGCGGTAGCTACCGAATACGAGGCATCGTGATGGGGAAATGTACGTAGTTCTACGGAGACGCGCGCGGGGTGCGGTACGGACCGAGGTAACGCTGAACGAGCCCGAGCTCGAACTCGCCCTGCAGGGTGGTGCGGGCGCCCTCCGCCGTCGCGGCGAGCGCGTGGCCAAGCTGACGGCAGATGGCGTCGGCGAGAAACTGGGGCAATGGCTCCTGGATGCTGCTGACGCGCAGCGCGCCGCGGAAGGTGGCAAGCACCGCGCCGAGGGGTTCGCGGGCGATCAGGGCGGCCGGCAGCTCCAGGCGGTAGGCCGGGCCGGACCCGTCGGGGCGATAGTAGAGCACATAGAGCTGGCCATAGCCCTGCTCGATCGTCGCCCGCCGTTCGCGGAAATCGGCGATCGCCGCATTGCGGTAGCCCGTCAGCAGGTGCGGACGGTCCCTGCGGATGAGGTGCACCGGCAACGAGTACTCCCCCGGGTTGAGCACACTGGTCCAGAGGGTACGGTCGGTCACCGTGCCGCTCAGGTGGGGCGCCAGCTCAAGCACATCGTCGGCGGCCGTGGCCGACTTGGGATGCGCGACCACGCGCCGGCACTCCAGCACCAGGCGCCAGTCCTCGTCCTGGAAGAATCCCTCGATCAAGGGGCGAAACGGATCCCACCAGACGGGCGGCCGGCCCGCGCGATGGTCCTGGGCATAGCGGACCAGCAGCCGGTTAATCTCGAGCAGCAGCGAGTAGAACGAGCCATCGAGCACGAACAGGCCACTGGTGGTGGCGCGGATGCGCCGGGCGAGCAGGCGCAGCTCCAGCACGGAGCGCAGGCCGCCGAGCACACTCTCCAGTTCCTCGACGGGGGGCAGCAGGTGCACCAGGACGTCCTGGTCGGTCAGGGTGGCCTCCTCCACCGCGGCGGCGGCAATCGCCGCGAAGCTAGCCCCGGCTGCTGGCACGGTAGCGTGGGCGCCATCGACCGCGCACAGCCGCCGCGCCGGCCCATCGGGGGCCGGCCTGATCCGTCGGTCGAGGACGGCGCGCAGGCGCTCGCGCTCGCCCTCCAGGCTACGCAGGGTCGCGCGACATGCCTCGGCGCAGGCGCCGATCGCGTCGAGCACCGCCGCGGGCAGTGCTGCCGTCCCGTAGGCGACGTCAGAGCGGCGCATCGCCAGCTCGCGCTGCGTCAGCTCCATGCCGCTCCCATCATGCCGCCCCAAGCTTCTGCTCCAACTCGCGCATTGCCGCCGTCAGCTGATCCTGGCGGATGGCTGCGGTCATATCGCCGCGGGTGCGCTCGAGCACGGCGCGCAGGGCATCGGTGGTACGCCGCAGGCCCCCGGTGATCGCATCGGGGTAGTCGACCGTCACCAGGGCGCTGTAGACGTCGTCCATCACCTGGAGCAACGCCTCGCCCCGCGCCGTCTCGCCGCGCCGCAGCCCATCGAGGATGGTCCGGCGCAGCTCGCTGGCCGCCTCGGCCAGGCCATTGAGATAGGGGGCAGGATCAACCCCGAGCGCCGTGGCGCTGGGGGCCGCGCGCCCGGCGAGGAAGGCCAGCACCAGGTGGGCCTCGGCATACTCTTTGAGCGCATCCTGGGCATAGCCCGCGAAGCGGATCTCCGGGCTACCAGCCGTGGCGGCCGCGATCTGGGCGACGGTCTCCGCCGCGAGGCCGAGCAGGCGCTCCGCCTCGGCGAACTCACTGCGATGGGCGGCACGAATGCTGTTGGCGCAGAGCCGGATCAGCCCGCGCGAGGCGGCCAGTACCTGCTCCCGGGCGCCGTGACTGGCCTCGATCTGGCCGACGCAGCCGGCTACCAGCTGATCAATGCTCATGTGTGCTCCTGCTGCTCAGTAGCTGGCATTATACACGAGCCTGGCGGCCACGGCCGTCTGGACAGAATCGCAGCCCATCGTGTAGACTTGCGGCGATGGCCGATCAGCACAAGCAACCCACCATCCTGGTCGTTGTCGCCCCTGATGGTATCGCATAGGGCCAGACTGGTATGCATCGCATCCTGATCATCGAAGACGAGCCAGAGATCGCCAACTACCTGCGGCGCGGCCTGGTCCTCGAGGGCTTTCAGGTCACCGTGGCGGCCGATGGCCCCACGGGGCTGGCAGCCGCCCGCGAGACCAGCCACGACCTGGTCATCCTCGACCTGATGCTCCCCGGCATCGATGGGCTTGAGGTGGCCCGGCGCCTGCGCGCCGCCTCCGATATCCCGATCATCATTCTCACCGCCCGTGATGCCGTGGCCGACCGGGTGCGCGGCCTGGAGAACGGCGCCGACGACTACCTGGTCAAGCCCTTCGCCTTCGAGGAACTGCTGGCGCGCATCCGTGTGCAGCTGCGCCGCCGCCAGGCCAGCGCCGGTAGCGAGGTGCTCCGCTTCGGCAACCTGGCGCTCGACACCGCGGCCCGCGAGCTGCGGGTCGGCGAGCGCCGGGTGGAGTTGACCGCCAAGGAGTATGACTTGCTCGAGCTCTTCATGCGCCACCCCAACCAGGTTCTCACCCGCGAAGTGATCTACGATCGCGTCTGGGGCTACGACTTTGGTGGCGAAAGCAACATCATCGAGGTCTATGTGCGCTACCTGCGCCAGAAACTCGAAGCCGGCGGCGAACCGCGCGTGATCCACACGGTGCGTGGCGCTGGCTACATCCTCCGCGAAGACTGATCCACGCCGCGCCTGTCTCCCACCTGTAATCTACGCCCCCTGGTCATATGCCCTGGCCCGGTGGTATGCTCAGCTTCCCACGGTGCCGGGCTCTGCCACGGCGCGGGCACGGCGTCGCCCAGACCCCAGTCCATCGGCCGGTCCGCACAGGCCAGCGCAACCATACGCCCTGCCCACGTCGGCCAGCGAACCGGCACATATCGCAGCGGGGCCCCCATGCGCCTGCCTGCTCCCGGCCAAGCCAGTCGCCGCCTGCGCCCCCTGCTGGCGCTGCTGGCCATGGCGGTGGCTGCGCTGGCGCTGCTGTTCGTCCCCTGGCTGGCCCTGGGCGCGCTTGCGCTCGCCGCCGGGCTGATCATCTGGGACCAGATCGCGCTGCAGCGCGATCTGCGCAGTCTCGCGGCCGCGATCAGCAGCGACGATGCTGAACACAAGCTCGAAGTCAGCGACGGCCCGTGGGGCGAACTCAGCTACGCGCTCAATCGCCTGCGCCAGCAGCAGCGCGCCGCGAGCCGGCTGCGTGAACTGCTGCCTGAGCTGCCCGCTCGTGCTGCGCTGGTCGAATGGCACCTCCCATCCGAAGGGCTGCCCTGCGATGTTGCCGTGCTGGCCCTGACGACCCCGCCCGGCGGCATGCCGGTGGCCCGCCTGCGGGCCGCCGCTAGCGTCGCCGCAGCCGCGGCCCGCAACTACGACGCCCTGATCAGCCGCAGCGGCGAGCAACTGGTCGTGATCTTCGGCGCAACCGGCCAGCAGAGCCCGATCAGCACCCTGCGCGACGCCCAGCAGGCCGCCCGTGCCATCTATCGCCACTGGAGCGCCAGCCCCGCCAGTAGCCGGCCACGCCTCGCCCTCGCCAGTGGCCAGGCCCACACCGTCATCCTCCCCGGGCTCGGCCTCAGCGTCGTTGGCCAGCCCGTCGACCAGGCCCTCGCCCTCCTCGCCTTTGCTACCGAAACACAGCTGCTCTGCAATGAGGACGCCTACCTCGGCCTGCGGCGCATCGGCCTCGCGCCCGCCCAGGCGCGCGCCCCCGGGGCTGCCCCCGGCGGAGAACGGGCTGGCATGTACGTCGTCCCGCTCTAACGTCTGCCGGCGGTTCATCCCGCCACCCGGATTCGCAACCGCGCTTTAGCGCGTCAGTATGCCGTATTTACCCTCATACCCTTGCGTTTTAATGATGCCCGGCGTATAATGTGAGCGACTGTTCGTGTTTCTCCCAGCCGCGTCTTTGGATCCCGCGCGTTGAGCAAGGACGGCGCATGGAAGAACTGAAGGGGATCACCGAAGGGTCCGACGCGCCATCCTCGCCGGGTCAGGCTGAGAACGGATTGACGACCGAGGCCGAGGAGCGGGCCCTGATGGAGCAATACCTCAGGGACCCGGCGCACGACTATCGAAACCTGAAATATGGCGACACGGTCGATGGTAAGATCATGCGTATCGATCGTGACGAGATTCTGGTCGATATCGGCGCCAAGGCCGAGGGGATCATCCCTGCGCGCGAGATGCAGTCGCTCACCCCGGAAGACCGGGCCGCCCTCCAGGTCGGCGATGTACTGCTGGTCTTCGTGGTCCAGTCCGAAGATAAAGAGGGCCGCGCCATACTCTCGGTCGACAAGGCGCGCCAGGAGCGCAGCTGGCGGGCGCTGCAGGCGGCCTACGAGCGCGGTGAGGTCATCACCGCCCGGGTGGTCAATTATAACAAGGGCGGGCTGCTCGTTAACCTCGATGGTGTGCGCGGCTTTGTCCCCGCCTCACAGGTGTCGGGCATTAGCCGGGGCCCCGACACCCAGAAACAGTCCGATATGGCCAGAATGGTCAATACCGATCTGTCACTGAAAGTGATTGAGATTAACCGGAACCGCAATCGGCTCATCCTCTCCGAGCGCCAGGCGGTCCAGGAGTCGCGCGAGAGCAAGAAGGACGAGTTGCTGGCGAGCCTCCACGAGGGCGATATCCGCACCGGCACCGTCAGCTCGGTGTGCGATTTCGGCGCCTTCGTCGATATTGGTGGCGCTGATGGCCTCGTGCACCTCTCCGAGATCTCCTGGAGCCGGGTGAAACATCCCGGCGAAGTGCTCAAGGTCGGCGATAAGGTACAGGTGTATATTCTGAGCATCGACCACGAGCGTAAGCGGATCGCGCTCTCGATCAAGCGCACCCAGAGCGAACCCTGGACGCGCGCTGGCGAGAAGTATCAGCTTGGGCAGATCGTCGAGGGCACTATTACGCAGCTCGCTTCGTTCGGCGCGTTCGCCCGGATCGAGGATGGCATCGAGGGGCTCATCCACGTCTCCGAGATGGGTGACGACCGGATTCAGCATCCGAAAGAGGTCGTTGCCGAGGGTCAGACCGTGCGGGCACGCATTATCCGCATCGACCCGGCGCGTAAGCGGATGGGGCTGAGCCTCCGCCTCAACCGCGATCTAAGCGAGGCCGCCGAGGCCGAGGAGCCGACCGACGCATGATCCCGATGCGGGCGGCACCGCACCAGTTAGTGGAGAACTTCAATGTCTGACCTCTACAGTAAGTTTACCAAGCGGGCCAAGCAAGTGCTGCAGCTCGCGCATGAAGAGGCGCGCTCGTTCAACCATCCCTACATCGGTACCGAGCATATCCTGCTCGGCCTCATTCGCGAGAGCGAGGGGATCGCGGCGCGCGTCCTCGATGATCTGGGTGTCAAGCTGGCACAGGCGCGCAGCGCCGTCGAGTTCATTGTTGGTATGGGCGAAGGGACACCCACCAACGACCAGGAGCTGACCGCCCGCGCCCAGAAGGTGATCAAGTATGCGATCGAGGAGGCCAGCCGCCTGAACCATCACTACATCGGCACCGAGCACCTGCTGCTCGGCCTGGTGCGCAATGGCGAGGGCGTCGCAACTGGCGTGCTTGATATCATGGGCGTCAGCCTCGAACAGGTGCGCAATCAGGTGATGCGCGTGCTGCGCCACGGCACCGCCGGCACCGCCGAGCAGCGCGGCGCAACCGCCGGCGCCGGTGCCCAGCGCCAGTCCAAGACACCCTACCTCGACGCCCTCGGCACCGATCTGACCGAGATGGCCGAGGCCGGACGCCTCGATCCGATCATCGGTCGCCAGCATGAGATCGAGCGCGTCATTCAGATCCTCTCGCGCCGCACCAAGAACAATCCGGCCCTGATCGGTGAGCCCGGCGTTGGTAAGACGGCGATCGTTGAGGGTCTGGCCCAGCGGATCATTCAGGGCGATGTCCCCGATAGCATCAAGGGTAAGCGCGTCGTCACCCTCGATATGGGCGCGCTTGTTGCCGGCACCAAGTACCGCGGCCAGTTCGAAGAGCGCCTCAAGCGGGTGATCGATGAGATTAAAGAGACCCGCTGCATCCTCTTCATTGATGAGTTCCATACCATCATCGGCGCCGGTGGGGCCGAAGGTACGCTCGATGCCGCCAATATCCTCAAGCCCGCCCTCTCACGCGGCGAATTGCAGACGATCGGCGCGACGACCCTCGATGAGTATCGCAAGTATATCGAACGCGATGCCGCCCTCGAGCGCCGCTTCCAGCCCGTGATGGTCGATGAGCCCACCCTCGAAGATACCGTCCAGATCCTGCGCGGGATCAAGTCCCGCTACGAGGATTTCCACCAGCTCCAGATCAGCGATGAGGCGATCAAGGCGGCCGCAGCCCTCTCTGCGCGCTATGTGCCCGACCGCCAGTTGCCCGATAAGGCGATCGACCTGATCGATGAGGCCGCCAGCCGCGTGCGTATGTATCGCAGCGCGACCCCACCGCAGCTCCGGGATGCGCTCCGGGGCCTTGAAGCGCTGCGCAAGGAGCGCGAGGCCGCCCTCGAAGATAAGCAGTTCGAGCTCGCCAGCGACCTCCGCGAGCGCGAGGAACGGATGCAGGGCCGTATCAGCGCTATCGAGCAGGAGATGGGCGCCGCCGGCGGCGAGGATCGCGTCGCTGAACGGCCCTATGTCACCGAAGAGGATATCGCCGAGGTCGTCGGGATGTGGACGGGCATCCCCGTTACCCGCCTCAAGGGCGATGAGACCCTGCGGCTGATGCAGATGGAAGATTTCCTCCATAACCGCGTGATCGGCCAGCAGGAGGCGATCGTCACCATCTCCAAGGCGGTCCGCCGCGCCCGTGCAGGGCTCAAAGATCCCAAGCGCCCGATCGGCAGCTTTATTTTCCTCGGGCCTACCGGCGTCGGTAAGACCGAACTGGCCAAGACGCTGGCCGAGTTCATGTTCGGCTCCGAGGATAGCCTGATCAAGATCGACATGTCCGAGTTCCAGGAGCGCCATACCACTTCGCGCCTCGTTGGCTCGCCCCCTGGCTATGTCGGCTATGGCGAAGGCGGCCAGCTCACCGATGCCGTGCGCCGCAAACCCTACTGCGTCGTGCTCTTCGATGAGATTGAGAAGGCTCACCCCGATGCCTTCAACCTGCTGCTCCAGGTGCTCGAGGATGGGAACCTCACCGACGGCAAGGGCCGCAAGGTCGACTTCCGCAATACGATCATCATTATGACCTCCAACGTCGGCACTGAGCACATCCGCCGCGCCAGCCGCATCGGCTTCGGTGGCAATGCTGATGAGATCGACCAGACTGATATGCGCCGTAAGGTGGACGATGCGCTCAAGGCGCTGTTCCGCCCCGAGTTCCTGAACCGTATCGATGCAACCATCATCTTCCACCCGCTGACCAACGAGGAGATCCAGCAGATCACCACCCTTATGCTCAAGCGCGTGCAAAAGCAACTCGATGAGCACCAGATGCGCCTCGACGTTCGCCAGGACGCGCTCGATCTGCTGGCTCGCCGTGGCTACGACCCGGCCTTCGGCGCCCGGCCCCTGCGCCGCATCATCACCAACCTGATCGAAGATCCGCTCGCCGAGGGACTGCTCGAAGGCCGCTTCCAGGAGGGCGATACCATCGTCGCCGATACGGAGGACGATAGGCTCCGCCTCCGCTCGCAGCGCGAGCTCGATGGCCAGGTCAACGGCCGCGAGACGCCCCAGGAGCCGGAGGAGAGCGCCGCGCTGGTCGAATAACGTTCGTATGGGGTTTGGCACATCCGTATGGCGTTCTGGGTGCGCGGGCGGGACGCCCGCGCACCCCCGTTTGTCCACGCAGGCCCCTGGTCTTTACCCCCCCACCCCCCAAA
>JACAEO010000036.1 GCA_013388805.1 Chloroflexota bacterium
AGAGGTGCTATTTAATTAAAACAGCCCCTTGCAGGCCGCGGTACCATGATCATGAGGAGCCGTAGAGCGAAGGAGGCTGATATGAAGACGCGCTATCAGCCTGAGGAAGCCTTGGAAGTGCAGCAGGCCTATCCGTCGGATCTGACAGATGCGGAATGGGAACTGGTCGCTCCTTTGGTGGCGCAAGGGCCACATCGCCGTGGGCGTCGCCCAACAGTCGATCGGCGCGGTGTGCTGAATGGGATCTTTTATCGCGCCCGCACGGGCTGTCAATGGAACTATCTGCCCCACGAGTATCCGAATTGGCATACCGTGGCGACCTGTTTCCGCACCTGGCGACTGGATGGCCGTCTCCAGCAGGTGCAAGACGCCTTGCGCGAGCGCGTCCGGGTGATGCTCGGGAAAGCTCCCACCCCAACGATGGCCATCATTGACACCCAGAGCGTCAAAACGACCGAGGTCGGTGGCCCCGAACGGGGCTATGATGGCGGGAAACACGTCAAGGGTCGCAAGCGCCATGTGTTGATCGATACCCTGGGCTTGCTGTTGGTGGTGCTGGTCCACAGTGCCGCGTGGTCCGACAGTCGGGGCGCCAAACCGGTGTTGAGCGAAGCCGCGCGTCGCTTCCCGACCTTGCGCAAGGTGTTGGCCGATGGCAGCTATCGGGGCCGCTTGCTGGACTGGGTGAAGCAGCATTGTTCCTTCGCGTTGGAGATCCGCCTGCGCCCGGAAGAGTGTCCCGGCTTTGTGCCCATCCCCCAACGCTGGAAAGTCGAGCGCACCCTGGGCTGGCTCAACCGCTATCGGGTCTTGAGCAAGGATTACGAGCAGTCACCCGCCTCCAGCGCGGCCTGGGTACTGGTCGCCTCGATCCGGATGATGCTCCAGCGCCTGCGCCGGGCACCGGCTAGACCTTGAGCGATTAATTAAATAGCACCTCTCAGCAATATCTCCTTTACCGAGCTTCGCGCACTCTACGCCGGAGCTCGCGTCGTCGCCGTGCCGGTACTCCCCTCAGACTACGCGGCGGGGATCACTGGCCTGCTTGAGGGGCTTGCAATGGGGCGTCCAACAGTGGCCAGCAACACCGAGGGACTCGCTGGCTACGTTGAGCATGAGCGTGAGGCCTTGCTGGTGCCGCCGTCGAATGTTGCAGCACTGCGCCAGGCCATCACCGACTTGTGGAGCAACCCCGAGCGTCGAGCCGTTCTTGGCGCCGCCGCCCGACGGCTTATCGAGACACGGTTCAACTTCGATACATATGTGACTGCACTGGCAACCATCGTACGGCGCGTGGTGGACGGCCAGCCCCCGGGTCCAGCTTCTGTTCATCACGGGCCTGGATGACGTTAGGCCCCTGTTAGCCACTGCTGGTATCGTGACTGTCACGGACTACAGCAACCCGATTGGGTAGCTGGCTTTGTCATCGTACGTATGCCACCATCCCGGGTACTGATACCATTTCGCTCTGTCGCTCCCGCATGGCGTCACCCTGAGCGAGGCGAAGCATCTCGGCATCAGGACACCGAGGTGCTTCGCTTCGCTACCTCGCCGGAAGGATAAGGTATGCAGCATGTCGAAAAAACCTCTATGACGGCACGCTCGCGTTTGATCAGGTCGAGAGTAGGAGGAATACCAGTGGACACGCTGCTGCTTATTCTGGCCGCTACCGTACTCGGTGTCATCGGTCAACTCCTGCTCAAACACGGCATGGGCGGGATGGGCCCGTTGAGCGTCAGCCTGGTGGGCGTGCCAAAGATTGTCTGGCAGATCGCCACCTCACCCTTCGTGGTCGGTGGGCTCCTGATGTACGTTATCGGCACGTTCTTCTGGCTAATTACCCTCTCGCGGCTCGACCTGAGCTTTGCCTATCCCTTCGTCAGCCTCAACCAGGTGCTTGTCTTTATCGCCTCCTGGCTGGTGCTGCACGAAGAGGTCAATCCACTACGCGCGCTCGGGATGTTCGTGATTTGCATTGGTATCTTGCTGGTAGCACGCTCGTAGAATTAGTTGTTCACAGAAAGCAGAGCCAGGATCTAAACCGCTAACGCCCATGCACAACGATCGGCACATCATAGAACTGCAGCTTACGCGCCGGGAACTCCTGTGCGGCATCGCAGCCGGCACCGGAATGGCCACGCTCGCAGCCTGTGGTGCCCCGGGCCGACTGGTCCCCCCCGCACGTCTGGTCACGCCGCCCTTTCGTGGCGCGACTGATCTGACTCCCAACCCCGTCGTCGCAGAGAATCGGCTACCTGGCGACCCGGACTGGCAGGTCACCCGCGATCTGGGCGACATCGAGGGTTTTGCCAGTGCAACGAGCATAACCGCTGGTGATACGATAACAATTTATGTGAATACCAGCGCTCCATACTATCATGTCCTGCTCTATCGCAGTGGGTATTATGGCGGGGCCGGCGGGCGGCTGATTGCCCGGCTTGAGGACCTGACCGGCTACCAGCAGCCTGCCCCGCACCGCGATGCGGCGACGGGCCTGGCGAGCTGCGCCCACTGGGCCGCCAGCGTACAGGTGCAAACCGGGCCAGACTGGGTTTCGGGGATCTATATCGCCAAGCTGGTGCGACCCGATACCGGTGGCGAGGCCCACGTCTACTTCGTTGTGCGCGACGATACGCGCCTACGTCCCATTTTGTATCAGCAGAGTGTGAGCACCTATCACGCCTATAACAATTACGGTGGCAAGTCGCTCTATACCTTCAACAGCGGCAACTGTTCGACAGTATCCGGCGCACCGCGGGCGGTGCGCGTCTCCCTGCTGCGTCCGTACACCGGGTTGCAGAGTCTCCACGGCTTTGACTGCTATCTGCACGCAGAGTATCCGCTGGTACGCTGGCTGGAGGCGCAAGGCTACGATGTCGGCTACTGCACGAACCTGGACACCCACCAGAGTGGGAAGGTCGGGGCGCGCAATGTGCTCCTCGGACGTCAGTTGTTTATCTCGTCAGGCCACGACGAGTACTGGAGCCAGGAGATGCGCGATGCGATCACCGCGGCGCGCGACGCCGGCGTCAACCTGGCTTTCTTCTCCTCCAACGTTGGCTACTGGCGGGTTCGCTTCGAGAACGACCCATGGACTGGGGCAACCGAAAGTGTGATGGTCTGCTACAAGACTACCGAGTCAGGCACCCCCGACCCGAGCGGTTACTACACCGGTACCTGGCGCGATCCAGCGGGTGTCAATCAGCCGGAGCAACTCCTGGTCGGTATGCAGTACGTTGGCGACAATGACCAGCGCGGCTTTCCGCTACGGGTCGATGCACAATACGCACGCGACCGGATCTATCGCCATACTGGGCTTGAACAACTACCCGAAGGCACATACGTTGATATCGGGAATGACCTGATCGGCTGGGAGTGGGACGCAGTGCATGTCGATAGCCCACACCCGCCAGACATTGAGATACTGGCGGCGACCCCAGTCTATGGTCCCTTGCTGGCCGATGCTGGTCACCTGTATACGGTGCAGCGGGCCGTTACCCACGTCATACGCTATCGAGCATCGAGCGGAGCGCAAGTGTTCGCCAGTGGTACAAACCGCTGGTCCTGGGGGCTTGAGCTTGTAGAGCCCGATCCGCGGCTGCGCCAGATCACCTGCAATCTGTTAGCCGATATGGGTGTACAGCCGGCAACGCCTGCATCCGACCTGGTACTCGACGAAATGCCGGTGCTGCGCCCTGCCTCGGGCAAGGCAGCGCTGCGCACTGGTGCAGTGCCGGTGATTAGCAAGCTCACGGTAAGCAGCGAGGACGACACGCTGGTCATCCGCTGGGAAACTGATATTGATACGACTGGTCAAGTGTGGCTGCGCGAACAACCCGGCGATCCGTGGGCGCCACCACTTGTCGCTGGCGAGGTCCATCGCCATCTGACCCGACAACACGAAATCCGGCTCGCCTGGCTCCTCTCTGGTCAGCGTTATTACTTGCAGGTGGCCGCTGCCAGTGCTACCGGCCAGGTGGCAATCACCGATGCCATTGAAGCGGAGTTCAGCGGCGCGTCGTTGCGTGGGCGGGCGCGCGGCATGCTGCGGCCCATGTACGCCTCGACTGCCCGCCCGCTAGTCTGCTGGAGCGAACAACATCCGGTGCTTGCCGGTATTTTGACTCTTGGAACCAGCACCCTTGCGGGGCTGGTCGGGTGGCGCGCTGCGGCAATGCAGCGGCAGCGACGCGCGAAAGTAGCGGAGAAGTGACGCGGACGCAAAGTATTTGCTTTACACAACATGTGTGGCTTGAACCGCTTCGGGTTCTGGCCATAGGCTGGATCTTCCTGAACCACGTTGCCGAGCAACTCTTTGGCTTCCCACTAATCGCGAATCCCTCTGCAGAGTGGCCGCCACTCCACGAGCGTATCGTCCAACTCCAGCCGATGACGGGAATGGGTCTCTGGGACGTGCCATTCAACCTGCTGCGCTACATCGGCTGGCTCGGGGACGCAGGTGTGCAACTCTTCCTCATCGTGAGTGGCTTCGGGCTCAGCTGGAGTCTGCTTAGCCGCCAGCACAGCGAACGCCTGGACGTCCAAGGCTTTTACCGGCGTCGCCTTAGCCGTATCTACCCGCTCTGGATCGGCGCCCACCTGCTGTTCATTGCGACATGGCTTCTTCTCGGACTCGGCCTCTCACCCTTCAGCAAGTCCACATACCTGAGCTTGATCGGCTTTCGCGCGACGCCCTCGCTCATGTACTATTTCAACCCATCGTGGTGGTACATAGGCCTGATCATTCAGCTCTACCTGGTCTTTCCCCTCCTCTGGGCAGCCCTGCAGCGATTAGGGCCTGTGCGGCTGCTGGTCATCGTCGGGGGCACAGCCCTGATCGTACGCCTGGCCGGCCTGCTTGTGCTGAGCGATTATCTTGATGCCTGGCAACGTGGTGCTATCTTCATTACGCGTCTGCCGGAATTCCTCTTTGGAATGAGCCTCGCCGCCGCCTTCGCCAACGATCGTGAGCATACAGCTTCGCTGCTGCGCACAGCGCCAGTTCGCATTGCAGCGTTAATCGCCGTTCTTGGCGCTATCCCACTTTCACTCTCGCTCGTTGGTATGGCGCTTGCCCCGGCAGTCTCGGGGATCGGACTATTTGTGCTATTCTACAACCTCCTGGCCCAACCACTGCCGGGAACAACGGTCTGGCGCTGGTTGAGCGACCGCAGCTTCGCCTTCTTCCTTGTCCATCAGCCAATTGTGATGACTGTCGTGCATCCGGCAGTCACCAACCCGGCGATGACCATGGTGCACATCCTGCTCGTTGCAGGGTATAGCCTCGGCGTCGCCGTTTTTCTCGAGTTTGCCGTGAGCCGGGCGCTACGCTCGCCTATATTACAGCTCAAACGCTGGAGCTACAGGCGTGTCGGTTTGCTTGCCACTACTACGCTCATCGCACTCTATGCGTCGCTTGTTTGTGGTGAACTGCTCGTGCGCCGCTTCGACCCACAAGAGGCGTTGGGCTGGGGCGAACGCCTGGCTCTAGAACCCAGCGAGCCATTTGGCTGGCGCCTGCGACCCGAGCAGACCACCCGTCTGCGCTGGGAGAGTTACGACTATGTCGTACAGAGCAATAGCCTCGGCTTCCCAGGCCCGGAGTATGCACCTCCCAAAAACCCCGCTGCTCTACGCGTACTTGTTACAGGCGATGCTTTCACCAGCGCCGAGGGCGTTGACACGGACCAGGCCTGGCCTCGCCTCCTCGAGCGACGTCTGAGCGATCTTTCAGACGGTCGCTCAGTTGAGGTGCTCAATTTCGCGATGACCGGGTATGGGCCCAATCAGTACGCCACTGTGGTCGAAACTTACGCCCCTATCTATAAACCCGATGTGATCATCGTAGAGATGTTCGTGAATGACTACGAAGATGTGCTGATCAGCAACGAAGTGTTTCATGCTAGTATCGGCTTCAATCACCCTCATCAGCACAGTCTCGCCGCCGTGCTGCGCCTGTCGCAGCTTCAGACCTGGATTAAGTTGCGGATCCACGAACCGCTGGCTGAACTAGTGACTGGCCGTCCGCGCCCCCATGGTTCCTTCCTGGGGCAATTCAGCGCCCTGGAGCATACGGGACCCGTCGCAGATCCCGGAGCTCAGGCGATCGTAAAGGAACGACTCATGGCTATGGCAGGCGTAGCCGACCAGATCGGTGCACGCTTGATGATCGTTCTGGTGCCGGCGCCTGTGCAGGCGTGCTCGCGTGACGATCTACTCTATTTTCCGCGACCGCTTGATCTATCTGATCCACGTTTCGATACCACCCTCCCACAACGAACCACACTGAATCTGGCGAATACTTCCGGCGTGGGCTATTTTGATTTGCTTCCGGCTTTGCACCGAGAAGCCGGCGCCTGTCTCTACCAGCCGCGCAATCTGCACCTGCTTATCACTGGTCATGCCGTTGTTGCCAATGCTGTGGCTGATGCGCTCATCGATGGCGGTTACCTGAAGGAGTCTGGCCCTTGAGCATGCTGATGTTTGGGCGCGTTGGGTTGTTCCTCATAGGTGTTATTCTGATCGCGATCGAGTTTGTGCTTGCGCAACGGCCAGGCAGTCGCCCTTTGTCAATCGCGGCATGGGTCATTGGTGCGTTGCTTGGCACACATATACTCTTTAACCTCTTCCTGTGGTATAACCACGCAGCCTTTCCGCTGAATCTTGACCTAATGGAGGGAACGGTCCTGCAACACGCACGCCAGGCCGCTACCTTCCAACCGATCTATCCCGAGCCATCGGCGGCCTACGTACCACTTGCTTACAACACACTCTACTACCTGGCCACGGCACCGCTTGTCAACCTGCCTGGCAATGACATGATCGCGCTACGCATCTTTTCGATTGCGGGTATGGCGGGAAGTGCGCTGCTAGTCTTCCTGCTCGTGCGCCACCACACACAGTCCGCCGTGTGGAGCCTCGTCGCCATCGGTCTCTTTGCAGCAGCCTATCGAACGATGGACGCGTACCTTGACACGGCCCACTCTGACTCGTGGTTTCTTTTCACCGCGCTCCTCGGCACCTATCTGCTTGTCCTTGACCGTGGACGCCGGTGGAACCTGGCGGCGATTGTGATCCTCGTGGCTTCGTTCTGGTTCAAGCAGCATGGTGCACTGTTCACGGTCGGTGGCGTTGTTGCCCTAACGTGGCGCGAGGGTCTACGGCGTTCATGGCCGTACTGGATGGTCGCCGCGCTCCTTGGGCCAGGCCTCTATCTGCTTGGCCCCATGGTGCTCGGGCCACGTTTCCACTTCTTCACCCTGGAAGTTCCACGAGCATGGTCAGAACTTTCGCTTCGAGGCCTGCTACGTTATTCTAGCTTCGCTATATTCAACTACGGCGTGCTTGCTATTCTCGGCGGATGGTTCAGCTTACACGCGCTGGTGCGGCACCCACCTGCACCAGATGTTCTTGCAGTGCAGTTTTGCGCTGCACTGTTTACCGGGCTGCTTGGCACCCTTGATCCGGGATCTTCGGACAATGTCTACATTCCCATGGGCACTTTCTTCATCATCAGCGGCACCATTGGGCTGCAGCGCCTGACACAGCAATACACGGTCGTATCTCGGTATCGACTACATCTGCTAGCGCTGTTTGCCAGCCTGGCCCTCTTGCTCTACAATCCCTTGAATGTAATAACCTCGACACGTGCTGCAACAAGTTACGCTGACCTGGTTACAACCCTCAAGTCCCTCGATGGCCCGGCCTATCTACCCTCAGTTGGACAACTCGCCTACGATTACGAAACCTACCCCGCGGCACACTGGGTCGCGCTCGAGGATATGGTGCGCGGCCCTGGCAAAGTCGTTGCAGACCATCCGCTTGTCCGCACAATTCTGCTACCATCACTCGAGCCAGGTGGACCGGCATACATTCTCGCGAATTATCCGCTCGAAACGTATGAGGTCACCGCATTTTTGAATGACTATTACGTCCTGAAAACAGACTTCGGCGATCGCTTTAAGCCGCTGCGCGTGCTCCCGAAGCGCTGGGATCATGGATGGCCACGCTTCCTCTATCGCTACGATCCATTGGCAGCACAGGCTATGCAGCGCTAGTACGACAACGAGACTTCACCGTGGAAGCGAATCCTGATGCCGACCACCGCCTGTCACACCGAGCCCTTCGGCTTCGCTCAGGGTACACCCTTCGGCTTCGCTCAGGGCAGGCTCCGCGCGGGGTCTTCCAGCCACGAGGACGGACGATTCCGCGCTGCGCTACTCAGAACCATATGATTCATGTCATTCCGAACGGAGCCGCAGGCAGAGTGAGGAATCTAGCGGTGCCCATGCTCCTCAAGACCCCTCGCTGCGCTCGGGGTGACATGGGTTGCTCCCGGCGCCACTGGCCCACCGCCGGGCCATCAGGTACTCGGAATGACAATTCTCGTTGTCGTACTAACTTGCCCATTCCAGATCCTTCAGCAACGGTAAGGAAGATTCATGAACGATGAACCACCTCCCGGGATACAGGGTTATCGAATATCCCGGCGCGATATGTTGCGTCATTTGGCCGCAGTAACTGCCCTGATCACGTCCGGTGGCATCACCCTTGGCGCCCTGGCGCAGGACAATCGCAAACGCATCTACCTCGCGGCCGATGATCATACCGACCTCTGGTGGAGCGCCGATGAAGCCACCTACCTCGACGCCTTTGTCGAGATGATCGACTACTACCTTGATCTCGCCGATGCCACCGCTAGCGCCCCCCTTGAGTATCAGAGTCGCTGGAACTGTGACGGCAGTTACTGGATCTGGACCTACGAACAACGCAAACCGGCTGCAGCTTTCGCACGGCTGATCGCCCGCCTCCGCGATGGGCATATCAGCGCCCCCCTCAATGCGCTTGTGGTCTGTCTGGGTGGGGCTCCTGCCGAGGCAGTGCTCCGCGGCATGTACTACATGGGTGGCCTTGAGCGGCGTTTCAATTTGCGGTTTCCTATCGCCATCTCAATGGAGAACCAGACCCTACCCTATGGCCTCGCTGCCCTATGGGCCGGCGCCGGGGCAAAGTACAGCTGGAAAGGGATTTGCGGCTGCGACAGTGTGATTGCGAATGCCGGCGATCGCGAACACGAGATCTATTGGATGCGAGGACCAGACGGCAGCCGCATCTTAATGAAGTGGAACTCGATGCTCAACGGCAATGAGAGTATCGGTGGCTACGCCGAAGCCCGCGATCCAGCCGGTGCTGTGGAATACGTTGACACGAACTCCGACTTTCAGCGCCGCTATCCTTACCGCGTAATCGGCGCTTTTGGCAAGGGATGGGACGATCTGAAGACCCTCACCGATGAGTTCGTCACTGCTGCCAGGCAAAAAACCACCGCCGCACGCAAAGTGATCGTCTCCAATCAGCAGGATTTCTTTGCCGATTTTGAGCAGACCTACGGCGCCAGTCTTCCCCACCTCGCCTGCAGCTTTGGTAACGAGTGGGATCTCTACTGCGCCGCTCTGAATGAGGTGACCTCACGCGTCAAGCGAGCCGTGGAGCAACTGCGCACCGCTGAGGCACTTGCAACCATCGTCAGTATGACCCAGCCCGCGTTTATGTCTGGGCGACAGGCGGCCCGCGATCAGGCCTGGATGAGCCTTGGCCTGTACTGGGAACATAACTTCGGCATGGATGGCCGCAGTGGCGAGATCGTTGACCAGCGGATTGCCTGGCAGCGGCGCCTGGCAGAGACGATCGAACGGTACGCTGTCTCCCTTTATGCCGAGGCAGCCGCGGCGCTCGGCAGACAGATACGCCGAAGTAGTACCGCTGCACGCTTCTTTGTCTTCAATCCACTGAACTGGCGCCGTACCGACCGAACTGAGCTTCGCTACAATGGCCCGCTACCCTGCCACGTTATTGACGTGAGTAACGGCGCCGAAGTCCCATCACAGATCATCTATCGGGAGGGCGAATCCAGACTGCAGATCCTGGCCGCTGATGTTCCACCGATCGGTTATCGCGTCTATGAAGTGCGCCCGGGGGACGGCGCTGCGTGGAACCCATGTGCCACGGTGAACGGCAGCGTTATTGATCACCCACGTTACCGGGTGAGCGTAACGCCGCGCGGCGCCATCTCTAGCCTGATCGACAAGGAACGTGCGAATCGGGAGTTCGTGCGCCTGATAGGTGGCCGAGCAATCAATGACCTGGGCGCCGGAGATGGCAACCTGACCGTGGAGAGCATCGGACCCGTGAGTGTCACCCTACGCGCGGTCAGTCCGAGCCCCCTTCAGCATACGACGCTGATAACCCTCACTCGTGACAATTCTCGCATCGATCTCCATAACACGATCGAGCAAAACTTTAGCGCCACCCACACCTGGACCTTCGGGCTGAACATCGATGCGCCGACCGTCTGGCACGAAGAGGTTGGAGCCGTCATTAGTGCCGATCTTATTGCCCGCGGAGGCCACTATTCTCCACGCAACGCTCGCTATGACTGGCTGACCCTGAACCACTTTGCCGCTATCAATGGTGCAGGAGTCGGGGTCATCCTCTCCAATGCCGATAGTCACTTCATGCGGATGGGCAATAGCACGGTTTCAGCACTGGATACGGCTACTCCACAGATCCACGTCCTGGCCGGCGGCCACGTCCACATCCCTGGTAAGGGGCTGCCATTCCAGGGCGGTGACACGTACTTCCTGCAACGCTTTGCCCTGACGACCCATAGCGGCTACGACCAGACCGCAGCGATGCGCTTCGCCCTTGAGCACCAGAACCCGCTGGTGGCCGAGCCGGTGGCCGGCGGCAGTAGCTACCCGGAGACGCAGTTCTCGTTCCTCACTGTTTCAGATCCGAATGTGTTGCTCTGGGCGCTCAAGCCCCACGAGGATGGTATCGATAAGGGGGTTGTCGTCCGCCTCTGGAACATGGGCGGTGCCACAACCACTGCTGTCAACCTCTACAGTCTGGGCGTTGCATCGGCAGAGCATATTAGCCACATCGAGACGCCGATCGCTTCAGCACCCGTGCACAATGGGGCACTTCAAGCTGAATTGGCGCCACAACAAATCAAAACCTTTCTGCTGCGGACGGCGACGCCCGGGGGTCTGCCTCCGAAACCCGGTATCCAGCGCCGGGCCTACCTGCCGCTCCTCCGCACGACGCAATCCAGTACACGCATTACGTCGGCAACTCGCCCACCGACGCACCGCTACCTGTGTCAACGCCAACCGAATGCTTCCCAATAAGCTATGCAGCGTACGGCACCTCCGTTGCCGGTGAACGGTGGGCAGCAAAGGCACCGCCCTAACGGCCTAACACCTCATCCAACCGCTCACGAAGAAGGAATCTGAGCTATGCCGACTGTGCTGACCATCCTGGGTACCCGTCCCGAGATTATCAAGCTCTCGCCGGTCATCCCGCTGCTCGATCAGCAATTTGACCATATCCTCGTGCATTCGGGACAGCACTACTCCTACGAGGTCGACGCGATCTTCTTCGAGGAACTGGACCTCCCGGCGCCCGCCTACACGCTCGGCGTCGGCTCGGCGAGCCACGGCGAGCAAACCGCGCGCATCCTGGCACGCCTCGAACCGATCTTGCTCGAGCGGCGTCCCGACGCGGTGCTGGTGCAGGGGGACACCAACACCACCATGGCCGGCGCGCTCTGCGCAGCCAAGCTGGGCATCCCCCTTGCTCACCTCGAGGCCGGTGGGCGCTCGTTCAATCGGGCCATGCCCGAGGAGCAGAACCGGATCATCGTTGACCACATCGCCGACCTGCTGCTGGCCGCCGATACGATCGCCGCCGACAACCTGCGCCGCGAGGGCCTGGCGGAGGAGCGCATCAGGGTGATCGGCTCCACGGCGATCGACGCCGCCCAGCGCCACCAGGCCCGCGCTGCGCAGGCGTCGATCCTCGAGCAACTCGAACTGCGCCCGGGTAGCTACCTCGCCCTTACCGTGCACCGCGCCGAAAACACTATGCCCGACATCCTGCCCGGGATGCTTCGTGCCATCAACGAACTGGCCGAGGAGCACACGATCGTCTTCCCGATCCACCCGCGCACCGACGCCGCCATGCAGCGACAGGGACTGGCCCTTTCACCACGTGTGCGCGTCTGCCGGCCCCTCGGCTATCTCGACACGCTCCGCCTCGTCGGCGCGGCGCGGGCCCTGCTCACCGACTCGGGCGGGCTGCAGGAGGAGGCGGCCGTGCTGGGCACACCACTGCTGATCGTGCGTAATGAGACCGAGTGGCGCTACCTGGTCGACGCCGGCGTAGCCGTATTGATCGGCAACAGCTACGCCTCGATCCTGGCCGGCGCCCGTGAATGGCTGGCTCCGCCGGCCCTCGAGCGTCTGCGCGCGGCTCCGGCCCCGGTTCGTGCTGGCGCTGCCGAGCGGGCGGTCGCCGCACTGGCAGATCTGGTCAGTACCCGGCGCGTCGCGTAACGCTGTAACAAGACTGTCAGCGCCTGTCAGACCCGATTTAGCTGACCGTTAGAGCGCTCGTCTATTGTGTTCCTATCCCGCTGCTGCGAAATAGGGATCAAGATTCTCGGGTGTGGCCCGAGGGTGGAAGACGATGCGTGAACAGCTCAGCCTCTACCTCGCGCGGCAGGCGACCTCGCTGCCGCGTTATGTCGCCGAACAGGTCCTCCAGGCCGCCCTGGGCTGGGTGCCGAGCATCGTCGGGGTCGGGCTGCGCGGGCTGGCTTACCGCGCCATCCTGCAGATGGACGGCATGGCCGCGATCGAGGATGGCGTGCGCATCCGCTTTGCTGACAATGTGCGCCTGGGCCAGGGAGTCTACCTGGACCACGGCAGCTACCTGCATGCCTGCCCCGCAGGGATCAGCATCGGCCCGGGCAGCCTGGTGATGAAGAATGCCATTCTGCACGTCTACAACTTCCGTGCCCTGCCCCATGCCGGGATCCGCATCGGCGCGCGCTCGCTGATCGGCGAGAGTTGCATCTTGCGCGGCCAGGGCGGGATCAGCATCGGCGACGATGTCTACCTCGGTACCCTGGTGCAACTGCTGGCGGTCAATCACGTGTTCACGGATACGAGCCGGCCGATCAGCCAGCAGGGCATCACCGCGGCGGGGATCAGTGTCGCCGACGGCGCCTGGATCGGCTCAGGGGCGATCGTCCTCGACGGGGTGCGCATCGGGCGCAACGCGGTGGTCGGCGCCGGCGCCGTGGTCACCAAGGACGTGCCCGACTACTGTGTCGCGGTCGGCAATCCGGCCCGCGTCGTGCGTGACCTGCGCCGCGACCCGCTGCCGGCGCGGCAGCCCGAACTGGTTGTCTACTGAACTGGCGCCCCGGCTGCGGGCCGGGCCACCGTAGGAGTCGTTCCTATGCCAACGCTCTCGGTCGTTATTCCCGCCTACAACGAAGAGGACGGTATCGCGGCGATCGTCGATCGTGTGCTGGCCATCCGCCCGCAGCTGGCCGCCGCCGGCGTCGACGGCCTGGAGTGCATCGTCGTCGACGACGGGTCGAGCGACGGCACCGCGGCGATCGTACAGGGCTTCGGCGAGCGGGTGCGCCTCATTCGCCAGCAGAACCGCGGCTACGGCGGCGCGCTGAAGACGGGCTTTGCCGCCGCCCGGGGCGAACTGATCGGCTTCCTCGATGCCGACAGCACCTACCCGCCCGAGCACTTCCCGCGTATGTGCCGGATCGCGCTCGATGGCGCCGACATCGTCATCGGCAGCCGCATGGCCGGCGAGCACAGTGAGATGCCGCTGGTTCGCCGCGTTGGCAATACGATCTTCGCCACTATGCTCTCGCTCGTCTCCGGTGTGCGCATCAGCGATAGCGCCAGCGGCCAGCGCGTGCTGCGCCGCTCGGTGCTGCCGATGATCTATCCCCTGCCCAATACCCTCGACTTCACCCCGGCGATGAGCACGCGCGCCCTCCACGAGGGCGTCACCATCGTCGAGACGCCCATTCCCTACAAAGAGCGCTCCGGTCGCAGCAAGCTCAGTGTCGTGCGCGATGGCCTGCGCTTCACCCGGTCGATCGTCTGGACGGCGCTGACCTACAACCCGGTGCGCATCTTCGGCGGCCTGGGCCTGGCGCTGCTGCTGCTGGCCCTGCTGATCGCCGGCGGCCAGGTCGCGCTCCATCTGATCGCCGGCCAGGCAGAGTGGTCCTTCCCCATGCTCTTCGGCGCCCTGGTGCTGGGTCTGGCCGGGGTGACGCTGTACACCACCGGGACAACCTTCAGCTACGTGGTGGCGCTCTTCCACCGCCGGCCCATCCGCCAGGGGCTCTTCGGGCGCCGCGGCAACGGCCGCCGCATCGAGAAGCACTACTGGTGGCTCGGCCTGCTGGCCATCCTCGGCGGCTTCGCCACCTACCTGGCAGCCGTCCTGTTCGACCTGACCAACCCGGCCCTGGCCGCCTCCTGGTTCGCGCCAGTGGTCAGTGCGCTGCTGGTGCTGACGGGGGTACAGCTGGTGAGTGCCTGGAGCCTGGCGCGGGTGCTGGCTGAACTGAGCCGGCGCGAGGTGGAAGCCGAGGCCGACCTGAACTGGATCCACACGCCCGCGCCAGCACTGCGCAGCGAGGCGGCGGCCTGAGGAGGCCATGGGTGGCGCAAGCATTCGAGCAGTGGAGTGCTGTCCACCTGAACCAGTGGCACTACGTCCTGGGCTACATGCTCACCCTGGTCAGCCACAACTGGCCGATCATGCTTGCGGCGGCCCTCAGCGTCTGGTTTGGATACCAGGCCTATGTGCGACCAACCCGGCTGAACGTGAGCTGGTTGCTTACGGCCTTGCTGCTCGGTCTGCTCTATGAATACGCCAAGCACATAGCAGAAGAGTTGCACGCAGCAATAGACTTTCTCTTTGGTTTAGAAATCGCCCATTGGAACCGGCCGTTGCACGTTCTGGTCGGGCCTGCGATGCACACTGTGCTTACCCTGGGCTGGCTCGGGCTGCTGGTGCAGTCGCTGCGCCTCAGCATCGCGGGCAGGCCAGGCCCGGCCCCAACCGC
>JACAEO010000202.1 GCA_013388805.1 Chloroflexota bacterium
CACCTCGGGCAGGCTAACCTCCTGGTCGAGCGACGTGGAGGCGCTGCGGGCGATGGTATTGAGCACGGCGAGCTGCTCGGCCCGCCGCTGCACCTGGGCGGCGAGGCCCTGGGCCTCGGCGTAGAGCCGGGCCGAGGTGATCGGGCCACTCACCTGCGCAGCAATCGCTTCGAGCAGGTCGACATCCTCGTAGGTGAAGGCGTCAGGGCGCGCCGCGCCGACGGTGAGCGCGCCAATCACCTGGCCGCCGCTGAGCAATGGCACGGCGATCGCCGCCTGGGCAGCAGGATCGGGCGGCGCGACGTCCGGCGTCGCAGCGACCTGGTTGGCGAAGAACGGGCGCCCGTGGCGCGCGACCCAGCCGATCATGCCCTGGTCGAAGCTGAAGCGGGCGCCACGCAGGTGCGCCGCGCCCGGCGCGGCGGCGACGATCACCATGGTCGCCGGCGCATCCAGCAGGGCGAGCACGCCACTGCCGAAGGCAGCAACCACCCGCTCGATCGTGCGCTCAAGGATCACCGTGAGCTCGAGGGTAGCGCTCACATCGCGGCCGAGCGCGGCGAGCAGTTGCTCGTTGGCGAGCAGCCGCGCACTGCGCTCGGCGAGGCGCACATTCTCCACCGCCATGGCGGCCTGGCGGGCGATCGCCTCGATCACCAGCGCCGCGGTCGGGTCGATAGCCGGCAGATCATCCGCCAGAACAAGATAGACCACCCCGATCAGCCGCTCGCCGCGGCCACGCAGCGGCACGAGCAGGACCGCGGCGCCCTGCACGGCCGCTGTATCGGCAGGCGCGGGCAGGGCCGTGCCCGCCGGCAGCAGGAAGGAGTTGCTCACCCGGCACTCAGCCCGCAGCAAGGCCGGGTAGGCGCCCGGCGGCACTGCCTCGGCCCGCAGACGCGCCTCAAGCTCGGGCGCGACCCCGGCGAAGGCCGCGGCCTCCAGCGCATCGGTATCGATGTTGCGCAGCCGCACATAGACCCGCGGGCAGGCCGCGACGCGGCGCAGCGTCTCGGCCACCTCGTGGAGCAGGACCTGGGGCGTATCGTCGGCACGGATCTGGCTGCCAAGCGCCAGCAGATCACCCAGGGGCAGCGGCGCCCCAGGCGTGGCCGATGGGGGATTGTCCGGCGCCGGTACGCTCACAATCCGCTTTCCTCCGTCAGCGTGGCGTCATCCACCAGGGCAGTCGCGCCACGACCGATGCTGATCGTACCAAAGAGCTCCTGCTGCTCGATCACGATCATGCGCCGTTTGAGCAGCTCAAGCACCGCCCAGAAGGCGACGATGACATCCTCGCGCCGCACGACCATGGCGAACAGGTCGTCGAAGCTGAACCAGGCGGTTCGCTCCAGGCGCTGGCGCACATCGGCGACCACCTGGGCGACGGTAAGCCGCGGCCCCAGGCTCAGCACGGTGGGCTCATCGAGCGGCAGCGCCAGCTGCAGGCGGCGCTGCAGCGCAGCGACGAGCTCGGCCACCGAGTGGTTCACCGGCGGCGGCGCCAGGTCAAGCTCGACACGCACCGGGGCAAGGCGCAGGAAGGTGCGCCGCTCCTCCTCGTGCCAGGCGCGCAGCAAGGCCGCCACCTGCTTGTAGCGCCGGTACTCGCGCAACTGCTGCGCAAGCGCCTCGGCGTCGGCGTCGGGGATGGGCGCGGCACGTGGCTCCACGGCGGGCCGCGGTAGCAAGGCCCGCGACTTGATCAGCAGCAGCCGCGCGGCCAGGCTGACGAACTCGGCCAGGGCGCGCGGGTCGGGCTCGGCGATCGTGCGCACATGGGCCAGGTACTGGTCGGCCACCTCGGCCAGCGCGATCGCCGTGATATCGAGCTCCGATCGCTCGATCAGGCGGAGCAGCAGATCGAGGGGGCCGGAGAAGGCCGGGAGGCTCACTTCGTACATCGGCGCGCTCCGCGTCACATCATAAGGTATGCTGCAAACTCACGTGACAATCCAGCTTCAGCTCCACAGCTCTACAGGCCGGTTGTGTGGAGGTGTAGAGCTGTGGAGCTGTGGAGTAACGGTAACGTTGACCGTGTCCAGCTGCGCCGCGCCCAATCTACAATCGCCAATCTGCAATCTGCAATCGCACTACGGTGCGGATTTGACCCGGGCTTAATGCTGCTCGTCTGCCCACTGGAGCAGGGCAGCCCGCCCGCTGGGCGCCGGATCGTGGTAGTGGCGCAGCGTGGCGACGAGCTCGGGTGGGCTGCCGGCCGCGGCGGCCATCCGCGCCCCCCGCCAGGCGTGCTCGGCATAGAGCCTGATCGGGCGCAGCAGGCGCGCGGCGATCAGGTACAGGCCCGGAAGCCGTTTCAGAACGGTGGCCGCGACATACCAGCCCAGGGCCATGGGTCGCCCGTCGTCGTCGAGCTTGCCGCAATCGTGGATGATCGCCGCGCGCAGCAGCACATCATCGCGCTGGCCAGCGGCGACCAGGGTGTGGTACACATCGAGGCAGTGGCGCTGGTCATAGGGCGGCATCGCGGCAAAGAGCCGCCACTCGCCCGGGGTGAGCGTCTGCCGCGCCAGGGCAAGCTCGTCGGCGCCGACCCGGGCGCCCAGGGCAGCGACAAACTGCCGCGCCCGGTAGGCCAGATCAGTCGCTGGTTCAGCTGGAACACGCCTCATGGTAGCACCTCATCAGGGCACGAGCGCCAGCACGCGGGCGGGAGCGGCGTGGGCCGCCTGGAGCTTGAGCGCGCCGATCACCACGGTGGCCCCGCTGGGCGGCACCTGCTCGAGGCTGGTCAGGTTCTCCAGGAGTAGGGCAAAGCCGCGCGCCGGCGTGTAGCGCCGCCCTGGCGCATCAACGCCGAGCCCGGCCGCGCCGCGCTGGTTGAGCAGCAGGTCGGCCGCGTCAGCGCCGAAGCCCGGCACACGGGGCACCTGGTCGCGGGCCAGCGCCAGGTAGGCGCCCGGGTCCCCCCAGCGCAGATCCCAGCCGGTGGCCAGCAGCACGAGCGTCCCCGGCGCGATCGGGCCGTGCACCCGCTCCCAGGCCCGCACATCCTCGGCGCTGAGCGCGAAGCCGGGCGTATCCTGAGCCTGCGCACGCGCATCGATCAGCACCGCCGGCAGCACCAGATCGCGGGGTGAGAGCCGCTCCACCGTATCGAGCTCGGCGCCGGCAGCAGCGACGACGCGCACCAGCGAACCGGTGTTGGCGCCGAGCCGCAGGTGCAGGAGTTCGCCCGTGGGGTCGCGGAACAGCCGGGGCGCCGTGTCACCCGGCGGGGTCGGGCTGTCCTCGCGGATGACGTGGCTGAGATCGACCGTACGGCTGACCTGCAGCGCAGGCGCCGCCTCCGGCCCGCGCAGCGGCGCAGCACAGGCGCCCAGCAGCCACGCGAGCACGGTGAAGCAGCCCAGGGCAGGCATGCGGCGGCCCCTCACCGGCAACCTCCTCCCACGTTCCAGCTACCGACGGCAATTATAGCAGGGATGGCCGGCGCGCAGCGGGCAGGCCGGTGCTGCTGATCTGGCGCGGGCAGGCACCGGTGGCGATCACGCTGTTCGCGGCGATCAGGGTGCGCTCACCGCCCGCGGGCAGGCCACGACGTACGTGTTCACATGTCTCCCGGGAGCGCGGGCATCGTGCCCGCGGAGACGCGACGAGGGCGGGACGCCCTCGCTCCCAGGTGCGTGTATGACCCCGGGTGTGAACAGTTATGCCACGACGACCTGCCCGGGGCCGGCGAGCTGCCGCCAGACCCGCAGCACTTCGGCGACGCTCCAGGCCTGGGCGATCGCGCCGTGGGGCGTGTGCGGCGGGTCGCCGGCGAAGATCTCGGAGACGCTGCCCATCCCGGCGTCGGCCAGGTGGTCGGCGATGGGCTCCAGCAACCGGAGCGCCCCTGCCCGGTCGCCGGTGACCCGCGCGTAGGCCTCGGCGAAGGGGCCGAGCAGCCAGCCCCAGACGGTTCCCTGGTGGTAGGCGCCGTCGCGCTGGCGCGGGTCGCCGCCGTAGTCGCCCTGGTAGCCCGGCTGCCCCGGCGCCAGCGAGCGCAGCCCGTAGCTGGTCAGCAACTCCGCACCGACGTGCTCGACCACGGCGCGAGCTTCGCCGCCTGCGATCAGCGGCTCAGGCAGCGCGACGGCGAAGATCTGGTTCGGGCGCAGCGACCAGTCGTCGCCGTCTGGCCCATCGACCACGTCGGCCAGGTAGCCACGCGCGGCATCCCAGAAGCGGGCCTGGAAGGAGCGGCGCACCTGCCCGGCTAGCCCGGCATAGACCGCCGCCGTCGGGTCGCCGGCCCGCTCCAGGAAGCCGGCCAGCGTGCGCAACACGTTGTACCAGAGGGCGTTGATCTCAACCGGCTTGCCTATGCGTGGCGTCACCACCCACGCGCCCACCTTCGCATCCATCCAGGTGAGCTGCACCCCCGGCTCGCCGGCCCGCAGCAGCCCGTCGGATGGGTCCACCGTGATGCCGTAACGCGTGCCGCGCCGGTGCCACGTGATGATCTCGCGCAGGGCCGGCAGCAGGTCATCGGCAAGGCGCCGGTCACCGGTAGCCGCCTCGTAGGCCCGGATCGCCAGCACATACCAGAGGGTCGCGTCCACGGTGTTGTAGCCGGGCAGGCTGCCGGCGCGGTCGGGGAAATTGTTGGGCAGCATGCCGCGGTCGAGGTAGCGGGCGAAGGTGCGCAGGATCTGCGCCGCCTCCGCCGCCCGGCCGGTGGCCAGTGTGAGCCCGGGCAGGGCAATCATCGTGTCGCGGCCCCAGTCGTTGAACCAGTGGTAGCCGGCGATGACGGTCGTCCCCGGCGCGCCCGCCGCATCTCGCCGCTCGACAATGAACTGGTCGGCGGCGAGCACCAGCTGCCGCACCGGCGGGGGCGCGCCTTCGGCAGCTGCCCGCCGAATCAACGCCGCCTGCCGTTCGCGGGCAGCCGCGAGCGCCGCTGCCGGCCCGGGCGGGGCGGGCTCCACACTCATCGTCACCGCAGCCGCAGTGCGAGGCTCCAGCGTGAGCCGGAGCACACCCGGGGCGAAGAGGTTACTCTGATCGTCCAGGCCACGCGCGCGCTCGGCACGGTGGTGGAAGCCCGGGTGCCAGTCGCCGCCCGCCTCTGCTTCACCCGTGTCGGCGCCGATCGTCAGCAGCGGTGCGTCTGGGGCCAGCCCAACCTGGAGCGTGCGACCGTGGGCTTCGACCTGCGGGCGCCAGCCCTGACCCGAGCGCAGGCTGTGGAAGTCGCGGGCGGTCACCAGCGGCGTCACCTCCAGCTCGAGCGGCACCGAGCCGCGCAGCAGGCGGTAGCCGAGGTAGCTGGTGTGCTGACCATGGGCCATCCAGACCCGGCGCTCGAGCAGGGCGTCGCCGAGGGCGAAGACCCAGACCGGCAGCATCCCCTCAAGCGTGAACGACTCCAGATACCGGTAGCCCTGCGGATCGACGGTACCCTCGGCGTACTCGTGCGTGCTCAGGGCATAGCGCCGCCCCCGGTAGGTCACCCATTCGATGACCCCGCCGACCAGCACCGTGCGCCCGACCGGCGGCTCCAGGGCGGCGACCAGCAGCCCGTGGTAGCGGCGCGTGGTGATGCCCGCCAGGCTCCCCGAGGCATAGCTGCCGAGCCCATTGGTCACCAGCCACTCGCGGCGCAGCGCCGCCGGCAGATCGCCGCAGATCGCCCGGCCCACGCGGATGGAAGGGATCGTGTTGTTGCTCATAGCTGCTCCTTACGTGCTGCTCGTCGCATGCGCCTGCCGCTCGCCCTGCTGCTGGATGAGCCTGGCCGATTTCGTGGCGGCCCAGATGCTGCACATCTGGCGATGACCGCCGCCCGGCAGCCCACAGGGTGCTATGCTATAATTGCAGAGGCCACGAGCCGACGTCAACGAGGCGCCATGTCATTCTATAATCCAGAGGGCACTCCGCCGCTTGTCCCGGGAGCCATGGCCCGCATTGAACGCCGGCTGCCCTACCCCGGCGAGATCCTCGTCGCGCAGGGGCGGCGGGTTGAGCCGGAGGATAGCATCGCGCGCACGCTCAAGCCGGCGCCCCTGCAGATCATCAACCTGGCGCGAGCCCTCGCTATCCCCCCGTCTGCTGTTCCGCGCGCGATGCGGCGCGAGCAGCGCGCCCGGATCACCGCCGGCGAGACACTCGCCCGCGTGCCCGGCCTGTTCGGGCGTAGCTACCCCGCACCGGTCAGCGGCGTGATCGTCGATATCGATGGCGCAACCGGCTATGTGACGATCGCCCCCGACCCCGAGGAGTATGTGCTGCAGGCAGCGGTGCGCGGCCTGGTGATGGAGCATATCCCCTACGAGGGCGTGGTGATCGAGACCCTCGCCGACCAGGTCTATGGCGCCTTCGGTATCGGCGCCGAGCGCAGCGGCGTGCTCCGCCTGCTCGCCCTTGAACCATCGGACATCGTGCGCCCCGAGCAGATCGATGCGCGCAGCGCCTTTGCCATCCTGATCTGCGGCGCGGCGATCAGCGCCGATGCCCTGCGCCGGGCCGTGGCTGAACAGGTGCGCGGCGTTATCGTGGGCGGGATCGAGGTGGCCGAGCTCCAGCAGTTCCTCGGCTGGTCCGGAGTGGGGACCTGGCGGAGCGCGCTCCATCCCTGTCCCCTGCCGGAGGACCGGCCGGCTGATCCGGAGTTGACCATCATCGTCACCGAGGGGTTCGGGGTTCGCCCGATGAACCAGGCGATCTTCGATCTGCTCAGCGCCCAGGACCGGCAGGAGGCGCTGATCGACGGCCAGACCAGCCTGCGCCAGCCGCTACGCCGTCCCCGGGTGGTGGTGCCGCTCACCCGGGGCGCGCAGATCGAGCCACCCCGCCCGCCCTTGCGCCCGGGCGCCAGTGTGCGCCTGCTCGACGACGCTCATCTCGGCCAGCTGGCCACCGGGCGCAGCCTGCCCGCTGCGCCACGCCGGGTCGCCTCGGGCGCGCGCGTGGCCGCCGTCGAGGTCCAGACCGACGATGGCGCCAACCTCTGGCTGCCCCGCAGCTGCGTAGAAGTGCTCCCATGACCATACGCGGAGGTCCACGGCACACTGAGGGCCTCCGCGGTAAGGCCGACGCGACGCCAGGGCGTCGGCCCAACACCAGGCGCCGCTGCATATGACCCAGCACCCAGCTTTGCCCAATCCGCAGCCCGGCAGCATTCCCCCCGCTCGTGTCCTGATCGCCGATGACGACGTCACCATGGGCTCATTCTGCGCTCGTGCGCTCGCCGCCGCCGGGCACCAGGTGCTGACTACCACCGAGGTCGACGGTGCGATCACCGCGTTGCGCACGCAGGGACCCTTCGACCTGCTGCTGACCGACATCAGGATGCCTGGTCGCAGTGGCCTCGATCTCGCCCGGATTGCCCGCGAGATCGACCCGGCCATCGCGGTGGTGATCATGACCGGGCACAGCTCGGTCGCCACTCTGCACGCCTCGCTGCGCCGTGGCGTGGCCGACTATCTCACCAAGCCGTTTGAGCTCGACGAGTTGCGCATCGTCGTCGACCAGGCCCTGCAGCGGCGCCACCTGCTCCAGGAGAGTCTGCGCCTGCGCGCGCTCGAACAGCTGCTGCACAGTAGCGAGGCGATCAACGCTATCCTCGATCGCGAGCAACTGGCGCGCGAGATCATCAGCCGCGCCCGCGACCACGTCCCGAGCGAGGCGGGCTTCCTCTTCACGGCCGGTAGCGACGACCAGCCGCCGCAGGTCTTTGCTACCCCGCCAGGAGCGACAATCCAGCCCGCCGGACGCGAGGCGGTCGCCCAGAGCCTCCACGCCGGGCGCCCGCTCCCGGTCACGGGGGCCGAGCCGCTTGCCCTTGCCGATGGCCGGCCACTCAGCCAGGGCCTCGCCGTGCCGCTGCGCGCCCAGGGCGAAGTCATCGGCGCGTTGCTGCTCTGCGATAGCCAGCGCGCGCTCGGCTCGCCCGGCGCCGTCGAGATCCTGGCCCTGCTCGCCCACCAGGCCGGCAACGCGCTGCGCAATGCCCAGCTCTACCGCCAGCTCGATACTGCCTACACGGGCCTGCGCGAGCTCGACCGGCTGAAGAGCGAGTTCATCGCCATCGCCTCTCACGAACTGCGCAGCCCGCTCTCGCTCGTGATGGGCTACGCCAGAATGGTGCGCGACCAGAGCCAGGGCGACCAGCGCGCCTATGCCGAGCGGGTCCTGGCGGGGGCCGAACGGATCAAGACCATCGTCGATGATCTGCTGCACCTGCGCGACCTCGACCGCAAGCAAACCAGGCTGAACCTCGAGCCGGCTGCGCTCGATGCCCTGCTGCGCCAGGCCGTCGAGCGACTGGCCCCGAGCGCGCAGCAGAAGGGCCAGGCATTGCGCCTCGTCGAACCCGAAAGCCCGCTGCCCATGGCGCTCGACCGTGAGAAGGTGCTGCTGGTGATCGGCAACCTGCTGGCCAACGCGATCAAGTTCACACCCCAGGGCGGCCAGATCCAGGCCGAGGTCGCGCGCTGGCCCCACGAGCACCTCGCCGCCGCCGTCGGCCAGGCCGTCGCCAATCCGAGCCTGCGCCGGCTCAGCGGCCCGCCACCACCCGCCTGGGCCGTGGTGCGCGTGCAGGATAGCGGCATCGGCATCCCACGCGAGCGACAGGGCCGCATTTTCGAGCGCTTCTACCAGGTCGCCAGCTCGCTCACCCGAGAGCAGGGCGGCGTCGGCCTGGGCCTCGCCATCGTCTGTGACCTCACCACCCTCCAGGGCGGCGTGGTCTGGGTCGAGAGCGCGGAGGGCCAGGGCAGCACCTTCAGTTTCGCCTTGCCGCTGCCCGAGGAGCAGCCCTGACCCACGCGCGTTGCGGTGCGCATCGGGTAACCGCCCTGAGGTATACTACCGACAGTATGACGCGGGAAGCGCCCGGCACGGCGCCCATCCGCGAGCAGTGAGAGAAGGCCATGAGCTATCGATTGATGGTGGTAGCCGTAGCGAACCCGACGCTGCGCAATCTGCCTCAGCACCTGGGCGACACGGTATCGGTGCAGCTCTTTGAGTCCGCCGACGAGGCGCTCTGGGAGATGCGCACCAATCCGCCTGAGGTGTTGATCGCCGAGGTTGACCTGCCGGGGATGAGCGGGATCGAGCTCGCCGAGATCATTCCCAACTTCGAGGTCGCGACCCGGGTCGTGCTGTACAGTCCCGCCGACGAATCCGCGCGCCCACAGGCCGAAGCTGCCGGCGTCTATCGGTTCCTCCACGGCCCGCTGAGCGCCGAGGAGCTCGCCGCGACCCTGCACGCCGCCGGGCAGGCCGCGTGCCCTGCGGCCGGGCCGGCACTGCCCCCCGCGCCAGCCGAGCAGACCGACGAGGCCCCGCCTGCCCCCCCTGCTGAAACGCCCTCTGCCGAGCCGGAAGCCTCGCCTGCCGAGCAACCAGCTCCGCGCCCCCGCGCCGACTTCACGCCGGCGCGCGTCGTGCTGCCGCCCATGGCCGAGCGCACCACCGTGACCGCACCGGCCCCGCCTGGCCGGAGCAGCCTGGCCGCGCGCAGCAAGGCCGCCGCCGAACGGGCCCCCGGGCGGAGCGCATCCGGCGAGCCCGCGACGCCGTCCTGGCGCAGCAGCGGCGGCAATCTGGTCGTCACCGAGCAGAATATCAGCACCATCAGGGCGGTGATGAGCCAGCTCTCACAGGACCTCGGCGCGCAGAGCGTCTTGCTCACCGACCGTGCCGGGATGGTGCTGGTAGAAGTGGGCACCGCAGCGAACCTGCCGATGATGATCGTGCTACCGCTGCTCTCCACCGGCTTCTCCACCACTGGCGAGGTGGCACGTCAGCTCCGCGAGAGCGATGCCACGAGCGTTTACATCCACGAGGGCGTCAACATCGACCTCTACTGCTTCGATGTGATGCAACGCTTCCTGCTGGTGCTGGTGTTTAACAAGCAGGTCGCCAGTTCCAAGATAGGCGCCGTCTGGATCAATGCGAAACGCGCCATCCGCGACCTGCGCGAGGCCTTCAAGCGCTAGCGCACATCCAGGCGACCTGTTCGGGTATCAGCGCGACGTTGACCGCGTCCAGATGCGCCGCCCCCGGGCTGCCATCAACAATCTGCAATCGCACGAGCGCAGGAACGCGCCAGCGCGAACCGGGGAGCGCCTGCTCCCCGGTTTTCTTTGCCTTGCGTAGCGTTTGCCCCGAACCAAAGGCTATGGTATACTCGCGCGCGGAAAATCACGATTACGCAACGCATTAACGGCACGCCGCGCGGACTTGTGCATTCGACCATTCTGTGCTACTCTCTTTGTGAAGAATGGAACGAAGCCGCACAGCGCGCTGGTCACCACAGACTGCCACAGCCGCCCCGTAGCGCGCCAGCAACTGGTCGACCGACGCAGCGCCCGTCGTGTGTTGCCCGCCTGATCGGATGCCCCGAAAGGGAGGTAGAGCCTTGTCCGGACGTACACGCGCCATTGTGATTGTGGTCGTGCTCCTCGCGGTCGCAATCGCCAGCCGCTTTTTCCTCTACAGCGGCGACCCCCATGTCGAAGTAGCGGCGGAGAAGCTCTTCAGCATCGGTGGCTTCCACGTCACCAATGCCCTGTCCACGGCCATCATTGTCGATATTCTGCTGGTGGTGCTGGCGTGGCTGGCCACACGCAACCTGCAGATGGTGCCGCGCGGGCTCCAGAATGTGCTGGAGATCATTCTGGAAGCGCTCTACAATCTGCTCAAAAATATTAGCCCGAAGTTTATCAACCGCGCCTGGCCCCTGGTGGCGACCCTCTTCCTGTTTGTGCTCGCCTCCAACTGGCTTGGCCTGCTGCCCGGTGGGAGCTCGATCGGCCCGTGCAAAGTGAAGGAGCACACGGCCGCGCGGCTGGCAGTGGTCCAGGAAGGACCGCGCGCTGGCGCAATCGCGCTGATCCCGGCGGCCACCGAGAAGCACAACCCCTACACCACCTGCCCCGAGGGTACGACGCTGGTGCCCTGGTTGCGCCCGCCGAGCACCGACCTCAACTTCACCTTCGCGATCGGCTTGCTGTCCTTCGTCTTCTTCCAGTACTGGGGCTTCCGCACACTGGGCATCGGCTACCTCTCGAAGTTCTTCAACCTCAAGGGGATCATGTCCTTCGTGGGCATTATCGAGTTCATCTCCGAGCTGATCAAGCCCGTCGCCCTGGCCCTCCGACTTTTCGGCAACATCTTCGCCGGCGAGGTGCTGATCGCAGTGCTGACCTTCCTGGTGCCCCTGGTTCTGCCCATGCCAATCTATGGCTTTGAGCTCTTCGTCGGCTTCATCCAGGCCCTAGTCTTCGCTCTGCTTACCATGGCCTTCCTCAGCATTGCCACCACCAGCCATGAGGGTGAGCATCACGGTGATGAGCATGCCCATGGCGCCGAGGCCGCTCAATCCAGGGCCCATTGACACCAGTTGAACCCGACGTGCAACGGACACTGTGCTTCGCGCTAAGTTAGGAGGACCGGAGACAATGGAAGGCCTGAATCTCATCGCCACCGCGCTCGCCATCGGTCTCGCCGCAATCGGCCCCGGTATCGGCATCGGTATCATTGTGGCGGGCGCCCTGCAGGCGATGGGCCGGAATCCAGAGATGGAGAATACGCTCGTCACCTACATGTTCATCGGTATTGCCTTCACCGAAGCCCTCGCGATCTTCGGTCTGGTGATTTCGTTCATGATCGCCTTCGGCGTTATTCAGTAAGCAGCTCGCCGGGACGGAGGTTTTAGGGTGGAAGCTCTCGGAATTAACCTGAACCTGTTCCTCGCGCAGCTGATCAACTTTGGCGTGGTGGTGGGGCTGCTCTGGGTGCTGCTGTACAAGCCAGTCCAGAAGATGCTCAATGACCGTACCGCCCGCATCGAAGCGAGCCTGCGCGAGGCTGACCAGGTCAAACAGCAACTCGCCTACGCCAAACGTGACTATGACGCCGAGATCGCCAGGGCGCGCCAGGAGGCCGCCGCGATCGTCGCCCAGGCCCAGGACCGGGCCAAGGCCCAGGAGGCGGAGATCATCGCCCAGGCCCGCCGCGAGGCTGACCGGCTCCGCGAAGAGGCCCGCACCCAGGCCGCCCAGGAGCGCGACCAGATGCTGCGCGAGGCGAAGGGCCAGATCGCCGAACTGGTGACGCTCACCGCCAGCCGGGTGCTCAACGCTGAATTGAAGGCCAGCGGCCACGATAAGCTGATCGCCGAGTCGCTCGCCGCCCTCGAGCGCCGGAATTAGGGGGCAGTGATGGCAAAGAACGTTGATGCCAGGGCGATTGCCGGCACGCTCTACGAGTCGCTGTTAGGCACGGCGCTCGACCAGTTGCGCGCCGCGGCGCCGAAGCTGGCCGCCGCTGGCACCAGGGGCGACCCGGCCGCGGCAATCGATGCGGCTCTGCCTGCCAATGCGCTGCCCCAGGTGCGCAATCTGCTCCTCGGCCTCGCCAAAGAGCGGTTGCTTGAACACCTGCCCGCGGTGATCGATGCGCTCGCCGGCCTCGCCGCCGGCCCGTCGGCGCAACTCATCGATGCCAACGTGACCAGCGCGCTCGACCTGAGCGCCGCGCAGAAGGAGCTGATCGTGCGTGACCTGCGCCAGCGCTATGGCCAGGAGCTCGCCATTACCTTCACCGTGGATCCCTCGCTGATCGGCGGCCTGATTATTCGCGTGGGCGACCAGGTGCTCGACAATAGCCTGCGCACCCGCCTCAGCGCCATCCAGCGCAATATGCTCGCGAGCTAGACGGTGCCTCGCTGGCTCATGGATTGTGGTAGGAGTAGCTGATGTCCACCATCTCCGATGATGTGATTGCCCGGCTGCGGCAGAGTATCGCCGCCGGGGTCGAGCTGAAGCCACGTCAGGTCAATGTCGGCACCGTCGCCGCCGTCGGCGATGGCGTCGCCCGGATCGACGGCCTCGACCAGGTGCGCGCCTCCGAGCTGATCGAGTTTCCGCCCAAGGCAGGGCGCGCCGAGTCGATCTTCGGCTATGCCCTGAACCTTGAGGCGGATAGCGTTGGCGCGATCATCCTCGGTGACTACGAGTCGATCGAAGAGGGTGACCTCGTGACCGCCACCGGGCGCGTGATCTCGGTGCCCGTGGGTCAGGCTCTGCTCGGGCGCGTGGTTAACCCGCTCGGCCAGCCGCTCGACGGCAAGGGCCCGATCGCCGCGACCAGCTACCGCGAGGTTGAACGCATCGCCCCCGGCGTGATCACGCGCAAGTCGGTGGATAGCCCGGTGCAGACCGGGATCGTCGCCATTGATGCGCTCATCCCGATCGGGCGCGGCCAGCGTGAGTTGATCATCGGCGACCGCCAGACCGGCAAGACCGCGGTGGCCGTCGATACCATCCTCAACCAGAAGGGCCAGGGGATGGTCTGCATCTATGTCGCCATCGGCCAGCGCCGTGCCCAGGTCGCCCAGGTGGTCGGCATCCTCGAGCGCTATGGCGCCCTTGAGTATACGATCGTCGTCTCCGCCTCGGCCTCGGAGAGCGCCGCGCTCCAGTATATCGCCCCCTATGCCGGCTGCGCGATGGGCGAGGAGATTATGGAGCATGGCGTGCAACTCCACGGCGAGACGATCAAGGACGCCCTGATCGTCTACGACGACCTCTCGAAACACGCCGTGGCCTACCGCCAGGTTTCGCTGCTGCTGCGCCGCCCCCCCGGACGCGAGGCCTACCCCGGCGATGTGTTCTACCTCCACTCGCGCCTGCTCGAACGGGCCGCGCGCCTCAATGAAGATTTCGGCGGTGGCTCGCTGACCGCCCTGCCCGTGATCGAAACCCAGGCCAATGACGTCTCGGCCTACATCCCCACCAACGTCATCTCGATCACCGATGGCCAGATCTACCTCGAGGCCGACCTGTTCAACGCTGGCCAGCGCCCGGCGCTCAACGTCGGTATCTCCGTCAGCCGCGTGGGCTCCTCAGCCCAGACCCGCGCGATGCGCTCGGTCGCCGGTAAACTCAAGGGCGAACTGGCCCAGTTCCGCGACCTGGCCGCGTTTGCGCAGTTCGCCTCCGACCTGGACGCTACCACCAAGGCGCAGATCGACCGCGGCCAGCGCCTCCAGGAACTGCTCAAGCAGCCCCAGTACAACCCGCTGCCCGTCGAGGATCAGGTGGCCATCCTCTACGCCGCCAACAACAATTATCTCGACGATGTGCCCGTGGCGGCCATCACCGCCTGGCGCGATGACTTCCTGGCGTTTATGCACACCGCCCACCCCGAGGTGCGCAAACTGATCTTCGACAATCGCCTCGATAAGAAGTTCCCGAGCGACGCGATTAAGCAAGCCCTGGAAGCGGCGATCAAGGAATTCAAGGCGACCAGTAGCTACCAGTGATGCGGTCGCTTATCGTCACGCTGTCAGCCCTTCAGCCCTAGCGGAGCGAACATGGCATCCAGCCGCGAAATCAAACGGCGTATCCGCTCGGTCAAGAACGTTGCCCAGATCACCCGCGCGATGGAGATGGTCGCCGCCTCGAAGATGCGGCGCGCGCAGCGCAACGTGCTGGCCACCCGCCCGTACGCCGATCGGATGCGCGATATCGTCGGCGACCTGACCAGCCGTATGGTCGGCGGCGCGCGCAAGGGTACGCTGCTCGATGTGCGCGCTGATAGCAACAAGGTGGCGCTGATCGTGGTCACCCCCGATCGCGGCCTCGCTGGCAGCCTGACCTCCAATGTGCTGCGCCGGGTCGGACGCTTCATCCTCGAACAGCAGGAGCAGGGACGCACGGTCGAGACCTTCGCCTATGGCAAGAAGGGCCGCGACTTCCTCAGCCGCAGCGGGCAGAATCTGCAGGCCGAGGCGATCAAGCTCGGCGATGCGCCCGCCCTCGAGCAGATCCTCGGCGTGGCCACCGCAGCGCTGAGCCGCGCTCAGGCCGGTGAGTATAGCGAAGTCTACCTGATCTACAGCGAGTTCATTAATACCCTGGTGCAGCGCCCCACCCTCAAGAAGCTGGTGCCCGTCGAGACGCCGGAGGCCAGCGATGGCAGCCGGCTCGACTTCACCTACGAGCCTAACCAGGAGCAGGTGCTGGCCGAACTGCTGCCACGCTACGTCGAGACGCAGATCTACCAGGCCATCCTGGAGTCGATTGCCAGCTTCTACTCAGCCCAGATGGTCGCCATGCGTAACGCGACCAGAAGCGCCAGGGATCTCGTGCGCGATCTGACCCTTAGCTACAACAAGGCACGCCAGGCGGCGATCACCAAGGAGGTTAGCGAGATCTCCTCGGGGGCGGCTGCGCTGGCCGAGGCATAACGGCGCAGCCCGCTGCGCCCCACCGATCGAAGGAATACCAGCATGAGCAATGGAAGTCCCCCCCAGGGTACCGTCCTTGAAATTATCGGCGTGGTGGTCACCTGTCAGTTCACCGGCCACATCCCCGAGATCTATAACGCCCTGGAGATCCCGCTCGCCGACGGCGGCAAGCTGGTCTGCGAGGTGCAGCAGCAACTCGGCGAGGGCCGGGTGAAAGCCGTGGCCATGGGCAGCACCGATGGGCTGCAGCGTGGTGTGCCGGTCCTCGATACCGGCAAGCCGATCGCGGTCCCGGTCGGCCCGGCGACGCTGGGTCGCGTCTTCAATGTGCTGGGCGACCCGATCGATGGCGAGGGCGCCGTCGCTGCCGATGTCGAGCGGCGACCCATCCATCGGCCGCCGCCCTCCTTCGAGGAGCAGTCGACCGAGGCCCAGATCTTCGAGACGGGCATCAAGGTGATCGACCTGGTGGCGCCCTTCACCCGCGGCGGCAAGACGGCGATCTTTGGCGGCGCCGGCGTGGGCAAGACAGTGGTGATCCAGGAACTGATCGCCAACATCGCCAAGGAACAGTCGGGCTACTCGGTCTTTGCCGGGGTGGGCGAACGCTCGCGCGAGGGCAACGACCTGATCCACGAGATGAAGGAAGCCCGCATCGACGACGCTACCACCGTGTTCGATAAGACGGTGATGGTCTTCGGCCAGATGAACGAGCCGCCGGGCGCGCGCCTGCGCGTCGGCCTCACTGCACTGACGATGGCCGAGTACTTCCGCGATGAGGGCCGCGATATCCTGCTCTTCGTCGACAATATCTTCCGTTTCGTCCAGGCTGGCTCGGAGGTCTCCTCGCTACTGGGACGTATGCCCTCGCAGGTGGGCTACCAGCCCACACTCAGTACCGAGATGGGCGAGTTGCAGGAGCGCATCACCTCCACCAAGCGCGGATCGATCACCTCGATGCAGGCAGTGTATGTGCCCGCCGATGACTACACCGACCCGGCCCCGGCCACGGTGTTCGCCCACCTCGATGCAACGATCTCGCTGGAACGGAGCATCGCCGAGCGGGCGATCTTCCCCGCCGTGGACCCGCTGGCCTCCACCAGCCGCATCCTCGACCCGAATGTGGTCGGCGACGAGCACTACCGCGTGGCCCAGGACGTCAAGCGCGTGCTGCAGCGCTACAAGGATCTGAAGGACATTATCGCCATCCTCGGGATGGAGGAACTGAGCGACGATGATAAGCTGACCGTTGCCCGCGCGCGCAAGATCGAACTGTTCTTCTCCCAGCCCTTCACCGTGGCCCAGCAGTTCACTGGCCGCCCCGGCAAGTATGTGCCGATCAAGAAGACGGTCGAGAGCTTCAAGCGGGTGCTCGACGGCGAGGGTGACCACATCCCCGAGTCGTTCTTCTACATGCAGGGCGATTTCGACGAGGTGCTGGCCGCCTACGAGGCGAGTCAAAAAGCGTAAAGGTGCAGCCACACCGATACGGGAAACGAAACGATGCCCATCCACCTCGAGATTATCACCGCTGAGCGCGTGGTCCTCGTAGACGACGTTGACCTGATCAGCGCACCGACCAAAGACGGGCGCGTCGGCATCCTGCCCCGCCACGCCCCGCTGCTGACCATCCTCGAGCCCGGTGAGCTCGGCATCGTGAAAGGCGGGGTACGCACGCCCTTCGCCGTCTCCGGCGGCTTTATGGAGGTGCTGCCCACCCGGGTGACCATCCTCGCCGATACGGTGGAGCGGGCCGACGAGATCGATGAGGCCCGCGCCGAGGCAGCACGGAAGCTTGCCGAGGAGCGCAAGCAGATGGCCCAGAGCGAGCGTGACGCCGCGATCGCCGAGGCCAAGCTGCGCAAAGAGATGGCCCGCCTGCAAGTCGCGCGGCTCAAAGAGACCAGCCGCCGCCAGTAGGGGCGCAGCCGCCTGCGCCCCGCCCCCCCGCTCGCCTCGTCTGCCCCTCGGGCCTGAACGCCACGCTGGAAGACCCTGTTGACGGGGATGGGGGTGCAGCCCCAGACCCCGCGTTGTTCGTTGACGCTGGCAGCCCTGCCGCCAGAACCAGCGAACAACCACCCTGGGCAGGTCCTGTATAATAAGGAGCGTTTTGCCAACATCCACCGGCGCAGGCGCGCCGGCAGCGCTAGAGGTGCTATGGCCCGCAAGATCGGCATCGACCTGGGCACGGCGAATGTGCTGGTATACCTGAAGGGCAAGGGCATCGTGCTCTCCGAGCCCTCGGTGGTGGCCCTGAGCACGAAAGATGGGCGGGTGCGCGCCGTGGGCGCCGAGGCCCTGGCCATGCTCGGCCGCGAGCCGGAGAGCATCGAGGTGATCCGGCCAATGCGCAATGGTGTCATCGCCGATTACCAGGTCACCGAGGCGATGCTCAAGTATTTCATCGGCCGCGCCGCCGGCCGTTTCCGCCTCGCCCGGCCTGAGGTGATGATCTGTATCCCCGCCGGGGTGACCAGCGTGGAGATGCGCGCCGTGCGCGATGCGGCGCTGGAGGCCGGCGCCGCCCGGGCCTACCTCATCCGCGAGCCGCTCGCCGCCGCCATCGGCGCCAACATCCCCGTCGCCCAGCCCTCCGGCAACCTGATCATCGACATCGGCGGCGGCACCACCGAGGTGGCCGTGATCTCGCTCAATGATATCGTGGTCAGCACCTCGGTGCGCGTCGGCGGCAATAAGTTCGATGAGGCGATCGCCGCCTACATCAAACGCAAGTATAACGTCCTGGTCGGTGAGCGCACCGCCGAGAGCATCAAGATCGAGATTGGCTCGGCCCTGCCGCTGGAGCGCCCGCTGACCACCCAGGCGCGCGGCCGCGACCAGGTGGCTGGCCTGCCCCGCACGATCGACGTCGACTCGAACGAGATCACTGAGGCCCTCCAGGAGCCGCTCGAGGCGATCATCAATGCTGTGCGCGCCGTGCTCGTCGAGACCCCCCCCGAGCTCTCGTCCGATATCATCGACAAGGGGATGGTGATGACCGGCGGTGGCTCGATGCTGCGCCGCATCAATGAGTTGCTCACCGAAGTCACCGGCGTGCCCTGCTATGTGGCCGACCAGCCCGCCTCCTGCGTCGCCATCGGGACCGGCCTTGCCCTGGAGAACCTCGATATCCTCAGGGATAGCCTGTCGGGTGACGACCTCAACTAGCCGGTCAGGTGTTGGGCCGGTGGCCTAGTGCGATTGCAGATTGCCGATTTGCGATGGTAGATTGGGCGCGGCGCAGCTGGACACGATCGAGGTCGCGCTGATGCCCGAACAGGTCGCCTGGAACTGCACTAGAGCACCCAATGAAACAGAAGCTCAACCCCCCGAAGACTGGCCTGGTGCTCGAGATCGGCAGTGGCGATAACCCGCACCCCCGCTCCGACGTGCTCGTCGACCGCTTCCTCGGCGCCGATAACCGTGAACGGGGCGGTGATCTGGTGGTCGATCGGCCACTTGTAATTGCCGACGCCCACCACCTGCCCTTCAAAGATGGCGCCTTCGCCTATAGTATCTGCTCCAACATCCTGGAGCATATGGACGACCCTGCGCAGTTCGCGCGCGAGTTGCGCCGCACCAGCAAGGCCGGCTACATCTATAGCCCCTCGGAGATCGCCGAGCGCCTCTTCCACTGGTCGTTCCATCGCTGGTACGTCAACCTGGTGGGCGAGACACTGGTCCTGTACCCTAAAGAGCCCGCCGAGCCCTTCGGCGAGCTGTTTGACTATCTCTACGAGTATAACCCCGCCTTCTACTTCTTCCAGCACAGCATGCCCGACCTGTTCTGGGTTGAGCGTGAGTGGCACGGCGACGATCTGCAGGTCGAAGTGCAGACAACATCACCCCTGACCCTGCACGACCCGCTCACGCTCTGCGACCTGGCGCGGCCACGTCACGGGCCACTTGCCCTGAGCGGCCTGTTCTTCCTCGCCCTCTTCGGCCGGATGCTGCGCGCAGGGCCGCGCAGGCGCCTGCGCCGCCTGTGCAAACGCAGCTATTTGTGAGCCTCAGCGCTGGCCGCGGATCACTCAGCTATGACGACGAGACTTATCATTCTGAGTAGCTTATGGTCCGCCGCCGGGCCACACGCTCCTCCTCAGAACCAGATGGTGCATGTCATTCCGAACGGCGTCGCAGGCGGAGTGAGGAATCTGGCGGTGCCGCGCAGGGGCTTCAGCGCGGTGCGCTGCCAGATTCCTCGCTGCGCTCGGAATGACATGGTGCATGTCATTCCGAACGGCGCCGCAGGCGGAGTGAGGAATCTGGCGGTGCCGCGCGGCGGGCCAGCGCGGTGCGCTGCCAGATTCCTCGCTGCGCTCGGAATGACATGGTGCATGTCATTCCGAACGGCGCCGCAGGCGGAGTGAGGAATCCCGGCTCCTGATGCTGCCGAGACCCTTCACGCCGGCTGCGCCTCCGTTCAGGGTGACAGGTGGACTGCATTCTGATTTGGCTCGGATGTTCTGTCCGCCCCTGAAGCCCGCAAGCCAGGGATCTGCCCCGACACGATGTGAACGTGCAACCCGTTGCTCATAATACGCTCCAAGGCGGCACGCTGGCTCTGGTCGAGCCCGATGAGACGACGTGGGACGCCTTCGTGGACGCCCACCCGCAGGGCAGCCTGCTCCAGCGCAGCGGCTGGGGTGAGCTGAAGGGTGGCTTCGGCTGGCGCGCCCGCCGGCTGGCCGTGCTGGGCCCCGATGGCGCCCTGCGAGCCGGCGCCCTGCTGCTGCTCCGCGCGCGCTACGGGCTGAGCATAGCCTACACACCGCGTGGCCCGCTCTTCGCGGGTGAGCCTGCGACCGACGACCTGCTGCTGGCCGGCCTGGCGCGCGTGGCCCGCCAGGCCCGGGCGGTGCTGCTCCGCCTCGAGCCCAACCTGACCGAGACGGCGCCCGCCGCCGACGCGCTGCATAGCTGGCTGCTGCTCCAGGGCCTGCAGCCCGCCGAAACCATTCAACCACGTAGCTCGATCCACGTGGACCTGAGCCTGCCCGAGGAGCGGCTGCTCGCGGCCTGCTCCAAAGGGCATCGCGCCGACATCAGGCGCGCCGAACGGGGCGGCGTGGTGGTGCGGGTCGGCGACGCGGACGACCTGGCGACCTTTCACGGGCTGATGCGCGACACCGGGGCGCGGGCGCGCTTCGCGGTGCATAGCGAGGCATACTACCGGACGGCATGGCGACTGTTTCAGCCCCGCAGCCGCCTGCTGCTCGCCGAACTGGCGGGACAGGTCGTGGCGGCCCACCTGGTCTTCGCCGATGCGCAGGCCGGACGCTACCTGTACAGCGGTGCCGACGAACGCGGCCTGCGCGCCGGGGCCAATCATCTGCTGGCCTGGCATGCGCTGCGCTGGGCCCGCACGCAGGGCTGCCTGTGGTATGATCTCTGGGGCATCCCCGATGCACTGGGGCGCGCCGCAGCCGCCCCCGATGCAGCAGCCCGCACGGCGCTGGAAGCTGCCGCCCAGAACGACCCGCTGATCGGCGTCTACCGCTTCAAGAAGGGGTTTGGCGGGCAGGTAGTGCGCTACCTGCCAGCGTATGATCGGGTGCTGATCGCGCCGCTCTACCAGCTGGCCCTGAAACGGCTGGCGGCGTAAGGCACATACCTACCGTCCGGGGGAGACAGCCAGCGAACCATGCCAAGCTTACGCGATCTGCTGGCCGGCGTCGCGGTGCTCCGTGCCGACGGCCCGCTTGACATTCCAATTGCCGCCCTGGCCTACGACTCACGCAAGGTTGCGCCTGGCGGGCTCTTTGTCGCGATCACGGGCTACCACAACGATGGCCATGCGTTCGTGGCGCAGGCAGTGGCCCGGGGCGCCCGCGCCGTTGTGGTCGACGCGCGCCACTGGGGCGACGCCCCGGCGCCCGAGGGGGCAACCCTGGTCGTCGCGCTCGACAGCCGGGTCGCGCTGGCGCCGCTGGCGACGGCCTTCTACGGCTACCCGGCACAGCAACTCTGCAGCATCGGCATCACCGGCACCAAGGGCAAGAGCACAACGACCGACCTGGTGAGCCAGGTGCTCGATGGCTGTGGGCGCAGCACCGGCATGATCAGCACGGTGGACTTCAAGGTGGGGCCGCGCCGCTGGGCCAACAGCACCCGCCAGAGCACGCCCGAGGCGCCGGAGGTTCAGGCGCTGCTGGCCGAGATGGTGGTGGCCGGCTGCGACACCGCCGTCCTGGAGGCGACATCACACGCGCTCTCGGCCCGCTGGAACCGCCTCGGCGGCTGCCTGTTCGATGTGGCCGTCTTCCTCAACCTTGGCCACGAGCACCTGGACTACCACGGCAGCTTCGAGCAGTACCGGGCCGACAAGGCACGGCTCTTCGAGTTGCTGGGTGAGCGGGCGCCCGCCGGGCGACGCAAGGGCGAGAAATGGGCGATCGTCAACCTCGATGACCCGCAGCACAGCGTTTTCCTGCGGTCGGCGCCGGCCGGCGCGCGCCGGCTTGGCTTCGGTACCAGCCCGGCCGCCGACGTGCGCGCCCGCGACGTGGTGGCCGGGCCCGCGGGCGCAACGTTCAGCGTCGACACCCCGTGGGGCAGCCGGCAACTGCACCTGCGGCTTCCGGGCAGCTTCAACGTGACCAACGGGCTGGCCGCGCTCAGTGTGGCGCTCAGCCAGGGGGCCGAGCTGGAGCAGGCCGCCGCCGCCCTGGAGGTGGCACGCGGGCCACGGGGCCGCATGGAGTCAGTCCAGGTCGGCCAGCCCTTCGACGTCATCGTCGATTATGCCCACAACCCCGAGTCGTTCGCCCAGGTGCTGGGGATGCTGCGCCCGCTGACCCGCGGGCGTATGATCGCCGTCTTCGGCAGCGCCGGCGAGCGCGACGTCGCCAAGCGGGCCATCCAGGGCGAACTGGCCGGGCGCTACTGCGACCTGCTCGTGCTCACCGACGAGGACCCGCGCGGGGAGGACCGCGAGGCGATCATCGCCCAGATTGCCGTCGGCGCCGAGCGGGCCGGGCGCCGTGCCGGCGAGGGCTACCTCAGCATCCCTGACCGTGGCCAGGCGCTCGCGGCAGCCCTGGCCGCCGCCCGGCCGGGCGACCTGGTGCTCCTGCTGGGCAAGGGCCACGAGGGCAGCATCATCTACGCCGACCATAGCCTGCCCTGGGACGAGGCCGCGGAGGCGCGGCGCATCCTGCGGGAACTGGGCTACGGCACCGGAACGTGAGCGTGCTGTCCGCCCCTCAGGCATCGTCCAGCAGCGGCCATACCCGTTTGACCGTTGCTGCACACCTCCACACCTCCACACCTCCACACCTCCACACCTCCACACCTCCACACCTCCACACCTCCACAC
>JACAEO010000157.1 GCA_013388805.1 Chloroflexota bacterium
GGCAGAAACTGCCAACACAACGACATGTTCGACTGTCGCGTGGCAGCCGCCGCCCTGCCAGGGGCGTATCTTGATGCGTATGGGCAGGCCCCACCTGGTCGCCCGGGCTCTGGGAGGCCTGGAGAGCCTGATGATAGGTTTTGACAGTCTTTCTAAGGCTTCTGGAAGCGGAGCGGTGTTAGAATTCAACGTGTAACGACGTTGTGCGTGCAGTCACGAACGCGAGGAGACAGGCGGACGTATGGGTACGAAGAATTCACGACTTCAGGGCTTCTACCAGTTGAACCCCTTCGAGCGACTGCAGATGGTGAAGTCGTTCGACGGGCTGTGCGACGAGGATCTGCGCGTGCTCCACGGTGGGCACGGCACGCTCTCGATCGAGCGCGCCGACAAAATGATCGAGAACGTGGTCGGCACGTTCAACCTGCCCCTGGGGATCGCGACCAATTTTCAGATCAATGGGCGTGACTATTTGATCCCGATGGTGGTTGAAGAGCCGTCGATTGTGGCCGGCGCCAGCTACGCGGCGAAGATGATCCGCGAGGGTGGCGGTTTTTCGGCCAGCAGCACCGAGCCGCTGATGATCGGCCAGGTGCAGATTGTGAATGTTGCGGCGCCGCAGAGCGCCCGGCACGATATTCTGAGCCGCAAGGCCGAGATCCTTGCGCTTGCCAACGCCCAGAGCCGCTCGCTGGTGACCCTTGGCGGCGGCGCGCGCGATGTTGAGGTCCATTTCCACCCGGCCAGCCCTATGGGCCCCATGCTGGTGGTCCATCTGATTATCGATACGCGCGACGCCATGGGCGCCAATGCGATCAACTCGATGTGTGAGGCCGTGGCGCCCCTGCTCGAGCAGATCACCCGCGGGCGGGTCTATCTGCGCATCCTCTCGAACCTGAGCGACCGGCGCCTGGCCCGCGCGCGTTGCGTCGTGCCGCCGCACGCGCTTGAGCGGGACGGCCTGCGGGGCGAGGAGGTGGTCGAGGGCATTATGTGGGCCTATGCCTTCGCCGCGGTTGACCCGTACCGGGCGACGACCCATAACAAGGGCATCCTCAATGGCATCGACCCGGTGATCGTCGCGACCGGCAACGACTGGCGCGCGATCGAGGCCGGCGCCCACGCCTATGCCGCGCGGAGCGGCCGCTATAGCTCGCTGAGCGTCTGGGAGCGTGATGAGCATGGCAACCTGATCGGCACGCTGGAGCTCCCCATGGCGGTCGGCATCGTCGGCGGCGCCACGAAGGTGCATCCCGCCGCCCAGACGGCGCTCAAGCTCCTCGGCGTGACCAGCGCCAACCAGCTGGCCGAGGTCGCCGTCTGTGCCGGCCTTGCCAGCAACCTGGCGGCGATGCGCGCCCTGGCCTGCGAGGGCATCAACCAGGGCCATATGGGTCTGCACGCTCGCCAGATCGCGATGGCTGCCGGCGCCCACGGCCCGCTGGTCGACGAAGTCGCCCGCCGGATGGTCGAGGAGCGCAATATTAAGCCGGCGCGCGCCGAAGAACTGGTCGCCGAGCTGCGCGGCTGAGGTCGATAGCCGATCGCCCTCCAGTTGGCGTTGCTGGTGGAGGTGCAGCTTAATGGTTATTGAGAAATTCATCCGGTATGCCGAGCTGGCCGTGGGACTAAAGCCCTCGGCTAGGGGATGCGAAGACCGCCTGCGCGGGCTAGAGCGGATGAATTCCTCAAAGACCATCAGCCGCACGCCACGCGATGATGCGTGGCTCCACGTCGAGCCTCCGGACGACGACCAGCCCCGCGACACGACAAGCCGCGTAGCCTGGAAATCCTGGTGACAAGCTGACCGCACCGCTGCCTGCACGAAAGCCAACGGTCGCCTGTCACCGTTTTTCCGTGGCTGTCATGTCCTATATGTAAGGAGTTTTTCATATGATGAGACCGCAGCGCCCCGTGGGCCTGGTCGGCTATGGCGCCTACATCCCGCGTTACCGCATCGCGGCCGCCGAGATTGCCCGGGTGTGGACCGACGGGCAGGGCGGTGTGCCGGTGGAGGCCAAGAGTGTGCCCGGCCCCGACGAGGATGTGATCACCATGGCGATCGAGGCGGCGCGCAACGCCCTGGCGCGGGCCGGCGTAGCCGCCGCGCAGCTGGGCGCGGTGTGGGTGGGCAGCGAGAGCCATCCCTACAGCGTCAAGCCCTCGGGGACCGTGGTGGCCGAGGCGCTTGGCACCTCGCCCTGGGTCAGCGCCGCCGACTGGGAGTTCGCCTGCAAGGCCGGCTCCGAGGCGCTGACCGCCAGTATGGCCCTGGTGGGCAGCGGGATGGCCGACTACGCGCTGGCGATCGGCGCCGATACGGCCCAGGGTCGCCCCGGCGACGCCCTGGAGTACACCGCCTCGGCGGGCGCCGGCGCGCTGCTCGTAGGTCCGGCCGAGCAGGCCCTGGCGACGATCGACGCTACCGTCTCCTATGTGAGCGATACACCCGACTTCTTCCGGCGCGCCGACCGGCCCTACCCGGTCCACGGCAACCGCTTCACCGGCGAGCCGGCCTACTTCCACCAGATCCAGACTGCCGCCCGCCGTCTGCTCGAGGCCATGGGTCGCAGCGCGGCCGACTTCACCTATGCCGTCTTCCACCAGCCCAATACCAAGTTTCCCCAGGCGGTGGCGAAACGGCTGGGCTTCAGCGAGGCCCAGATCGCGCCCGGTTTGCTCAGCCCGCGCATTGGCAATACCTACTCGGGCGCAGCCATGGCCGGGCTCTGTGCCACCCTCGACGTGGCCCAACCGGGTGAGACCATCCTGCTCACGACCTACGGCAGCGGCGCCGGCTCCGATGCCTATGCCCTGACGGTGACCGAGCACCTGCTCGAACGCCGCGCGCGCGCCCCGCTGACCGCGGCCTACCTGGCGCGCGAGGTGTTCGTCGACTATGCCCTGTACGCGAAGTGGCGCGGCAAACTGGTGATGGGCTGAGGTGAACATCGCCGATCCTCCGCCGCCGTTTTCAGCGCGGTGTTGTGCGCCACACGCATGACCATGTCGAATGACAACGAGGGTTGTCATTCCGCGTACCTGATGGCCCGGCGGCGGGCCAGTGGCGCCGGGAGCAACCTATGTCACCCCGCGCCCTTCGGCTGCGCGGCTCCCGAGCTTGTCGAGGGGCAGGGCAGGCTCCGCGAGGGGTCTTGAGGCGCATGGGCACCACCAGATTCCTCACTCCGCCTGCGGCTCCGTTCGGAATGACATGAATCATATGGTTCCGAGGAGCGCAGCGAGGAATCCCGGCTGTGATGCCATACCAGGACCGTTCGCTCCGGCTACGCCTCCGCTCAGGGGGACATACGTACGGCTTACTGATGCGGCCAAAGGCAAAACCTCGTTGTCGTATCAGCTGCTGGCCGCCAGTACGACAACGAGCCCTGCGGCTTCGCTCAGGGTACACGCAGCGAGGAATTTGAAGCGCATTATGAACAACATTTACATCATTGGAGCGGCGGCCACACCGGTGGCCGAACACTACGGGCGGAGCCTGGCCGACCTGGCGAGTGAGGCGCTACGCACGGCTTTCGCGGCGACCCCGGCGCTGGTGGCCAGCCGGGTCGGCGCGCTCTACGTGGCCAATGCCCTGGGCGATCGGCTCGCGGCCCAGGGACAGCTGGGGGCCTACCTGGCCGCGGCGGTGGGGCTGCGCGGCGTGCCGGCCTTCCGCGTCGAGGCGGCCGGGGCCAGTGGTGGCGTGGCCATTCAGCAGGCGGCCCAGGCCATCGCAGCTGGCGCCGCCGAGGTAGCCGTTGTGCTCGGCGCCGAGAAGGTGACCGACCATCTCGACGCGGCGGTGGAAGCCGCCCTGGCGCTCGCCGCCGACGCCGAGGCTGAGGCCATCCACGGGCTGACCCTCACCGCCCAGTGGGCCATGCTGATGCGGCGCTACATGCACCAGTATGGCTATCCCGCCGAGGCCTTCGCGCCCTTCCCGATCAACGCCCACGCCAATGCGGCAAAGAACCCCCAGGCGCTCTACCGCTTCCCGATCAGCGCCGACAAGTACCGTAAGGCCGGTATGGTCGCCTCGCCGCTGAACATGCTCGACTGTAGCAGCGTGGCCGACGGGGCGGCTTGCCTCATCCTGGCCAGCGAGCGCGTCGCGCGCGAGGTCGCAGCGGCTAGGGATCTGCTGGTGCGCCTGGCCGGCGTCGCTGTGGCCACCGACGCGCCAGCGCTGGGCCTGCGCGCCGACCCGCTCGACCTGGCGGCCGCGCGGGCCAGCGCCCATATCGCCCTGGGGCGCGCCCACCTGGGGCTCAGCGAGGTGCAGGTCTTCGAGCTGAGCGACCCCCACGGCATCGCGGCGGCCCTGGCCCTTGAGGCCATGGGCTACTACGCGCGGGGCGAGGCGCCGCGCCACGCTGCCGACGGTGCGATCGCCCCCACGGGGCGCACGCCGATCGCCAGTGCGGGTGGCTACAAGGCCCGCGGCGACGTGGCCGGCGCCAGCGGGGTCTACCAGGTCGTCGAGTTGCTGCGCCAGCTGCGCGGCGTGGCCGGGGCCAGCCAGGTGCCCGATGCACGGGTCGCGCTGGCTCAGTGTCTTGGCGGTGTGGGCACAACCGCGGCAACCTGCGTGCTGGTGGCGGAGCACGAGCGCCAGGCGTAAAGCGAAAACTGCCCTGTTATGGGCTTGTTAAGCCCCCGGCAAGGGTCTTTCCGTTTTACGCTGCATAGGCTACAATGGCGCTGCAATCCGCCGACAGAAGGAGCCAGCATGTTTCAAGAGATGATCAACGGCAGCATCGCGGTCCTGACCAGACCTTCAGTCGCCACCTTCGAGGAGTACGAGAAGAACAACCTCGGTTGGGCCCTGATCTACTCGGTGATCGCCGGCGTGATCAATGCGATCATCAGCGCGATCCGGGCGGCGCTATTCCCCGTGACGCTCAACCCCGAGATGCAGGCGCAGCTGGAGGCCAGCGGGATCGATCCGACCACCGCCGCCGCCCAGCCGGGGCTCTTTGCCTCGATCGTTGGCACGATCATCGCTACCGTGATCGGGCTACTGATCGTCTGGGGGCTGACCTACCTGCTGGGCCGCGCCTTCGGCGGCACCGGGGAGTTTGGTGAACTGGCCTACGATATGGCCCTCTTTGGGGCGCCGCTGACCGTGATCGCCAGCCTGCTGGGGCTCATCCCCATCCTCGGCAGCATCGCGGCGATCGGCGTGGCGATCTACAACCTCTACCTGACCTATCTGGCCATCCAGTCGGGCATGAACCTGCCTGGTAACAAGGCGCTCTACGTCATCCTGATCCAATTCGCGATCTTTCTGGCGATCGGTTTGTGCATTGCTCTCTTCTTCGCCGCGGTTATCGCGGCGATCATTGGCGCGTCGGGTGGTTTTGCACCATAACGTGAGGGTTCAACGATGGAGATTGCTCGTCACTGGCGGCAGCGCGCCGCCCGCTACCGGCTTGAGGGTCAGCGCCACCGCGCCAGCGGCGCCGTGCGTTTCCCGCCCCAGCCCCTCGCCCTCGGCGAGGAGCCAGGCACCTGGGAACCAGTCGTACTCAGCGGGCGCGGCGAGCTCTACAGCTTCAGCGTGCTGCGTCAGCCTCCCGCCGGCTACGAGAGCCTGGGGGTCTATGCTGTGGGCCTGGTGCGCCTGGAGGAGGGCCCCCTGGTGAGCGCCCAGCTCACCGACTGCGCTGAACAGGATCTGGCGATCGGCATGCCGGTCGAGATGGTCACCCGGCGTCTGGCCGATACCGGCGAGGACGGGGTGCTGGTCTACGGCTACAAGTTCCGCCCCCGGCTATGATGGGGCATCAGGACGCCCGGATCGGGTCGCCGCGGTGTCCCGCGCGCAGATGCTGCCGGTACGCTGGCGGGGCGCCCCGCCGTGTATGTGAGTTCGCCGATGACCCCGTCGCTCTACGATATGACCCTCCCCGAGCTGGAGGCGCTGCTGCGCACCTGGGGCGAGCCGCCCTTTCGGGCCCGGCAACTCTATCGCCAGCTCTATGTGAACCTCACCGAGGACCCGGCCGCGATGAGCGATCTGCCGGCGGCCCTGCGTGAGCGCCTGCGCGCCGAGACGCGCCTCGGCAGCCTGCGGCTCGAGCGGGTGGTTGAGGCCGACGATGGCTTGACCCGCAAGGCGCTCTTCCGCCTGACGGGCGAGGCCGTGCTCGAGACGGTGCTGATGATCTACCCCGATCGGGCCACGGTCTGTGTCTCGACCCAGGCCGGCTGCGCAATGGGCTGCGTCTTCTGCGCCACCGGCAAGCTGGGCCTGTTGCGTAACCTGTCGAGCGGCGAGATCGTCGAGCAGGCGCTGTGGGCCTCGCGCGCGCTGCGCCAGTGGCAGCGCAGCGCGGCGCCGGTGGCGGCGCCGGCTCGCCCGCAGGAGGCAGCCGGGACCCTCGGCGACGACGGGCAGTGGTGGGGCGCCGAGGGCGAGCCCTTCAGCGAGCGGGTGACCCGCCAGGTGGGCCGCATCACCAACCTGGTGTTTATGGGCATGGGCGAGCCGTTCGCCAACTACGATCGCTGGTGGGCCGCGGTCGAACGGCTCCACGATCCGCAGGGCTTCAACCTGGGCGCCCGCAGCATGACTGTCTCGACAGTGGGGTTGCCTCCCGGCATCCGCCGGCTGGCCGGCGAGCGCTTGCCGATCAACCTGGCGATCTCGTTGCACGCCCCCGACGACGCGCTGCGCTCGGCGTTGATGCCCGTCAACCGACGCTACCCGCTGGCCGAGTTGCTCGATGCGACCCGTGAGTACATCGCGCGTACCGGACGGCGTGTTAGCTTCGAGTACGTGTTGCTCCAGGGACGCAACGACCACCCGCATCAGGCGCTGGCCCTGGCGAAGCTGCTGCGCGGCCAGGGGGTGAGCAAGGGGCCGCCGCTGCTCTGCCACGTCAACCTGATCCCCTGGAATCCCGTGCCGGGCATGCCGCTCGGCCGCTCCGAGCGCCAGCGCGTCCTCGCCTTCCAGCAGATCCTACTCGACTACCAGGTGCCCTGCACCGTGCGCGTCGAGCGCGGCGTCGCCATTGCAGCGGCATGCGGCCAGCTGGCAGGGATGGACGCCTGAGCCGGTCAGCTGCCAGTGGTATAATGCGTGGCAGTATGCCACGCCTGCACCGCCAGTGCCCCCTGCCCCTGCTCATCCTGCTGCTGAGCCTGCTCCTCGCTGGCTGTGCGGTGCTGCCGCAGTCGTCTGCTGCGACCAGCGCGCCGGCTGCGACGCCGCCCGCCGGCGCCGGTGGCACGCTTATCATGGCCCTCGGCGCCCGCGACCCGCAGACCCTCGACCCGGCCCTGGTGGGCGATACGACCAGCGCCTTTGTGGTGCGCCAGCTCTTCAGCGGGCTGGTGCGGCTCAATAGCGACCTGGAGCCTGTGCCCGACCTGGCCGAGCGTTGGGAACGCTCGGCGGACGGGCGCATCTATACCTTCTCGCTGCGCCCCGAGGCGCGCTTCGCCGATGGTACGCCGATCAGCGCCGAGGATGTGCGCGCCAGCCTGGAACGGGCCGCCGACCCGGCCCTGGCCGCGGCCCTGCCCGCTCGCGCCTACCTCGGCGATATCGTCGGCGTGCGCGAGAAGCTCGCCGGCCAGGCCGCCACGATCAGTGGCCTCCAGGTGCGCGATCAGCGCACCCTGGCGATCACCATCGATGCGCCGAAGAGCTACTTCCTGGCCAAGCTGGCTCACCCCACCAGTTTTGTGGTTGACCGGCGCGCCGTTGCGCGGGGTGGCCAGCGCTGGACCGAGCAGCCCAACGGGAGCGGGCCGTTCATCATTGAGCGCTGGGACCACGACCAGGTGCTCGTGCTGGCCCGCAACCCGGCCTTCTACCGCGAGCCGGCCCGCCTCGACCGGGTGCGCATGCTGATCGGCGCTGCCGCGAGCAACCCCCAGGTGCTCTACGAACAGGGCGAGCTTGACCTGACCAGCGTGCCGGCCTATGCGCTGGCTCGTGTCCGGGATGACAATAATCCGCTCGCGCGTGAATTGCTGAGTGTGCCGCAGCTCTCGCTCTTCTATATCGGGATGAACGTCACCCTGCCGCCCTTCGATGACCCCAGGGTGCGTGAGGCGTTCACCTTGCTGCTCGACCGCCAGAAGATCGCCGAGCTGTCGCTGCAGGGCGCGGCACGGCCCGCCGCCGGGGTGCTGCCGCCGGGTATGCCCGGCTACGACCCCGCGCTGGCGCTCGTACAGCCCGACATCGAGCGGGCCAGAGCCTTGCTCGCCGAGTCGCGCTATGGCGGGGCAGCCGGCTTGCCGCCGATCGTCGCCTATGGCGGCTGGGCCGCCACGCTGCGCGATGTGGCCGAACAGGAGCTCGGCCTCACGATCGAGGTGCGCGACTACGAAGACTTCGGCGCCTTCCTGGCTGCACTCGAGACGAAGACGCTGCCGATGTTCAGCAGCGGCTGGGTCGCCGACTACCCCGATCCCGAGAACTTCCTCGACCTGCTGTTCCGCAGCGGCAGTAGCGAAAACCACTTCGCCTACAGCAACCCCGCGGTGGACACCCTGCTGGACCGGGCGGCAGTCGAGGCGGACGAAGCAACCCGCCATGCGCTGTACCGCGAGGCCGAGCGGCGCATCCTGGCCGACGCGCCGCTCATCCCGTTGTACCATGACGTCGAATACATGCTGGTCAAGCCCTACGTGCGCGGCCTGGAGCTGACGCCGCTGGGCATCCTCGATCTGTCAACGGTGGAACTGGTGCGCTAGCACGCCGTTCGAGCCCTGCTGAGGGCTCGACCCTCGTCCCGTACGGCCCAATGCTTCGGCTACCAGGCAACAAGGGTTATGTCGAAAGTACAGAACATCAAAGGCATGCGCGACCACCTGCCACAGGCGATGCTGCTGCGTCAGCACATCCTGGCGGTGGTGACCCGGGTGGCCGAGCGCTTTGGCTTCGAGCCGCTGCAGACACCGGTGCTGGAGTACGCCGAAGTGCTTGAGGGCAAGCTCGGCGACGAAGAGAAGCTGATCTACCGCTTCGAGGACCAGGGTGGCCGGCGCCTGGCCCTGCGCTACGACCAGACGGTGCCCCTGGCGCGGGTGGTGGCCCAGTACAGCGGCACGCTGACCCTGCCCTGGCGGCGCTACGCCTATGGCCCCAGCTACCGGGGCGAGCGCCCGGCCCGCGGGCGCTACCGCGAGTTCTACCAGTTCGACGCCGATATCATTGGCAGTAGCTCGCCGCTTGCCGATGCTGAGATCGTGGCCCTGCTCAGCGAAGCGCTGGCCGAACTGGGTTTCCCCGGCTTCACCACCTTGCTCAACCACCGCCAGGTGCTCGGCGGCATCGCCCGGGTCAGTGGCCTCGATGAGCAGGCGGCCGGCGGCGTGTACCGGGCGATCGACAAGTTCGACAAGATCGGTGCGGCGGGCGTGCGCGAGGAGTTGCTGCGCCTCGGCGTGAGCCCCGCGGCCGCCGATCAGATCCTGCTGCTCGTCCAGATCGAGGGTGAGCCCGCTGCGGTCCTGGCGGAGCTCGCGGGCCGTCTGGCCGGCGATGCGCGCGCGACTGCGGCCCTGGAGAACCTGCGGGCCATCCTCGTCGGCCTGGCGGCCATGGGCGTGCCCGCGGAGCGCTACCGGGTCGCGCCGCGCCTGGCCCGTGGGCTTGCCTACTACACCGGCATGGTCTTCGAGTCGATCACGCCCCACTGGCCCGAGGGCTCGCTGCTCGGCGGCGGTCGCTACGACGAGCTGATCGGCCAGTTTGCCGGGCGCCCCATCCCGACGGTCGGCCTGGCCTTCGGCATCGACCGGCTCCACGATGTGATGGAGGAACTGGGCCTCGGTCCGCGGGCCAGCAGCCCTGCCACGGCCTACGTGACCATCTTCGGCGCGGAGCTGGCCGGCGCAAGCCTGAGCCTGGCCCGTGAGCTGCGCGCCGCGGGCGTCAATACCCTGGTTAGCCTTGACCCGGGTGCTGGCCTGGGCAAGCAGCTCAAGGAGGCCGACCGCAAGGGGGTCCACTACGCCCTGGTGCTTGGCCCCGACGAGCTGGCCCGCGGCGAGGTGGTGCTCAAAGACCTGCGGAATGGCGAGCAGCGCAGCGTGCCCCGCGAGGCGGTGCTGGCGGCCATGGGGGCGGAGGGGTAGAGGTGTGGAGGTGTGGAGGTGTAGAGGTGTAGAGGTGTGGAGGTGTGGAGGTGAAGGCAAAACATGGCTCCACCGCGCCACACTACCAGAGGGCAGGGAACCGCACCAGGAGGACCTATGGTATCCCCAGAGTTGCTGCGCCGCTACCCGTTCTTCGCCGGGTTCAGCCCGGATCAGCTTACGACCATCGCGATGGCCGCCGAGGAGCTCGCCGTCGAGGCTGGCCACCGCTTCTTCAATGAGGGCGACGATCTGACCACGCTCTATCTGGTGATCGAGGGCAGTGTAGCGATCAGCCTGAGCATGCCCGAGAAGGGCAGCCGCTCGGTACTGCCGCCGCCGGCGGGCCAGGCCCGCGAGATCGTCGTCAGCGTGGTGCGGGCCAGCGACGTCTTCGCCTGGTCGGCCCTGGTGCCGCCCGGCAAGGCCACCTCCAACGCCCGCGCAGAGGAAGCCTGCCGGGTCGTCGCCATCGACTGTAGCGCGCTCCACGCGCAGATCGAGCGCGACCCGGCCTTCGGCTACCAGCTCCTGCTCCGGATCGCCCAGATCGCCCGCGACCGCATCCAGGACCTGCATGTTGAGGCGCTGGCCAGCGCCGCTGGCGCATCCGTTGAACCGTAGGTACAACCGCCGGGGGGGCAAGGTTGTCAGAGCGCCAGCCCCGGTTGCGAGCCTGTCACCCCAGGGCTGCCGCAGACAGCGTAGATTCTTCCCATCCCGGCACACGCCAACCGCAGTCGGGGGGCGGCGCTGCGCCCCCCCCCCCGGCCCCCCCCCC
>JACAEO010000158.1 GCA_013388805.1 Chloroflexota bacterium
CCCCCGGGGAGGCGCTCGATCGGCGCCAGCGTGTAGAGCTCGCTACCATGGCGCCAGAGCGTGCCGAGCTGTTCGGCGCCAACTGCATCGGCCCAGACCTGGGGGTCGCGCAGGAAGTCAAGGACAGCGACAAGGGGGGCGGGCAGTTCCAGGTAGTCCGTGTACGTAAGCCTCATCGGGGATCCATCTAGCTAACGCTGCACGTTTCACGGCCCGGCAGCGTGGCGCTGCGGCGTGCCGGGTCCGTGCATAAGCCGGGCGTCCTGGCCGCGACACGCAGGTTCGGGCTGGAGGTTAATGTCCGAGGCGTTCCACCATCCTGCGCTGGGCCCGTTGTTCGAGCGTCATATCCAGCGGGGCCAGCGTGGCGTCCGGGCCGTAGCGCCGCTGCAGGGCCAGGCTGATCAGGTGATCGGTGAGTTGCGGGTTCTTCGGCAGCAGTGAGCCGTGCAGGTAGCAGCCGAAGGTATTGCGATACATTGCCCCGCCGATCCCGTCTTCGCCGTTGTCGCCATGGCCGACCAGCACTCGCCCGAGCGGGCGCACCCCTGGCCCGTGGTAGGTGCGGCCACTGTGGTTCTCAAAGCCGACCAGGCGGATCGGCGGCGCTCCGCCAAGCTGCGCCTCGACCACGATGTTGCCGATCAGGCGCTGCTTGCCGCCGATGGTGTGGACATCAAGCGCGCCAAGGCCCGGCAGCCGTTCGCCGCTGTGCGTCAAAAAGTAGTGGCCGAGCAACTGGTAGCCGCCACAGATCGCCAGCAGCACCAGCCCGTCCTCGATCGCCGCGCGCAGGCCGGGCCCCTGTCGCTCCAGCAGGTCGTTGGCGATCAGCGCCTGGCCACTGTCCTGGCCGCCGCCGAAGAACGCCAGGTCGATGCGCGCCCAGTCGATGTCGGCGCCCGGTTCGACCGGGATGACCGTGAGGGTGATCCCGCGCCAGGCGCAGCGCTGTTTCAGCGCGATCACGTTGCCACGGTCGCCATAGACGTTCATATGCGAGCCATACAGATGGGCCAGGGTGAGCGGGTTGCTCATGGGCGTGCGCTGTAGTCTCCCTCGCCAACCCATTTGAAGGTTGTCAGTGCCTCCAGGCCCATCGGGCCGCGCCAGTGGAGCTTCTGGGTCGAGACGGCCACCTCGGCCCCCAGGCCGAACTGGCCGCCATCGTTGAAGCGCGTGCTGGCATTGACGAAGACGGCGCTGGCGTCCACCTCGGCCGTGAACCGGGCGGCCGCGGCGCGGTCCGCGGTCAGGATTGCCTCGGTGTGGCCGGAGCCGTGGGTTGCAATGAAGTCGATCGCCTCATCCAGGCCGGAGACAATGTGGATCGCGAGGATCAAGTCGAGAAACTCGTTGCCAAAATCAGCCGGGCTGGCGGGAACGATGCGCCAGCCGCCGGCGTCCGGCTGGTCAGCCAGGATAGCCAGGCTCTCGCCGTCGCAGCGCAGTTCGACCCCGGCGGCGCACAGGCTGGCGGCCACCGCCGGCAGCAGGTGCGCGGCCACCTCCCGTTGCACCAGCAGCGTGTCGAGCGCGTTGCAGACGCTGGGGCGTTGCACCTTGGCGTTGAAGATCAGCGGCACGGCCCGCTCGAGGTCGGCGCTGGCCTCCACGAACAGGTGGACCACCCCGATGCCGCCGGTGATCACGGGGATGGTGGCGTGCTCACGGCAGAAGCGGTGCAGCCCGGCGCCGCCACGCGGGATGATCATATCGACGTAGCGGTCGAGCCGCAACAGGCCGCGGACGATCGCGCGGTCGGGGTCGGTGATGCTCTGGATGGCATCGGCAGGCAGGCCGACGTGCTCGAGCGCGGCGCCAAGGGCGCCCGTGATCGCGGCCACACTGCGCGCGATGTCGCTCCCACCACGCAGAATGGCCGCGTTGCCGGTCTTCAGACAGATGCCGGCGATATCCACGGTGACGTTGGGCCGCGCCTCATAGATCACGCCGACCACCCCGAGCGGCGTGCGCCGCTTGTGCAGATGAAGACCATTGGGTAGGTCCACCGCGTCAAACACCGTGCCCACCGGGTCGGGCAGGTCGGCGACGCTCCGCGTATCGGCGGCGATGGCGGCAAGGCGCGCGGGGGTGAGCAGCATGCGGTCGATCAGCGCGTCCGTGGTGCCGGCTGCCCGCGCTGCGGCCACGTCCTCGGCGTTGGCGGCGAGGATCGCCGCCTCGTGCTCGCGCAGGGCCGTGGCCATTGCGTGCAGCGCCCGGTCCTTTGCCACCGTCGGCAGCGTGGCCAGCATCCGCGCTGCTGCCCGCGCCCGCTGCCCGATCTGCTCCAGGTCTGTGCTCATGGCGGTCCTATCTCCCACGGGTCTCGTGAGGGCCCTTCTGCCAGGTGGAATTGGCAATCCCGCATGGTCCCGCTCATCGCCACAGCGCTCCAGCTCCACACAGGGCTTTGTCGAGCTGGAGCGCTGTGGAGGTGTGGAGTTGAGCCCATGCGAGGCCATCAAGCAGAGTCGGTATTATACCATTTTGGCTTGCCGATTTTGGATTGTGGATTGCCGCACATGGCGTTCCAATGCGCTCTGACGGTAACACCTATGCGGGTTGCTCAATTCCAATTGGTATTACTTGTCCCCCTCGCGTCGCTCGTAGCGCTGGCGCTCCTCGTTCAGCAAGCTCCGCGCGCGCTGCAACTGGCCGGCCATCTCGCCGCGTCGGTACGCCGCCAGCAGGGCCAGCACGGCGACCAGCACCAGCGCCAGCCCGAGCCCGATGCTCAGTTGCGTCAACCAGGCGCCGCCGATCGTGAACAGGGTGAACAGGTTGGCGAGGGCGAACAGCACGAAGGCCAGCGCGCCAGCGGCAAAGGCCTGGCGCCGGCGCGTGCCCCGGCCTGCGCGCCAGGCCTGTTGCGCCAGCAACAGCGCCAGTACAGTGATCAGGATGAGGCGCAGAATCTCCGGCAGCATGTGGTCACCCCACTGACGATGGTTAGCCGCCCCAATTGTACCATCAATGTGGCAGCGCCCTGGATCGCGCGTACAGCGCCGCCAGCCGCGAGGCCACAGCGACGGAACGCCGCGTATCTGCCGATCGTCGCCTTCCCCAACGGGCTATGGGGCGGCGCAGCCGCCAACACCACCGCAACAAACCGGGTCTGGGGCTTGCCGCGTGGACGTTGCACAAGCCCGGGCGCGTACGTCCTGCTATTGCAGATCGGCGAGCAGTGCCCGCAGGTCGCTAAGGAAGAGCCGGGGGCTACGGGCGCGCATGCCCACGAAGGCGTGGTCGACCCCGGGGTAGATGCGCAGCATCGCGGCCGGGTTGCGCTCATTCAGCAGGTAGGCGTTGCGCACCGGCACGGTGGCGTCCCGGTCGCCGTGGATCACCAGCAGCGGCAGGGTGAGGCGCTCGATCACATCGAGCGGCCGCGGCAGCAGCACCTCACCGAGGCGGAAGCCCAGCAGCGGGGCCACCGGGCGCAGCCAGGGCACCGGCGCGACGTACCTGACCAGCTGGGGCCGCAGCCCACCGGTCAACTCGTAGTCGGCGGGCGCGCTGACCACGGCCACCGCGTCGGGCTGCGGGAAGGCCGGATTATCGGCCTCGGCGCCCAGCGTGGCGAGCGTGATCAGGCCGCCCATGCTCTCAGCCACCACCACCACACGCCGGTAGCCCCAATCGCGGGCGGCCACGAGCACCGCGGCAAGGTCCAGCGCCTCGGCGCCGCCGAAGCTGGCCAGACCGGCGCTCAGCCCGTAACCGCGCCAGTCGAAGGTGAGCACGTCGGCCGGGCCAGCCAGGTGTTCGGCAAGCCAGACGATCGACGCCGTCTGCTGGTTGGCGCCAAAGCCGTGGGCGATGATCACCAGCCGGTCGGAGCCGCGCCGCAGCAGCGTCGCCGCCACGCTCACCCCGTCAGCGGTCGTCAGCTGCTGCAGCTCAACCGGGCCGCTGTAGGGCGCCCGCTGCAAGTGCGCGATCGGGTTCAGTTCGGCCGCGAGGCGGCGCGCGGCGTAGGGGTAGCGGCGGTGACGAGGCATCGGGTAATGCTACAATGAACGATGGCACAACATCGACTGACAAAGGTTGAACGATGAGCGACAACTTCTCTGCAACTGACGGGCTACGGCCAACCCTGCTGGCCGTGTTTGCCCATCCCGACGACGAGAGCTTCGGCTGCGGCGGCACCCTGGCCCGTTACGCCTGGAGCGGCGCCGCGGTGCACCTGATCTGCGCCACGGGCGGCGAGGAGGGCTCGTTCGACCCGGAGCACCTCGCGGGCTACACGACCCTCGCCGAGCGACGCCGGGCCGAGCTGGAGTGCGCCGCCCAGGCCCTGGGGCTCAGCAGCGTGATCATGCTCGGCTATCGCGACTCGGGCATGCCCGGCGCCCCGGCCAACAGCCATCCCGAGGCCCTCGCGGCCCAGCCGCTGGAAGCGGTGGCCGCCCGCGTGAGCCACGAGATCCGCCGGCTGCGCCCCCACGTGGTCATCACCTTCGACCCGATCGGCGGCTACCGCCATCCCGACCACATCGCCATCCAGCGGGCCACGGTCGAGGCCTTTCACGCCGCGGGCGACCCCGCGCGCTTCCCCGATGGGTTGCCGGCCTATGCGCCGCAAAAGCTCTACTTCCATACCTTCCCGCGCGGTGCCCTGCGCGCTGCGGTGCGGCTGATGCCGCTCTTCGGCCGTGATCCGCGACGCTTCGGGCGCAATCAGGATGTCGATCTTGCCAGCCTGGCCGAGGTCGAGTTTCCCATTCACGCCCGGATCGACATCCTTCCCGTGATCGCGGCCCGCGATGCGGCGGGTGCCTGCCACGCCAGCCAGGGCGGCGGCGGCGGCCGGCGCGCCCGCATCCTCACCCGGCTGCTCAGCCTGCTCGGCGGCCACGAGATCTACATGCGCGCCCACCCGCCCGCGTCCCCCGGCCTCCGCGAGACTGACCTGTTCGCGAACGTGCGGCTCTGATGCGCCGGCCCTCCGCGGCCCCGCCGTCACCCCGTCGCCCCGACCTCGATCTCCGCCACCGACTCGACCACCCGCGTCGGGCGGTAGGGGAAGCGCTCCACATCCTCGCGGCGTGTCACCCCGGTGAGCACGAGGATGGTCTCCATACCGCTCTCGGTGCCGCCGATGATGTCGGTGTCCATGCGATCGCCGACCATCACCGACTCCTCGGAGTGGGCGCCGAGGGTGCGCAGCGCGGTGCGCATCATCAGCGGGTTCGGTTTGCCCACGAAGTACGGCCGCACCCCGGTGGCCGCGGCGATCAGCGCCGCGATCGCGCCACAGGCCGGCACGATCCCGCCATCGCCGGGGCCGCTGACATCGGGGTTGGTGGCCACAAAACGCGCGCCCGCCGCCACGAAACGCACCGCCCGCGTGAGCCGCTCAAAACTCAGCGACGTCGTCTCCCCGATCACCACATAGTCCGGGTCGTGATCCGTCATGGTGTAGCCGATATCGTGGAGCGCGGTCGTGAGGCCGGCATCGCCGATGACATACGCCGTACCATCGGGGTGCTGCGTCTTGAGGAAACGGGCCGTGGCGAGGGCCGAGGTGTAGATCGCCTCGGGCGGCACCTCCAGCCCGATCCGCTCGAGCCGGGCCGCGAGGTCGCGTGGCGTGTAGATCGGGTTGTTGGTCAGCACCAGAAAGCGGGCCTGGGCTGCGCGCAGCCGCTTGATGAATTCGTTGGCGCCGGGCACCGGCTGCGAGCCGTGCACCAGCACGCCGTCCATGTCGATCAGGTAGTTCTTCCGGCCGGGCATCGCCGCTCCTCCTCCTCCTGCGATCGATCTGCCGCGAGCAGATTATAGCAGCCCGCACTGCCTCACGCGCGCCGTACAAGCAGGGCAACGAGCCCGTATCCCACGATCAGCAGTCCCAGAGCGGCAAGCCAGTTCCCCGTGAGCTGCAGGACGAGCAGCGCGGCGACCAGGGGCAGCGTTGCGCCGAGCAGGTCGCCCAGCCCGCCGGCGGCTGGCGGGTCGGGCAGCGCGGGCGTGGTGCGCGCTGCCAGTTCGCCGAGCTGCCCCTCGTCGCGGGCCGCGCCGCCC
>JACAEO010000079.1 GCA_013388805.1 Chloroflexota bacterium
GCCCAGGGCGGGGAGGGGCCCGACTGGCAGCCTACGCCGGTCCGCGCCAACTGGTTCAACCTCCTCTGCCTCGACCCGACGCGGCCCACCAGCCTGGTGGTAATCGAAGACGAGACGACCGTCGCCTACGACTGGGCCAGCGGCACCCGTACGGTGCTCAGCGAGCGGGCCTACGACCGCTGCAGCCCGGCCGGGCTGCTCTTCGACGTGACCGATCGTGAGGGGGTCGGGATCGAGGGGCCGATCTGGCGCTACAACCTCGCCGATGACAGCGAGCGGCTGATCGCCCACCCGCCCACCCAGTTCGCGAGCGACGGGACGCTGCAGCTCTACAGGCTGCGCGCGGACGGGCGGCTCTGGGCCAGCGCCGACGGCGGGCTGAGCTGGCAGCGCCGCGGTGCCCGGCTGCCCGGCAAGCTGACCGCCCTCGCGGTCAGTGCGGCCGATGGGCAGGCGATCTACGCGATCGGGCTGGAGCGTGAACCCGGGCAGGACAGGCAGATCGCGGCCCGCGCGACGGTCTACTTTTCGCCCGACGCCGGCCAGAGCTGGGAACCGCGCGCGACGGTGCCCTTCAGCGGCTGGTCTGGGAATATCGAATGGTACATCGGGATCGCGCCATTGCGCGGCAATAGCGCGCCCGTCGACGCACTGGAGCTCTACCGCTGGAACGGTTCGATCACGCCAAGCGGCAGTGCCACCATGCTGTCGCTCTCGCTCGATGGCGGGCGCAGCTTTCGCGAGCTCGGCGAGATCCGCGGCTTCGGCAACGCGATCGACCTGGTGCACACCGGCAACGCCCTGCTGAAGCTGGTGGCCGGGCGCTACGGCGGCGGCGCCGAGCTAACACGCCTCGCCGACGATGGTGCGACCTGGCTGCCCATGACCCTGCCGCCGCTGGGCGACCCACGCTTCTCCTGTGCCACCAGCGGCCTGCTGAGCGCGCCCTTCGCCCCGGCCAACCTGTTGCTCTGCCTGCGCGGCACCTACTGGCACTCGCCCGACGGCGGCGCAACCTGGCAGCCCCTCGGCGCAGGCGTCGAGCGGCCCCAGTTCACGGCCGCCCTGCCCCTGGCGCTGCTCGACCTGCGCAGCGACGGGCGCCTGCAGCACCTGACACTCCCCGACGCCGGCCCGCGCCTGACCGAACCACGCCCGCCCAGTGGCGCGCCCCACGGTGCCTACTTCCCCGAGACCGGCCACGAACTCGCCGGCTGCTTTGCCGCCGCCTGGCAGGAACGTGGCGGCCTGGCGCGCATCGGCCTGCCGCTCAGCGCGCCGTTCCGCGAGTTGAACCCGGCCGACGGGCGGGTCTACCTGGTGCAGTACTTCGAGCGCGCGCGCCTCGAATACGCCCCGACCCGCGCCGGGGCGTGCGCCACGATCCGCCTCGGGTTGATCGGCAATGAGCTCACCGCTGCGCGCCAGGCCAGCGGCGAGGCCCCCTTCCAGCCAGTGGCCGACCCGGGACTGCCGGAGGTGCGCTATGTTCCCGCCACCGGCCACACGCTGCGCGGGATGTTTCGCGTTTACTGGGAAACACACGACGGGCTCGCCCAGCTGGGCTACCCGCGCTCGGAGGAGTTCTACGAACGAAGCGCGGACGATGGCCAGCTCTACCTGGTGCAGTACTTCGAGCGCGCGCGCCTCGAACTCCACCCGGCGGCGACGGGCTACACCGTCAGGCTCGGGCGGATTGGCAGCGAATTACTGCAGGCCCGTGGCTGGCGCTGAGGGAGACATTTGACAGAATGGTCGCAATCTGGCACCCTTGCGCCACCAGCTTGCCGGTCATGACCCCGATTCCTGCGGCCAGGGGCCGCGCGCTACGGAGGAGAGGCCATGGAGCCACACTACGAGCGGATCTCGCGCAGCCTGGTGGCGCGCCACCCGAACCCGATCGGCGTCGTGGAGTTCTACGGTGGCCAGTTCTTCGGCCAACTCCCGGCAACCAGCTACGACTACTTCCTGGGGATGCTCTTTCGCGTCGGCTACACGATCATTGCCGTGCCCTTCACCTTCGGCTTCAACCACACTGCGATCGCCGAAGTGCTCCTGGTCGAGCGCGATCGGGTGCGCGAGCGGCTGCCCGAACTGGCCAACCTGCCCCACTTCTGGGTCGGCCACAGCCTGGGCTGCAAGTTTATTGCCCTGCTCGAGGCCTACACCGAGCCGGTCAGCGGCATGTTCCTGCCGCCTGGCCGCACGCTGGCCACCGCGCTGCGCGGCATCCTCGACGAGCCCTCGCTGCTGATGGCGCCCGATATCGGCGACACCGACTCGGCGCTGCCCGTGCCCATCCTGCCGCAGCTGCTCGACGCCTTTGGCCTGGGCGTGCGCCCTACACGCGCCGAGACCCAGCACCTGATCGCGACGAACGAGCTCTTCGGCCTCACCGCGCTGATCTCCTTTGCGCGCGATCGCGTGGCCGGCAATGCCAGCGAGCCCCCCGAGGTCAGCGACGTGGCCTGGTTCCTCCAGACGCTCGGCACGCGTCCGGGCGGTCGGCTGTTACACGAAGAGCTTCCCGGCGGGCACCTGGTGCCCTTCGGCATCCGCTTCGGCGATACGGTGCTGGAACTGGACCCGCAGTTCGGCTTTGTGCCGGCGGAGCCGCCAGCCGAGCTCGAGGCGGCCGCCGTGCGGCTGCTGGCCGCGCTGACCGAGCGGCGCAGCCTGGGCATCCAGCGTCGTCTGAGCGCGAGCGCGCGCTAGCACTATGTCCGGTGACGTGGCTACTCAGTGAGTGGGAAGAGCGCCTGCCACCAGAGGCGCCAGTTCAGCGTGGTGGGCGGCGGGGGCGCCAGCGCGCTAACGGACGAATCGGGGAGCGGCGCGGGGGCGGCGGGTGGCGCTTCGCGGAGGAAGATCACCGTGTCGCCCTCGCGGGCATAGCCGAGTTGCTCGCGGGCCACGCGCTCGGCGTAGACATCGGACTCGCTGAAGGCGACCGCGCCCTCCAGGCGGGCATTCTCGGCGCGCATGAGGGCCACTTCGGCTTCGAGTTCGGCCCGGCGGCTCTCGAGCCGGGCGCTTTGCAGCACCTGGCCGACAAAGTTGACGATCAGCAGGCCGATCAAGAGCAGCATGAGCGCGCCGAGCCCGAGGGAAAGCGCGGAGCGACGGCTGACCTGAAGCACGCCGAGCGCGTACTCAAGCGCAGCCGGAACGCCCGCCGGGCGACGCCGCGGTGGGCGCCCGAAGAACGTGCGGGTGGCATGCCGGATGCGTCGCTTCATAGGATTGGGCGGCGAAGCCTCATGTGCACGGTACCCTAGCCGCCGCTCGGACGGGGCGCCTCGAGCAACAGTGGCTCGTCGATATTCGTCGTCATCGCGCTCTGGCCGCGGAAGAGCCCGCCGGGCTCGATGTGCAAGGCGGCAGTGGTGATGTCGCCCCAGACCTTGCCGGTAGGCGAGATCTCCAGTTGCTCCACAGCCGTGATCTCGCCCTTGACCGCGCCCGAGACGTGGACGTTCTGGGCCTTGATCGTCGCAATCACCCGGCCCGTCTCACCAATGATCAAGTTGCCAAGGACCTCGATATCACCCTCAACGGAACCATCGATGCGCATGTTGCCATCGGAGGTGAGCGTACCCTGGAAGCGGGTATTGGCGCCAATCACCGTCTCGGGTTTGCCATTGAGCGTCGGGGGGGCAGACTGGGATTTTCTGTGGCTGCCAAACATGCTGGTGCGTCCTCCTCAGAGTGTTTCGCGCACGTGAGCAACAGACGGCGCATGCCTCCTCTGCCAGCGGTACGCGATAGCCTGATTATAAACCACCTGGGGAGCACAAGCAAACCCGCGTCGAACAGACGCACCTCGGCGGGTTTCGCCACGTCATACGATATCTGGCTTTGGGCTGCCCTGCAGCGCAATCCAAAAGTTAAAACCCAAACTGGCATTATGGCGCCAGGCGCTCGATCTGCCAGCCGCCATCGGGAGTGCGCTGGTAGCAGATGCGATCATGCAGGCGATTCGGGCGTCCCTGCCAGAACTCCAGCAGCAGCGGGCGCAGCCGGTAGCCGCCCCACCAGGCGGGCCGCGGCACCGGCCCCGCGCCGAAGCGCTGCGTCACCTCGGCCAGCCGCGCCTCCAGCTCGGCCCGCCCCGCGATCACCCGGCTCTGCGGTGAGGTCCAGGCCCCTAGCTGGCTGCCGAGCGGCCGGCTGGCGAAGTAGGCGTCGGACTCGGCTTCGGCGACGCGCGCGACGTTGCCCTCCACCCGCACCTGCCGTTCCAGCTCGGGCCAGTAGAAGACCATGGCTGCCACGCCGGTCGCATCGAGATCCTCGCCCTTGCGACTGGCGTAGTTGGTATAGAAGACGAAGCCCTCGGCATCGAAATCCTTGATCAGCACCACACGTGCTGCGGGCCGCCCCTCGCGGCTCACCGTGGCCAGGGTCATCGCATTCGGCTCGGGCAGGCCGGCTGCCACCGCCGCATCGAACCAGACCCGAAACTGCGCGATCGGATCGGCGAGCACCTCACGCTCGTCGAGCCCATGCAGCAGGTATTCCTTCCGCAGTTCTTGCATACCCATCGCTATCCTCCAATTGCTCATATTCTGCCACCAGCCCCGCGGCTCGGCAGCGTCTTTGGGGCAAGCCCTATCACACTTGTCGGGCGGCGTAGCCGCCTACACCGTAGGCATGGTCCAGAAGCGGCCATGCCAGGTTGACCATTGCTCCACAGCTCCACAGACCCGGTCCGGTCTGGAGCGCTGCAGATTCCTCGCGGCGGTTACCCGGCGCGGCGCCGACGGGCTCCGCCGAACCAGATGGTTCATGTCATTCCGCGTACCTGATGGCCCGGCGGCGGGCCAGTGGCGCCGGGAGCAACCCATGGCACCCCGAGCCCTTCGGCTCCGCGGCTCCCGAGCTTGTCGAGGGGCAGGGTACACGC
>JACAEO010000185.1 GCA_013388805.1 Chloroflexota bacterium
ACCCGCGGCTGTGGGCGCGGTGGTGGTGTCGGGGCGACCGCCTGGGTTGGCCGGCTCGCCTCAACGGTGGCTGCGCTTGCCGCCGGAGCGGGCGTGACCGCCTCAGCGCGGCGCAGGTCGGGGCCGGAGACCCAGCCGGGGACAACCCCGTCGGCGGGCTGCACGCGCACCCAGCCGCCGCTGGCCTGGCCGAGCAGCGTCACCTGGGCACCCTGCGCGAGGGTCTGGATGAGCGGGCTGTCGGCCGCCGGCCCCTCGCGCAGCGCGGTCGCATCGGCGACGACGACGGCAGGGCCGCCGGGGCCGTCGCTGCTCACTGCCGGCGTCGGTCGGGGCGGGCTCGTTGACCCGCCGCTCACCGGGCTAGTCACCGGGCGCGGGGTCGCGGTGGGCGCGTTGGTCTGCTCGGCGATGCGCCGCTCCAGCTGCCGGGCCAGGTCGCTGCCGGCGAGGGCGATGGCGAAGCGGTAGCTGCCGGCCGCCTCGTCGAAGACCACCTGCCCGGCCCCGCCGGTGCGCGGCCCGACTCGGATGAAGAGGATGCCGTCGGCGGGCGCATCCCAGTGCAGCGCGCTGAGAAAGCTGGCCCCGGGCCGGACGTCGTCGTTGCTCGCCGCGGGCCGCTCCAGGTCGCCCCAGAACAGGTCGATCACGGTGTCCACGCCCGGGCCGAGGTCGAAGGTGGCGATCAGGTAGCGCACCCCGGCCTTGACCGGCACGGCCAGGTAGTCGTGGTCGCCGCCCACGCAGCCCCAGGCCACCGGGCAGACGAAGGTCAGCTCGTAGACGAAGCCAACCCCGATTGGCGCCGCAGTCGCCGGGCTCCAGTTGTTCTCCAGCGGGTCGGGCAGCAGGGCCGGCTGGGCGGCCAGCGCGTCCGGCGGTGGGGGCGGGGGCGGCAGGACGCGGCGCAGCTCCAGGTTGTAGCTCTCGCCGAGGGGCAGAGCGGGCGAAAGGTTCTCGACCCGCAGCACGAGCCAGCCGGCCAGGTCGACCGGCAGGGTGGTCGAGATCTGCCCGCTGCTCAGCACGGCCAGCGGCTCGTCATTGCCCGCGCGGCTGATCGTCGTGCGCAGGTCGAGGCCGGGGGTGCCGCGCACGCTGACAGTCAGCGCCAACCCCGTCGGTGCTTCGCCGAGATCGACGCTGAAGTAGTCGGCGTCGCCCTCCGGCAGGAAGGTGAAGGGGCCGTTGACCGCGTCGAGCTGCAGGACACAGGCCCGCTCAGCGGTGTCGTTCGGCTCGCAGCGGTCGGGGCGCGCATTCGCCGCCGGAGTAATGGTCGGTGTCGGCAGGTCCTGGGCCTGCGCCGGCACGGGTAGGCTGCTGAGCAGCAGCGGGGCGAGCAGAACGGCACCGAGCACAATCAGCCCGAGCTGCAATAACAGACGGTGACGTCGCATTTATGCCTCCTCCGCCGTCGCCGGCTCAGCGGTGAGCAGGGCGCGCTGGTGTGCATAGGCGTCACGGCGGGCCTGCAGCCGCTCGCGGCGGGCCGTGATCGTCGCCAGCCGGCGTACGGCGGCCTCGTCGGCGGCGTCGCCGGCGGCCAGGGCTTCCTGCTCGGCGCCAAGGTCAGCCAGGGCCTGCTCGACCGTTGCGAGCTGCTGCTCGACCTCGGCCAGGCTCTGCGGCCAGGGCTGCGGCGTGCGCGTGAGCCGCGGTGTGGGAAGCTCGGCTGCTGCCTGGGCGGAGTCAGCCGGCTCGACCGGGAGCGTCTCCAGCGCGACCCGGATGCCGGCCTGCTCCTGCGCCCAGCGGCGCTGCTGGCCCTCCAGCCACTGGCGCCGGCTTGCGGCCCAGCGCTCGACCTGGGCAGCCTCGGCGGGGTGGCCGGTCTGCCGCAGGTAGGCGGCCTGGGCCGCGGCGGCAGCGCGCAGCTCCTGGAGCTGCTGCTCGGCCACCCGTAGATCGACGGCAAGCTGGGCCAGAGATCGCTCCGCCTCGGCGCGCGTGCGTGGCGGATCCTGGGCGGCGATGATCTCGCCCGGCGGCAGATCGGTTGGTGCGGGCACGTCCTCGCCGCCATACGCCGGCGCAGGGTGGCCGGCGCCCTCGGCCTGTGCGTGGGTTGTCGATTCCGTGCCGCGCCCTGGCGTCTGCGTATTCACGGCAGCGCCGGCACGCCCGGCCTCGCTCCTGCGCGTCGAGCCAGGCGCTGCCGCGCCGGCAGCCGGTGCTGCCGCCCGGCCAGGCTCTCCGCCGTGGGCCGGGTCGCCGAGGCGCGCCGCGGTTGTGACCTGCTGGTGAGGCCGGTCGGTAAGCCGGTCATGTCGCTCGGCCTCCTCCTCGGATGGATCGGATGGATCGGTGCCGGCGACGATGCCCGACGCCGCAGCAGCGCCAAGCAGGGCGCCCGCGGCCGCCAGCCGGCGGCGCTCGGCCTCCAGCTCCTCCCAGGTCGGGGCCGGCGCATCGGCGGGCCGGTCGGGGCGCCAGAGCAGGATGTGATTGCCGTCGTGGCTGCGCTGGACCGCATAGCCCAGCTGGAGCAGCCGGCCAGGGTCGGCCTGGTCTATGGGCACGCTCATCGCATCGGCGGGCAGCGCCTCAGGCGCCTCGCTCGAGGCAAGGGCCTGGGCTGCGCCGGTGGACGGATCCCCCGGCCGGGCCAGCCGGGCGACTCGCTCGGCCGGCCCGCGCGCGAAGGCCCGGCCCAGCTCGGCGGCGTGCTGCGCTGCGCGCGCCTCGTCGGCGAGGGCCGTCCGGGCAGCATGCAGCTCGGCGCTGGCCTGCGCGGCGTCGCCAATCAGCGCGCCGGCGGCGATCAGGCGGCTGCGCTCCTCGGCCTGGGCCAGCCGGATCGCGGCGGGCGAGGTTGGCGGCGCCGCGTCATCACGCTGGCCGGCAGCGCGCCAGACGGTCACATGGCCGTCGCGCTGCTCCTGGATGCGGTAGCCGAGGGTCAGCAGGCGCGGCAGGTTGAGCCGCGCGCGCGCCTCGGTGACGGCATCGGGCGGAATCTCTTCGGGGTCGATAGTCATCGAGTGCAGCCTCCCACGCGTATCGAGGGCCAGGGCGACCGGGGCGACGCGGGCGCCGGGCCGGCCGTCTGCGCCGGCGGGCCGCTCCGCCCGCACGCGCCGCCAGCCGGACTGCACCACCAGCGGCGCCCGCTCGGCCAGCCCATCCAGCTCGTCGGCCTGGTCGTGGTCAGCCGGCGCCGTGACAGTGGGCCGAGACTGGCCACGCCGCAGCTCGCGCCCCAGCCGCCGCTCCTGGGCGCGCTGGGCGAAGGTCAGGCCCGCGTCGTCCTTGCGCTTCGCGTCGGCCGCCATCTGCAGCCGCATTCCGCGCAGACTGCGCCGGCTGCGTGAACCGGCATAGAGCCCGCTGGCCAGCTCGCCGTGCGGGTCGAGTGCGCCCATCAGCGTCGCCACCTCGCCGACCTGGGCGAGCGGGCGGATGCGCCCGAGGGCCGCGGCGGCGGCGTACTGGCCGCTGCCGGTCTGGCGCCGGGCGGCCTCTGCCGTGAACGCCATCGCCGCGCCGCTCGCTGCGGCCGCTGCGCCGCCGGTGGCTGCCGCCGCTCCGATCGCCAGCGCACCGGTCGCCGCCGCGCCGGCCATCTCAAACGGCCGCGTCACCGATAGCCCGGTCGCGGCGGCGACGGTTTCGTTCAGGGTGCGGATCGAGTCCTTGAGCGTGTCGACGGCGACGGCGAGGATGTAGGCGGTGAGCACCATCGCGCCGACGGCGAAGCCGGTGTAGGCCGTGGCGTTGCGCAGGTCAGCGGCGGCGAGCAGGCAGGCGAAGACGATGCCGAGCAGGAAGCTGCCCGACCAGGAGACCTGCAGCACGGCCACGGCGCGGCGGAACAACCCGGTGACGCCGCCGGCGGTCTGCTGGAAGAAGACGAAGAGCAGCCCGATCGGCAGCCCGACCCAGAGGGCCACCAGGCAGAGGGCGAAGACCAGCTGCACGAGGGCGTCGAGCACGGCCAGGCTGGCCGGCAGCAGCCCCAGGAAGAGGCGCACCGCCCCGCGCTGCATGCTCTCGATCGCCGCCGCGCGCCCGGCCGCGTCGTTCATCAGCCCGACCCGCTCCTCGGTCGCGTAGCCCGGCCCACTCGGCGCCGCCTCGTAGAAGGCATCGGGAATGTCCGCCCCCGGCCCGCCGAGGTCGGGACAGTGGATGTCCTCGGCGTCGGCCCAGAGCATCGCCGCGGCCAGGTCGTCCATGCGCACGACACCACTGGCACTGCGCCGGTCGAGCGGCGCGCCGCAGGGGTTGGATGGGTAGAGCGCGCTCGGGGCGCGCATATCGCTCGCCGCCGCGCCGAAGATCGCCCCCGGCGCGATCTGGCTCGCTCCCGTGAAGAGCGCGCTGCCCAGGTCGCTGCGCGCCTGCTCGAGCTGGACGATCAGCGGGCCGCTCAGGGTCAGCAGCAGGGGCGCCAGCACCGCCCAGACCAGGGCGTGGCGCAGCTTGACCAGTTCGACCCGGCCGAGCAGGGGCAGCAGCAGAAAGCCGAGGCTGCCGATGATGATCGCGACCGTGGCGATCGGCACCAGCAGCGGGTCGATCAGGGTGACCATCGCCGCGTAGGCGCTGCTGAAGGCCACCTCGACCAGCCACCAGCGGAAGACATCGAGCTGGTAGGCCAGCATCAGCAGGGTGCGGTCGAGCGCCCAGCCCATCCCGGCCAGCCCGTACCAGAGGTTGTACTGGGCGTCATCGACACAGGCGCCCAGGTCCTGCACTCCGCAGGCCGCCCAGACCCGCGCCGGCAGCAGCGCGGCGAGCAGACCAAGCGCAAACGGGAGAGCGCAGAGCGCAGAGCGCAGAACGCCGCGAGGGCGAACACAGAGCGCAGAGCGCAGAACGCAGAACGCCGGGCAGCGCTTCCTGATGCCGTCAGCCAGCCCGTACACGTCAAAAAGTCGACCTGCACCAGGGTGCTGCCATGCCTCCCTCGGCTGCCCGGATGCCCGTTCCGGCGCCCGATCACGCAGGCGCGCAGTCGCACCGCCGATGATCATCTGCAGCAGCGAGAAGCCCAGCAGCGCGCGCTGAAGCTTGCGGTAAAGGCACATCATGCGCGCCGCCTCCACAAGGATCGTGCGGCGATGAGCGCAAGCACCGCGACGACGAGCCCGCCCGCAACAAGCAGCGGCCAGGGCCAACCGAGAGCTGTCGGTTCATCCACAACAGGCGGCACAGTGGTCGGGATGGGCAGCGCCGGTAGTGTGGGCGCTGCGGTCACGGCCAGGGCGGCGGTCGGCAGGTCGAACGGGATGCCGAGATCGGGCACGATCATCGTCGCCGGGTCGGGGATGACCATGCCGTCCGGCTCGACGCGCAGCTCCAGCCGCACCTCGGGCGCGCCGAGGATCACCAGCACGCCCCGCGCGTCCGCCCCCACCTGCCGCAACGCCGTGCCATCCGCCAGTTGGCCGCTGACCTGCACACGCACCTCGCCGGCCGGCAGGGGCGCGAAGCTCGCCTCACCGGCGGCATCGGTTACCGCGCGGCCCAGCGTCGTTGTCCCCGTCCGGTCGAGCACGATCACCGCCGCGCCCATAACCGGCCCACCCTGTGCATCGCGCAGCGTCACCAGCAGCGCCGGCGGCGCCTCAGGCGTCGCCAGCATGCGCACGAACAGCAGACTGAGCAGGATTGTGTGGATCATCATCGGCACGTTCGTTCCTTCGGCTCCCGTCTCTCGCCTCTCACCACCCACCGGTCAAGACTATCGGCTATCGGTCTATCGGCTATCGGCTACGCTCACCTCGCGGTGCGAAACCCGCGTATCCGCGGCGCATAGTAGGCCGACTCGAAGACCCCGTAGTCGGCGCGGACGCCGAGGCGCGGGCTGGCGGCGTGGACCATATCCCAGCGCCCGTCGCCGTCGAGGTCTCCGGCCAGCACGCCGACGTGGTCGATCCGGCCGCGGCCCGCAATGTCGAAGAAGATCAGGTCACCCGGCTGGAGCGCGTGCTGTTCAACCGGACGCATATGCGGCCACTGGCCGGCCGTGCCCTGGGGAATGTTGATCCCGATCTGGGCGTAGCTCCAGGTCGCCAGGCCCGAGCAGTCGAAGGCCTCCGGCCCTTTTGCGCCCCAGATGTAGGGCTTGCCGACCTGGTTGAGCACGATCTGGATCAGCCGGTCGGCGCCGGGCGGCGCCGCAACCTGGAGCGCCGCGGGCACGCCCCAGGCCACCTCCTCGCCGCTCCAGTCGGTCAGCGCGCCGGGGTCAGCGCACGGCTCGGCCTGCGGCGGCACCCAGGTCGCATTGCTCCACTGCACGGTCAGCAGCGGCGCCTCGCTCGCCCGCAGCTCGTCGTTCGGCGCCAGAGTCGGCGTGGGCGGCGCGCCGCCCACAGTCGGCGTCGGCGTGCCGGGCAGGGTCGTGCTGGTCGGCAGCAGCGGCACGTAGTCCGGGTTGGCCGCAAAGAGCAGATCGACCGTCTCCGGCTCGCCGGGCGGGGCGAGCACTGGGATGCGCACCTGGCTCACCCCGGGCGGCACCAGGTCGGGCGGTGGCTCCATGTTCGCCAGCTGCAGCGAGAGATTGGTCATGCCCCAGCGCGCGTCGGAGAGCACCGCCCCCGCGGGCGACGTGACGGCGCGCAGCCGCACCCGCTCGCCGTAGGGCATCACAAACGGCTCCAGCGCGTGGTTGTCCCAGGTGATGTCGATGTAGTAGAGTTGCTGGCTGCCGGCCGCGACACCGGGCGACGTGACCGGCGGGCCGGCGCTGGCGTCAACCTGCACATGCACCGGCCAGACCTCGACGCGCTGGCCGAAGAGGTAGCTCGTGCCGACCAGCGCGTAGGGCGTCGGCGAGGGGAAGGGCGGCCCGCCGGCGTCGGGGTACTCCTGCTCCCACTCCGCGTAGTAGATGATCTCCTCCCAGTCGCCGCCCTCGGTGATCGGACGGGTGTGGGTGATAATCTCCTTGATCGGGCCGGCCTCGCCGTAGGGCAGCGGCGTCGGGCTCGGGCAGGCCCAGCGCGGCCCGCGCGTCGCGACCACCCCGCCGCTGCCGCAGGCCAGGATGAGGCCGAGCTGGGCTACGACGAGCAGCGTGACCATCCAGCGTGTGCGGCGGCTCATGGTTGACCTCCAGGCAGCTGGTACTGGTCCACCGGGACGATCTGGTTCAGCTCGAAGGAGCGCAGCTCGACCCGCTGCTGGCGCTCGATCCAGGCGATCCACCCACTGCGGCTGTTGCGCGCCTGGGCGATCACCGTCTCGAAGGCCGAGCGCGCCCCGAAGACCAGCGGCACACGAGCCGCGTCGGTGCCGGGCCGCCAGACCCCGCTGCCCGGCACGCTCCAGCTCGCGTAGTGGGTCGTCTCGGGTGTGGCAAAGAGCGCGAAGGCGCAGCAGGTCCAGACCGCGACCAGCCGGTCGGCCGCCGGGTCGTAGGCCGGCGCCACAAAGGCCAGCTGCTCACCCGCGTGCTGCGGTGCAGCGATGCGCTCGACCGGCCCCCAGCTCAACCCGCCGTCGAGCGAGGTCAGCGCATAGGCCCCGCCTGCCTCGGCGTCGGTCCAGGTGAAGATGATGCCGGGCGCGGGCTGCGGGTCGCCGGAAGGCCGCTCGAAGACCAGTCCGCGCACGTGCCACATGCGCTCGCCGAGCTCGCCGCCCGGCGCCACGATCGGGCGGGCCTCGACATGCCAGGGGCCGGCGTCGGCCAGACGCTTGCTGATCAGGTAGGCCATCGGCAGACCGCCCTGGCCCGCGAAGAGGATGCCCACGGCGCGCGCGTCGTCACCCTCGCCTACGATCACCAGACTGCCCTCGCTGAAATACCAGGCCGGGATGGGCAGTCGCTCGGGCGGCAGCCATGTGCCGTCGGGCCGGCGCACGACCAGCGCCGGCACACTGCGGTCGGGGCCGTCGTTGCAGATCAGCTGCGCAACCAGCGTTCCGTCGAGGGTCGCCGCCAGGTCATTGACCCGCCGGCAGTCGCTGGCGATACGCAACGGCGGCGACCAGCTCGTGCCGAAGTCGGTACTGCTGCCGGCCCAGATCCCGCTGGGCGGATCGTTGTCGCGGAAGTCGGGGTCGCTCATGCCCCAGACCGCGTGGACGGTACGGTCGCCGCTGATCGCCACCGCGACCGTGCGGCTGTAGCGGCCAAGCTGCGACGGCCCGATATCAACCTGGTGGGCCGGGCTCCAGACCCGGCTCTGCGGGTGGTAGACACTCACAAAGGCCCGCTCAGGGTCGCGGTTGCCCGACCAGACCACCGCGCCGACCGCGGCCCAGCGCTCGGTCGGGTGCGTGGCCAGGTCGATCGTCAGCACGTTGCTGGGCAGAAAGAGCGTCGTCTGCTGATCGCTGCCGCCCTGCCAGGGCCGCGGCTCCATCGTCGGGTAGGGCGGCGGGTTCGGCACCGGCGTCGGCCAGGGCACCTGGGTTGCACCCGGCGCGGGCGGGCAGCGCGGGTAGGGCGTGGTGGTCGGCAGGGGCGGCTCGACGGGGCCGCTGTCCGCCGGCGTCACCGTCACCGCGCGCGGCGTCGGAAAGGGATCGGGCCAGCAGCCGGTTACCTGCGCCGTCGCCTGGACCTCGGCGTAGGTCAGGGGCGCGGCGCAGCCGGCGAGGAGCAGCAGGACAAGCAGTAGCAGCATCGGTCGAAAAAGGTGGGTGAGCATCACGCCTCCTCCGGTATGCCGCCATCTGCGCCACCTGTGCATAACCGTGTGGCCTGTCTGAGCTTCACGGGCGCAGGAAATCCACTGAAATGCGCTGAGCGTTTCATCATTCACTATTCACTATTCTGCATTCGCACAAGGTGCGGCAGCGCCTCGGCGATGCGCTCCAGGGCACGCCGTTTGGCGCGGGTATAGGTGCTGGCGCTGATCGCCAGCAGTTCGGCGATCTCACCGCGCGAGCGGCCCTCGACAAACTCGAAGACACAGATCCGGTAGGGCCACCAGCGCCGGTCGCCGGTCGGCAGGTGCGTGCAGGGGTGCAAGTAGCCGATCGCCGTGCGCAGCGCGTGGCCCAGGGCCTGGCCGCGCCGCAGCGGATCGGCCTCGGTAGGCAGCAGCCGGCGCGCCAGCGCGCAGCTGCCCAGTTCCAGCGGCGGATCCTCCGCCAGCAGGGCGAGCGCGCCGCGTAGGGTGCGGAGCTGTTCGCTGTCCGGTGCGGTGCCAGGCATTGCCGGGATGATCAGGCCTGCGGTCACAAGGCTACTCCTGGAATGGCATTTGGCTGTGCCTGGCGATGTTGTTGTCGATCGCCGGCTGCGCTGATCCCGTTCTGCGCTCTGCGCTCAATCGTTCTGCGCTCCCAACGCAATACGGCCGGCCCGCGTGGCATCCTCGGGAGAGGACACCGGCGCGAACCGGCCGCAGATCGGAAGCCCGTCTGCCGGGCATTCGGTTATCGAACTACACGTTTATAAGTGGACTTGCTATTCGGGCAATATACATCCAATGAGCGTACTGGATCCTGATCCCTGACCCCTACCGCCCATCGCGCAGCATATGCTCGGCGATCTGGATCGCCTGGCGCAGCCGGCGCGTCGGCGCGCGGGCCTGGGCGTCGCAGATATGGCGGTGCAGCCGGGCCAGGGCCGAGCGGCGCACGACGATGGTGTCGGCGTCCGGGGTTTCCACCATAGCGGGGCGATCCGTCGGCTTATTCACTGGCTGCTCGGCTTGCTCTTGTACCGCCATACACCGACCCCAGGCGAGTCAAAAGGGCCAGCCAGCGAGGTTTTCCTCGCGCGACTGGCCGCAGATCAGAACTGTCTGCTCAGCAGATATGCGCTATGTGAGCATTATAGGGGGTCGTTGGAAGAAACGCAAATTTGTTCGATTACAGAATGGTGACAGGGTGGTGTCGTGGAAACTGCTTCACGCGCACGCGGGTCGTGTCAAAAGTATCACACGCGCTCTCGGATTGTCTATGGTCTGTAGTAGATATGCATCGCCGCTACCCGCCCGCGAGGTAGACCCCAACAGCAACCCGCAGCGCCTCCTCCGCCGTGCCGAAGAAGTCGCCGCTCGGGA
>JACAEO010000135.1 GCA_013388805.1 Chloroflexota bacterium
GACATGCACCATGTCATTCCGAGCGCAGCGAGGAATCTGGCCGCGCGGTGCCCTGAAGACCCCGCGCGGCACCGCCAGATTCCTCACTCCGCCTGCGGCTCCGTTCGGAATGACATGCACCATGTCATTCCGAGCGCAGCGAGGAATCTGGCCGCGCGGTGCGCTGAAGCCCCCGCGCGGCGCTGGCATCCGAACGATAACTTGTCATAGGAGCGCTGTGGAGCTGAAGGTCAGATCAGGGGCCACGCACCGTGATCGTGGCCAGGGGCAGGCTGTCGCCGCCGGCGGCCAGGGGCAGCAGTACGCCGCTCGCCTGGTCGCGCACCGCCGCGTGGAGGGTGTAGACCCCGGGGGCCAGCGAGGCGGCTTCGAGGCGGAACGCGGTGTCGTTCATGTAATTCCGCTGCCATACTTCGGCAGGCATGCCGCTGCAGTAGCCCGGAACCTCGCCGACGGCGCCGCCAGCCCTATCGCGGATCAGCACCGTGGGCTCCAGCGTGGCGGGCAGAGGCTGTGAGGCCCGCCAGTAGAGGGTGATGAAGGCCACCCCGTCCGGGGCAAGGTCGCTGCGATCCAGGTCGAAGCCGCGCAGCGCAAAGCCGTCGCGCCAGGGGGTCTCGCTGCGTGTCTGCGGCACAACCCCGGTGAGCAGCCGGCGGAAGGGGAAGTTCGGCACTCGCGCGGCGTCGTGGGCTGCCGCGTAGTCGGCGGCGTTGAAGAACTGCGGCGGGCCAGTGACGGGCGCGCGGCTGTAGATCTCCAGCGCGCGCACGCCGTCCACCATCACGCTGCCGAAGTGGTGGTAGCCGGGGGGGATGTAGAGCGGCGTGGCGCCATTGGCGGTGAGAAAATAGTCGGGGTTGACCTGGCAGCGGAACTGGCCACGCAGATACCAGCCGGGAATGAAGAGCTTCTGGTTGCTATCCTGCGAGCCACGCAGGACGCCCTGGCTGAAGAGCAGCGCCGCGGTCTTCCAGCCGTCGCGCGCGGGGAAGGCGAACAGTCCGTCGTCGGGCAACACCTCGCCGCCCAGTGGCCGGAAGAACGGCAGCAGCGTGGCCGGGAAGGCCCGCTCGTACTCCGGCCAGGGGCGCAGGAAGACCATGCCGCTGTAGGCCAGGCTGAGGCCGAGCAGCGCCGTCCCTCCCGCGGCCATGGCGCGGCGTACCAGCGGCGCAGCCGCCGCCCGCAGCCAGAGCCAGGCGGCCCCCAGCCCGATCAGCAGCCAGCTGGCCGGGTGCGCCGTGTAGAAGTGGGTGCGCGGGTCGGCGAGTAGGAAGGCATGGGCCACCAGGGCGCCGCCGCCCCAGAGCACCAGGACGCGCGTCCCGCCAGGCAGGCGCGGGGCCAGGGCCAGGGCAACCAGCGGCGGCACGACCAGCAGACCCACCCAGCTGGCGTCGGGGCCCAGCGCGGCCAACTCGGGGGCCAGGGCGCCGATCAGCGCGCCGACGACCAGCATAGCGGCCAGCGCGGCGCCGAGCAGGCGCGGGCGCATAGCGGCCAGCAGCGCCGCCGCGAGCACGGCCAGCAGCCCCAGGCCCATAGCCGCAGCCACGTAGCGCGTCGCATAGACGCTGAGCAACTCGGCGTAGCCGGCCAGGTTGTTGTAGAGCACCAGCGCGCCTCGCTGGCCGCTGCGCGTCTCCAGGTGGCTGAGCGTGCTGGCGAAGTGCTCATGGCGCACGAAGGGCAGGTAGAAGCTGAGGCTCAGCAGCAGGCCCACGGCCACTGCCGGCGCCAGGGCGCGGGCCCACGCGGCCGGACGCCAGCCCCGGCGCAGCCCGCCGGCAACCACGAGCCAGGCCAGCGCCGGGGCAACGTAGATCCCGTCGTAATGGGCCAGCACCGCCCCGGATGCGCAGAATGCCGCGGCCGGCAGGTAGCGGCGCGCTGGCGCGCCCGTGGCGAAGCGCCAGCAGAGCCAGAGCGCCGCCGCCGAGAGCAGTAGCACCAGCGACTGGTACTGCACAATCCGCCCGAAGGCCAGCAGCAGCCCATCGGCGGCCAGCCCCAGGGCGGCGACGAAGCCCGCTACGTCGCCGGCGCGCCCGCCGAACAGCCGCCCGGCCAGGGCCCAGACACCAGCGATCAGGGCCAGGCTCGCCAGCGTGAAGGGCAGCCGCGCCGTCAACTCGCTGATCGTCCCGCTCAGCGCCAGCGGCCCGGCGGGCAACAGCGCCTCCAGCGGGCCCTTCAGATGCACCAGCAGGACGTCCTGCTGGCCGTGCATGACCCCCCGGGCCAGGAGCATGGCATAGGCCTCGTCGCCCTGGAACTGGGCCGTGCCCAGCCCCCACAACCGCATCGTGACAGCTACCAGCATTGGCAGCAGCAACCACTGCTGGGGCCGCGGCGCTGCGCGCAGTGGCGCTTCAGGCTGCCGCCCCCAGGCCCACAACCCGAGGAGGCTGAGCCCATCGGCGGCGAGCAGCAGCAGCCACCAGGGCAACGCCCCGGGCAGGGCGTGTAGCCCCAGAACCAGCAGCGCCGCCACGCCGATACCGCCCGCCACTGCGAGGAAGCCTTGCTCCGCCAGGTCGGCGTCGCCTGCCGTGAGCGCCAGCGCCGCCAGGGCGCCCGGCGCGAGCAGCAGCGCCAGCGCCGCCGCCTGCGTCACGAGCGCGGGCATGGGGGCCAGCAGCGCGCCATGGGCCAGGAGCAGGGCCGTGGCCCAGCCGAGCCGGCCGGCAAGCCGCGCGGGCAGCCGCGCCAGGGTGGGCCTTTGCGCAGCGAGCACGCCGGCCACACCCAGCAGCGCAGCCAGCCAGGCGACCGTGGTCCAGCGCGTCGGCAGCGCCCACGCGAAGGAGCGGGGATCGAGCCAGGCCCAGGCCGCCAGGGACACCCCCAGCCCCGTGGTCAAGGCCAGAGCCCTGCGGAAGCGGCCGGGCGCCCCTGATGGGCCGATGGTCCAGGCATCAAGCAGCCACGTTGCGGCGCCAGCGAGGGCCAGCAGGCAGCCAAGCCAGAGCGCACGCCTGAGGGCGTAGCCCCAGGGGGTCGCACCCGCCAGCGGCACAACGCGCAGCTCGGCCAGGGCCACGCCAAGCTCACGGGCATCGCTACCCGCCGGCTTGAAGGTCGGCCCGCTCAGGCTGAGCGGACCGGTCACGGCGCCGGGCGGCAGCGCCAGGGCGTAGCGGCGCCAGCCCGGCGTGGCCGCAAATGTGATCGGGGGGGCGGCGCCGTGGCGCACCGCCAGCGGCCAGGGTTGTCCGGCGGTGCCCGCCGGGTCGCGGTAGAGCCGGAGCTCCAGGACGACCGGGCCGGGGTAGGCGCCGTAGGGGGTGAGGCGGGTGACGTCGCGCGTCCAGCGCAGCGGCAGATCACCGCTCTGCTCGGGCGGGAAGGCGTTACTGATGAGGTAGGCATCGCCCGCCGCGCCGATCGTGGCCGCCCAGGGACGCGGCATCAGCACGCTGGCTGCCACCAGGGCCGCCGTGAGCACCGCGACCAGGGCGACCAGGGCCAGGCCGGCCACCCTCTGACCATTCACCGCGGTCTCCCGCTTCGCTGTCGCGCCATGCCCGTTATTGTAGCAGGTTTCACGGACACCAGCGCGCAAGCGCCGGGCCTCAGCCCTCAGCCCTCAGCCCTCAGGCGCCCTCAGCCCTCATACCGAACTCTGCTTGATGGCATCGCATGGGCTCAACTCCACACCTCCACAGCGCTACAGCTCGACAAAGCCCTGTGTGGAGCTGTAGCGCTGTGGAGATGAGCGGGACCATGCGGGATTGCCAATTCCACCTGGTATCAGCCCTCAGCCCTCAGCCCTCAGCCCTCACAAGCCCTCAGCCCTCAGCCCTCACAAGCCCTCGCCTGCAGCGCGGCGACCTCGCTCGCGAAGCGGTCACTGATCCGCGCCGGTTCGGCCAGCACCTCGGCATCGCTGATCACACCCAGCACCACCTCACCGTTGTAGCTCAGCAGGCTGATGCCCAGCCCCAGGCTCACCGGATGCGGGACGAAGAAGCTGAGCCGGGTGATGCGGCTGCCGGCCAGGTAGAGCGGCTGCTGCGGGCCGACCACGTTCGTCAGCACCACCGACGCCTTGCTGCTAAACAGGTTCGACGCGAGGTCCTCGACGGGCTTCGGCGTCTGGCCGAACAGCGCCAGGAGGTTCAGGAAGACCAGCGCCTCGGGCGAGCACTTGATCGCCTCCATTCCCGCTCTGGCCCGGGCCAGCCGCTCGAGTGGATCAGCCACCCCGACCGGCAGATCCAGGAAGGTCAGGCCGAAGGCATTGCCCAGTTCCAGCGCGCGCTCGGGTGCGCGGAGGTCGACCGGCACGATGGCCCGCAGCGGCAAGCGTTGCGGATCGACGCCGGCCGCCAGCAGATACTGCCGTAGCGCCCCGCTCGTCACCGCGATCAGCACATCATTCACTTTTGTGCCCGTCGCTTTGCCGATCGCCTTGAACTGTTCCAGCGGCAACGGCTCGGAGCACGCAACCCGTCGCTTGCCGCTCAGGCTGCCCCTCAGCGGCGACGGCGGATCGGCAGGCTTGATCACCGCCATCACTGCCGTGCCAACCCCGACGGCCACGCCGCGCACCTGGTCAAGCACCTGCTCAGGGTGCGTCACCTGCTGCACCCCTCTGCCTACGGCGTCGATCACCCGGGACGACTGCTCGACCATGTGGAGTGCGGGGCGAACGAACGGGTCGAGCCAGTTGCCCGGCTGCGCGGGCGCTTCAGGTGCCGGTGGCGGGGGCGGCGGCGCGTCAGCCTCGCGGTCGCACGTCCTGCTTATCAGGGCCATCATCGCGGTGCCATCCGCCAGGCAGTGGTGATAGCGAAGGACCAGCGCGCTGCCCTGGCCGACCCGGTCGACCAGGTGGACCTGCCAGAGCGGGCGCTCGTGATCGAGCCGCGTCGAGACCAGGTCGCCAACCAGTTCAAAGAGTGCCGGCATATCGCCCGGTTCGGGCAGCGCAACATGATGCAGATGGCGATCGAGATCGAAATCAGGATCCAGCTCCCAGTGCGGCAGCGCCACCGGGAAACCGTACTCCACCACCCGCTGGCGAAAACGGGCAAACGGCAGCAGCCGCTGCTCGATCAGCGCCCGCAGGCGGGCCAACGACAGCGGGGTTGCGGTCAGCACCAGACCGGTCACCTGCGTCTCATTGACCGGGCGGTCCAGGTGGTACCAGGCCGCATCCACCGGGTCAAGCCGTATGAGCCGGGTTGCCATAGGTACCTCCGTGGGAAAGGGTCATCACGTGCTGCGGATCTCCCCCTGACCCAAGTATACGCCGTAGGCGAGTGCTCGCCAGAGGCAAAGCGATCACAGCGAGAGACAGGATCTCCACGGTCGCCTATCCGCATTGACACGCCTGACAACGCCGTGCTATACTCCAGCCCAATTGAGAACCAGGCATCCAGAGGGTCGAAGTAGCCTTCACATGAGCACGTGAAGGTTTTTTTGCGCCGGCCGGCGCCCGAGGAGCAACACCGCCGTGACCAAGCCCAGGCCCACCTACCTTGAAGCCCTGCGTGAGCGCGTTCTGATCTATGACGGCGCCATGGGCACCAGCATCGACAACTTCACACTCACCGCCGAGGATTATGGTGGCGAACGGACCTACGGCAACCGTGACTACCTTGTGATCACGCGCCCCGATGTAATCGCCCAGATCCACGCCTCTTTCCTTGCGGCGGGCGCCGATGTGCTCGAGACCTGCACCTTCCAATCGACCCGCCTGCGACTCGCGGAGTGGGGGCTGGGTGAGCGCACCCTCGAGATCAATCGCGCCGCCGCGGCCCTCGCCCGCTCCGTCGCCGATCGCTTTGAGTCGCAGGATGGCCGCCCGCGCTACGTCGCCGGCTCGATGGGGCCCACCGGTAAGCTGCCCTCCTCCGATGACCCGGCGCTCGCCGATATCAGCTTTGCCGAGCTGAGCGACATCTTTCGCGAGCAGGCGATCGGGCTGATCAGCGGCGGCGTTGATGTCTTGCTGGTCGAGACCAGCGTCGATATCCTCGAGGTCAAGGCTGCGCTCGATGGCATCCGCCGCGCGAAGGCCGAGTTGAACCGGCCCGATATCGCCGTGCAGGCCCAGGTCTTCCTCGATCTCTCGGGGCGCATGCTGCTCGGCACCGATGTGCCCGCGCTGATCGCCACACTCGAGGCCATGCCCGTGGATGTGATCGGGCTCAACTGCTCCACCGGCCCCGAGCATATGCGCGCTGCCATCCAGTACCTCACTGCACACTCGCGCAAGCCGATCTCCTGTATCCCCAACGCCGGGCTGCCGCTCGAAGTCGATGGCCAGACCGTCTACCCGATGGAGCCCGAGCCCTTCGCCCGCATCCTCGGCGAGTTCGTGCACGAGTATGGCGTCGGCGTGGTCGGCGGCTGTTGCGGCACCACGCCAGCCCATATCGCGCAACTGCGCGCCGAGGTCGGCTACGACTGCCCACCCGCCCCGCGCCAGATCGAGTATATCCCCAGCGTCTCCTCGGGGATCCGCGCCGCCGCGCTCAAGCAGGACCTGACGCTCACCATGATCGGCGAACGGGTCAATACCCTCGGCTCGCGCAAGGTCAAGCGTTTGCTGCTGCACGACGATTACGATGGCGTGCTCGAGGTTGCCCGCGAACAGGTCGACAGCGGCGCCCATCTGCTCGATGTCTGCGTGGCCATGACCGAGCGCGCCGACGAGAAGGAGCAGATGGTCACCCTGCTCAAGAAGCTGACCATGAACATCGAACTGCCGCTGGTCATCGATACGACCGAGGCCGATGTGCTCGAGGCTGCCCTGGCGATGTACCCCGGGCGCGCCGTGGTCAACTCGGTGTCGCTGGAGGGCGGCCGCGGCGAGAAGCTCGACAAGGGGCTGCCGCTGGTGGCCCGCTATGGCGCTGCGACGGTGGCAATGACCATCGATGAGGAGGGCATGGCCCATACGCGCGAGCGCAAGCTGGCGATCGCCCAGCGCATCGCCCAGATCGCCCACGATGAGTATGGCATCCCCGCCGAGGCGCTGATCTTCGACGTGCTCACCTTCCCGATCACCACCGGTCAGGAGGAACTGCGCAACGCCGCCGTCGAAACGATCGAGGGCATCCGCCTGGTCAAGCAGCAGATCCCGGGCTGCTTCACCACGCTCGGCGTCAGCAACCTGAGTTTCGGCGTCGCAGCCCACGCGCGCGCCGCGCTCAACTCGGTCTTCCTCTACCACGCCGTTGCCGCCGGCCTCGATACGGCGATCATCAACCCGGCTCACATCACCCCCTACGCCGAGATCCCCGCCGAGGAGCGGACACTCTGTGAAGATCTGATCTTCAACCGCCGCGACGATGCCCTGGCCCGCTTCATCGCCTACTACGAGCAGAACCAGGCCACCCGGGAGGGTGAGCGCAGCGATCCGACCGCCGAACTCAACGTGGACCAGCGGCTGCACTGGAAGATCCTGCACCGCAAGAAGGAGGGGGTTGAGGAGGATATTGACGCCGCCGTTGATCTGCGCCTGCGCGCCGTGGGGCTGGCGCTGGCCGACCCGGCGGTGAAGCAGCGCGATGCCGAGGGCGCCTCGCCCCAGGGCCGCGCCGCGGTCGACCTGCTCAACACGGTGCTGCTGCCCGCGATGAAGGAAGTCGGTGATCTCTTTGGCGCCGGCCAGCTCATCCTGCCCTTCGTGCTCCAGTCGGCCGAGGTGATGAAAAAGGCGGTCGCCCGCCTTGAGCAGTATCTCGACAAGCTTGAGGGCGCCACCAAGGGCAAGGTCGTGCTCGCCACCGTCTACGGCGATGTCCACGACATCGGCAAGAACCTGGTCAATACCATCCTCGCGAACAACGGCTACACGGTCTACGATCTGGGCAAGCAGGTGCCGGCAAATACGATCATCGAGAAGGCCGTAGAGGTGGACGCCGATGCGATCGGGCTCTCCGCACTGCTGGTCAGCACCTCTAAACAGATGCCGCTGATCGTGCAGGAGTTGCACAAGCGCGGCCTGAGTTTCCCGGTGCTGGTCGGCGGCGCGGCGATCAACCGCCAGTATGGCCAGCGCATCAGCTTCGTCGGCGAGGAGGAGCCCTACGCGGCCGGCGTCTTCTACTGCAAAGACGCCTTCGAGGGTCTCGAGACCATGGACCGGCTCAGCGACCCGGCGCAACGCGCGGGCTTCATCGCCAACACGCTTGCCGAGGCTGCAACGGTGCTGCAGCAGCGCCAGACCGGGCGCGTGGCGCTTGAGGCCCTCGGCAAGGCCAGCCAGCATGGCGCGCAGGTTCGCTCGGCGGTGCGCCAGGATGTGCCAGTGCCCACGCCACCCTTCTGGGGGCCGCGCGCCACCGGGCGCATCCGCCTGGCTGACGTGGTCGCCTGTCTCGACCGCAATGCCCTCTACCGGCTCCAGTGGGGGGCAAAGAACGCAAAGGGCGCAGAGTGGGAGCGCCTCAAGGCGCAGTTCGACCAGCTGGTGCGCGATCTCGTCCGCGAGGCCGAGCGCGACGGCTGGCTCGAGCCACGGGTCGTCTATGGCTACTTCCCGGTCCAGAGCGACGGCCACGACCTGATCGTCTACGATCCGTCCGACCGGAACAGCGAATTGACGCGCTTTGTCTTTCCGCGCCAGCCCGAGCGCGAACGGCTCTGCCTCAGCGACTATTTCCGTAGCGTCGCGAGCGGCGCGTACGACGTGGCCGCCTTCCAGGTCGTCACAATGGGCCCACGGGTCGATGAGCTCACCGAGGAACTGCAGCGCCAGGGCGACTACAGCCGCAGCTACTACATCCACGGCCTGGGGGTGAGCCTGGCCGAAGCCCTCGCCGAGTACACCAACCGTCTGGTCCGCCAGAGCCTCGGTCTGGGCGAGGGGCGCGGCAAGCGCTACTCCTGGGGCTACCCGGCCTGCCCCGATCTGGAGGAGCACGGCAAGCTGTTCCAGATCCTGCCCACCGAACAGATCGGCGTCACGCTCACCGAGGCCTTCCAGCTCGTGCCTGAGCAGAGCACTGCGGCCATCGTCGTCCACCATCCCGAGGCCAAATACTTCAGCATCGGCAGCGCCCGCGAGCGCGCCGAGCAGGACGCCGTCGCCTGAGGAGCGGGTCACACCAACCAGGCAAGCTGCTCCTGCGGACGAGCACCTGTGCGCGTAACCGCAACCCACCTGCGGCGGTTTATGGGTAATACCAAATCCAGTTGGCAGTTCCGCATTGTCGTTGCCGTCATCGCTCATCGTGACGCCATGTGCGGCAATCTGCAATCCAAAATCTGCAATCGGAAATGGTATAACGACGTCGCATCATCACAGCAGGAGCGCCCCATGCAGTGCCGCCACTTCATCATCCGGCTCGCTCCGGCGCACACGCGCGCCGACGAGGCCCGCCTCAACGCCTTCCTCAGCACGGTCCAGGTGCACACAGTGCAATCATCGCTCGCGGCGACGCAGGGCGGCCACTGGTCGATCCTGGTCTTCTACGAACTGCGCAGCGCACCCGCCGCCCGCCCAGGGCTGGACGTAGCGCCGCCGAGCCGGCAGCGCGCACCACAGGCGGCCAGCGCGGCGTAAGCGTTGTGCCCCCTCCTTCACCCTTAGGCATGGTTCAGACCTGGATCTCCCAGCGTGACCGTTGCTCCACAGCTCCACAGCTCCACACCTCCACAAAGCCGGTCTGGAGCGCTGTGGAGCTGAAGGCTGGATTGTCACGTGTGTTTGAAGCATGCCTGAGATGCGGTAACCATTGCACCAGTGCAACCAGCAGATGCCGGATGATTATGCACATCCGCGGCAGATTCACCTAAAATATTGGGTAGGAGCGCTGGTTGTGTGCACGGAAGGGAGCAGGCAATGACCAGAATCGGCTCGCCACTGATCGATGCCCGTGGTCTGCACATGCCCGAGCAGCGAGATACGACCGCCGAGCCAATCGACGTGGGTGGGCGGCTGCGTGCGCTGCGCGAGGCACGGCGGCTCTCGATCAAGGCGCTGGCCGAACGCAGTGGCCTGGCCGTCAACACGCTCAGCCTGATCGAGCACGGGCGCTCCTCACCCAGTGTCAGCACGCTCCAGCAGCTGGCTGTGGCGCTGCAGGTGCCGATCAGCGCCTTCTTCGAGCCTGCGACGCCGCGGAGTCGGATCATCTACCACCGGGCCGGCCAGGCCCCCGCGACCCCCTTTCCCCATGGCGCCCTCGCCGACCTCGGCGCGGGCATCGCCCGGCGCAGCATCGAGCCGCTGGTGCTCACCCTCGACCCTGAGGCCGGGAGCGGCCCCGAGCCAATTGTGCACACCGGCCAGGAGTTCGTCTACGGGCTGGAGGGGTGCATCGCCTACCACGTCGCCGGCCAGGAGTTCCGCCTCGAAGCCGGCGATAGCCTGCTCTTCGAGGCGACGCTGCCCCATCGCTGGCAGAACAGCGGCCCGAGCCGGGCGGTCGCCCTGCTTGTGCTCTGTCCCTACGAGCCGCCCGGGAGCGCCGCAGCGCAGCACAGCCTGGAGACCGGGCCGTAAAGGAGGCTGCTATGAGTACCCGCTTCATCCACTTCTACGGCTGGATGATCCACGACCTCGAGCCATAGGCCACCGACGGGCAGTGGGCGCTCAACCAGTGTGCTGGGCGCCCGCTGGCTAGAGATTGCCCAATCACCCAAAATTCTGGCAAATTCGCCCGGATCGGCTGTAACCACGGGCACATCGGGTGCATCTCACTGGCGAAAGCTTGAACAGCCCTTTGCACACCAGGAGGATGTCCCGTATGCAGCAGGTTATGACACGCTGGTTTGGTCTGCGCCGGAACCTTGGGGCGCACTACTCGCCGCTCTTCTTTCTCGCCGCGCTCGGCAATGGCGGCATGGCGGTGGCCTTCTTCATCTGGCTCAATTTTCTCATCCCACACCCCAAGACCCCGATCGTGACCTTCGACAGCATCGCCAGCTGGCTTAGCAGCGCCAGCCCACTGTCATACGTGCTCACCCTCGGCGCAATGGCCGGGATCATCATCTTCGCCCTGCGCCATCTCCGCTCGCTGATCTGGAACCTGCGCGAGTATGCGCAGTTCCGCCGGACCTCGGCCTACGCGGCACTACGCGAGACCAATGCCGCCGTCTCGCTGATGGGCCTGCCACTGACCCTGGCGATGACAGTGAATGTGCTCTTCGTACTCGGCGCCGTCTTTGTGCCCGGGCTCTGGTCGATCGTGGAGTATCTCTTCCCCTTCTCGCTGAGCGCGTTCTTTGCCATCGGCGCCCTGGCGCTGTCCACCTTCCTGAGCTTCTTTGGCCGCGCCCTGGCCAGCGGACACTTCGATTGCACGCGCAACAACCACCTCAGCCAGCTGCAGGCAGTGATGACCTTCACCATGGTCGCGGTTGGCCTGGCCGCACCGGCGGCGATGAGCCAGAATCGCATCACCATCGCTGTGAGCATCCTCGGCGCGATCTTCTTCCTGAGCGCTGCCGCGCTCATGGGGGTGGTGCTGCTGGTGCTCGGCTTCCGTGGTATGCTGGCCCAGGGCCTGGCCGTTGAGGCGGGACCGAGCCTCTGGACGTTGATCCCCATCCTGACCCTGGCGGGGATCGCCCTGGTGCGCATCATCCACGGGCTGCACCATGGCTTTGAGGCCCACAGCGAGCCGGCGGCGATGTTTGTGCTGACCGGCAGCATCCTGGCGCTGCAGCTGCTGGTGGGCCTGATCGGGTACGCAGTGCTGCGCCAGGTGGGGTACTTCCGCACCTACCTGTGGGGCCCGGCCCACAGCCCGGGGAGCTATGCACTGATCTGCCCGGCGGTGGCCCTGTTCGTCTTCGGGATGTTCTTCGTGCACCTGGGCCTGGTGCAGACCGGGCTGATCGCGAAGTACTCACCGGCGCACTACCTGGCGATCGCGCCCTTCGCGGCGGTGCAGCTGCTGGGCATCGTGGCGATGCTGCGCCTCGACGGCAAACTGCTGCGCCCACGCCAGAACGCGAGCCCTGACGCGGCGCTCGCGTAGGATCCCGACCACTCCGTTGTCCTCCACTGGTAATACCGATCGGCTACGCTAGATCATGCAACATCGGCGCCGCGCCAGGCGCAGTGCCGATGTCGTCTAGCCGCAATGCCTTGCACATACGCGCTTCGCCCCCACCCCAACCCTCCCTCGCTGGGGGAGGGCGTCCGGCACCTCCCCCCAGCGGGGGGAGGTTGGGAGGGGGGCCGTGCTACGCGCAGCACCTTATGTGCAAGGTAGTGCGTCGAGCCGTCCTGGCGCCACCACGGAGCATACGACAATCCCGGGGTGGCGCCGCTTGTGGAGCGGAGTGTGCCCATGACCATTTCCCCGGCCAGGATCCTGGTTGTGGACGACGAGGCCCCCCTACGTACGCTGCTGAGCCGTTTTCTGCAACTCGAACACCACGAGGTGATCACCGCAGAGAACGGCGCCCAGGCCCTCAGCCTCGTCGCCGAACGCCAGCCCGACCTGGTGCTGCTCGACATCAACATGCCAGTGATGAGCGGTATGGAGGCACTCAGGCGGCTCAAGGCCGACCCGCTCACCCGGGACGTGCCGGTGGTGATGATCTCCTCGGAGATGGACGTCGACGGTATCGCCAGCTGCCTCAAGCTCGGCGCTGAAGACTATCTCCCCAAGCCGTTCAATCCGGTCATTCTCAGCGCGCGGGTCAGCGCCTGCCTGGAGCGCCGGCGGCTGCAACTGCAGGAGCGGGCCTACCGCGACCAGCTCGAGCACCGGGTGGAGGTCCATTCCGCCCTGGCGGCGCAGCACGCCGAGGCCCGTGCTCAGTCGGACGCGGCGCTGCAGCGCCAGTCGGAGATCCTCCGCTCGGTGTTCGCGAGCCTGGGCGAGGGGGTGATCGTCGTGGATTCCGGTGGTGTGTTGATCCACCATAACCCCGCGGCCCGGCAGATCCTCGGGGCACGGCTCGCGCTGCTGATCCCTGCCACCCGGGCGGAAACGTCCGTCTTTCAGACCGCACAGGGCACCCCGTTGCTTGCCTACGAGTTGCCGCTGGCGCGCGCCCTCGCCGGCGAGAAGGTCGATGGCCTCGAGCTGTTCCTGCCGCTGGAGGGCAACGATGGCCAGTGGCTGAGCGTTTCGGCGCGGCCACTGGGCGGGGCGGGCGATCCGAACGGGGGGGCGGTGATGGTGCTGCGTGACATCAGCGCCAGCAAACGCGCCAATCTGGCGCTGCGCGAAAGTGAAGAGCGCTACGCCCTGGCGGCCCGTGGCGCCAACGACGGGCTCTGGGATTGGGACCTGCGCACCAACCAGATCTACTACTCGCCGCGCTGGAAGGCCATGCTGGGCTTTGCTGAGCACGAACTGGGCACCGACCCGGCCGAGTGGTTCGAGCGTGTCCATCCGGACGATCGCGAGCGGCTCGAGATCCACCTGCAGGCGCACTTCCGCCGGCTGATCACCCACTTTCAGCACGAGTATCGGATCCGGGCCAGCGACCAGAGCTACCGCTGGATGCTCTGTCGCGGCCTGGCCGTCTGGGATGCGCACGGGACGGCCACGCGCATCGTTGGTTCACAGACCGACATTACCGATCGCAAGCGCGCTGAACAGCGGCTGCTCCACGATGCCTTCCACGACGGTCTAACCGGCCTGCCGAACCGCATGCTCTTCCTCGACCGCCTCAAGCATGCGATCCTGCGCAATCGGCGCAGCGAGGGCCATTCGTTTGCGGTGATGTTCCTCGATCTCGACCGCTTCAAGGTGATCAACGATAGCCTGGGCCACAGTGCGGGCGATGCACTGCTCGAGGAGATCGCGCGGCGCCTGGAACATAGTATGCGGCCCGGTGACACGGCTGCGCGCCTGGGCGGCGACGAATTCGCCATCCTGCTGGAGGACATTAGCAGCAGCGAGGCCGCCCTGGCGATCAGTGAGCGCATCCAGCAGGCGATCGCGATGCCGCTTCGGCTGAACGACCGGGAGATGTTCACCACTGCCAGTATCGGCATCACGCTCTACCAGCCCGGCTACGAGTCGGCCGCCGACCTGATCCGCGACGCCGATACCGCGATGTACCATGCCAAGATGCGCGGCAAGGCCTGCGCTGTGGTCTTCGATCCGGCCATGCACGCGGCAGCAATGGAGCAGTTGCAGGTCGAGACGGCGCTGCGCTGGGCGGTCGAGCGTGACGAGCTGCGGCTCCACTACCAGCCGATCGTGGCCCTGGACAGCCAGCGCATCGAGGGCTTCGAGGCGCTGATCCGCTGGCAACACCCGCAGCGGGGCCTGCTGTTTCCCAGGGACTTCATCGCCATCGCCGAAGAGACCGGCCTGATCGTGCCGATCGGCTGGTGGGTGCTGCGTGAGGCGTGTCGCCAGCTCAAGCGCTGGCAGAACGAAGTCCCTGGTGCCGAAACCCTCTGGGTGACGGTCAACCTGTCGGCGCGCCAGCTGGTGCAGCCCGACGTGGTGCAGATCGTCCTGGGTGTCCTGGACGAACACCAGCTGGCGGCCCAGGCGCTGAAACTGGAGATCACCGAGACAGCGCTGGTCAATTCCAGCCAGCAGGTGCGGGAGGCGCTGAGCGAACTGCGCGCCGCCGGGGTCAAGATCTGCATCGACGACTTCGGCACCGGCTATTCGTCGCTGAGCTATCTGCAGCGTCTGCCAGTGGACATCCTGAAGATCGACCGCTCCTTCATCCAGACGATTGAGGAGACCGGCGACCAGGGCGCGATCGTGGGTAACATCATTGCCCTCGCCAGCGTGCTTGGGCTCGAAGCCGTCGCCGAAGGCACGGAGACGGCCTCACAGGTGCAGCGCCTGCGCGACTTGCACTGCTCCTATGGCCAGGGCTGGTTGTTCTCGAAGCCGCTGAAACCAACCGATGCGGTTGGTCTGTTGCTCAAGCAGCCGGCTACCCTGCCGGACGTCAGCCTCCCGGCGCCGTCGGAGTAGGCGGCGCCCAGCCCGGGGGTGCGGGCTCCGCTCAGGAGCGCAGGCCGCGTGCGCGCCACCTGGGGGCGACACCCGGCGCGCAGCAGGTCGAGCTCCAGCAGATGCGCAGTGCTGGCGAAGAGCTCCTGGCGCTTCTTTTCGTCGGCCTCGGCGCCGTCGGCACCGGGACGTTTGTTGGCCGGCGATGCGCGAAATGGCTCCGGGGAAGTGGTCTCAGCCTCTGAGCTGGAAGAGCAGCGCCGTGGTCAGGAGGTAGACTGCGACGATGCCCAGCGCGTCCCAGGCGACCAGGAAGGATTTCTTCTCCTTGCGATACACCAGGCCGATCACCGCGATCGCTGTCATAAGCATCGCGGCGACGGCCGTCATCGCGTGGTCGCTGGTGATCCGGGCCAGCGGAGGTCGGGGTTCGTTGAGCGACCACTCAGCCCCCCGGCATATGCACCGGCTACCAGACGGCCATCACCCGGGTCGGGCCGCCGGAGCCAGCAGCGATCTTCGGCGCGCCGACGAAGAGCGTGGCTCCACTGGGCGGGATCGACTCGAGGTTGGCCAGGTTCTCCAGACCCCAACGGTTGGTCGGCAAGACAGTGTAGTGAACGGCAAAATCGGTCGAGGGGCCGTGATCCAGGCTGAGGGTATCGACGCCAATGCCCGTGATGCGCCGCTCGGTCAGCAGGAAATCGACCGCAGCTTTGCCGAAGCCGGGGAAGTGCATCACCCCGCTGCTATCGGTATTGCGGAACGCCTCGACCGAGGTGGCCCGGGCGCCCCAGCCGCTGGCCATCAGCACCGCCGCATTCGCCGGCAGCCGCCCGTAGCGGCGCTCCCAGGCAAGGATGTCATCGGGTGTCACCACCGTCTGGATCTGGTATTACAGACGCTCGGCGTGGGCCGTGATGGTCATGGGCTGCGTCAGGGCAAGCAAGACGGGGCAGAGCCGGGCGATATCGGTCTGGATGGCGGCAAGCTGCTCATCGGAGACGTTGCCCGCAACACGCAGGGTGTAGGCCAGTTCGGTCGGTGGCACGGGCGCCTCGGCGCTGACCGCAAGCGTACCGCGGTAATCGAACTGGCCCGTCACCTCGACGTCGAGCTGCTCGAGAACGATGCCACGATCGGCGGCGATAACCAGCGCCGAGTGCGCGATACAGCTCGCCAGCGCGCCGAGCAGCAACTCGGGGGCGCTCGGCCCGAGGCCGTAGCCGCCCAGCGCCGCCCCTGCGTCGCTGATGACGAGATGGTCGCGCATACGCACCGGGCGCACACCCGAGCCAGCCGCAACGGATACCGTCGCGCGGAGCGGCACCGGTGCCACGTCGGGCCCGCGCAGCTGGGCGCGGTACGTCTCCACCAGTTCGGCCTTGCGGCCCAGATACTCGGGCAGGGTCCATGTCGCAGGCATACAGGCTTTCCCCCGGGCACGGCAGCGCCATGCACTACGCAGGCGCCACGGCATCTACTGCCAGGCACAGACGTGTGATAGCAACCGCAAGCGTGGCACACCAATTGTTGAACACCAACCGCTGGATGCAGAGCAAGATACCAGAGGGGCGATGAGCTGTCAAGCAGGGAACGGAGGTATCATGTCCGCGCAGCGACGCTGCAGCTATGGCTGTCCAACCGGCTTGACCAGCCTGTACGCGAGGGAACGCCCGATGCAGATCACCATCAATAGCCAGGACCTGAACAGCGAGGCGCCGCTCCCGCCGCTCTACCGGGTGCGCCAGCGCTGGACGAGCCAGCCGATCGCCGACGTTTCCGCCGCCGTAGGCGCCGAACTCGAGCGGCTCGGCCTCCGGGAGCGTATCAGCTGCGGCCAACGCATAGCCATCACCGCCGGCAGTCGCGGCATCCGCGACATTGTGTCGATCACGCGCGCCGCGGTAGATTGGCTGCGCGCAGCCGGAGCCACGCCCTTCATCGTGCCGGCGATGGGCAGCCACGGAGGCGCCACGGCTGCCGGCCAGCTGAAGCTGCTCGCCGCACTTGGCATCAGCGAAGCGCGGATGGGCTGCCCGATCCACAGCTCGATGGAGGTGGTGCAGGTGGGCAGCATCGCCGATGGCACACCGGTTTATATGGACCGCATAGCCTACGAGGCCGACGGCGTGCTGGTGATCAACCGGGTGAAGGCGCACACCTCATTCGACGGTCCGATCGAGAGCGGCCTGGCCAAGATGTGCACCGTAGGGCTCGGCAAGCGGCAGGGCGCCGAGACGATCCACCGCACGGCAGTCTACGGGCTGAAGCACCAGCTGGTGCCCATGGCCCGGGTGATGATTGCGACCGGCAAGATCCTGGGTGGCCTGGCGATCATCGAGGACGCCCGCGAGCAAACGACCGACCTGGTTGGCCTGCCTCCAGCGGAGATCGGCGGTGCGGGTGAGGCCGCGCTGCTCGCGCGCAGCAAGCAGTTGATGGCCCGCCTGCCCTTCCACCAGATCGACGTGCTGGTGGTCGATGAACTGGGCAAGAACATCAGCGGCACCGGGATGGATACCAACGTCATCGGGCGGCTGCCCATCCCCGGAGAGCCGCCACCGGCCACGCCGGTGATCAACGTGATTGTGGTGCTCGACCTGAGCGAGGCGACCCAGGGCAACGCCAACGGCATGGGCCTGGCCGATATCACCACCGCCCGCCTGGCGAGCAAAGTCGACTTCCACGCCACGTATGTCAACGTACTCACGGCTGGCCTGGTTGGCCTCTGCAAGGGCGGCCTGCCGATCACACTGCCGACCGGGCACGCCGCGGTCGCGACGGCCGTCAAGGTCTGCGGCCGGGCCGACCCGGCCGCGGCACGGCTGGTGCGCATCAAAAATACGCTGCTGCTCGAAGAGTTGCTGGTGAGTCCGGCCCTGTTGCCCGAGGTTGCCGCCCATCCCGATCTCGAACTGCTCGGGCCGGCGCCGTGGGAGGGACTGGATTAGCCCTCAAGCACTGCTGTGCCCAGGGCCAGCGCGGCGCGGGCCAGCTGCGCTTTCTCGGCCGGCCCGCGCATGATCGTGTCACACACCGTAACGCGCAGCCCCAGGGCCGCGATCGCCGGGGCCAGCCCGGCATCCACCGTATCGATGACGATACCGTCGAGGATGTCGCTGTAGGCCCGGGCGATGCCCAGGGCCGATACCTCCATAGCGACCGCGCGCATGAGCGGCACAGCCGGCCCCTTGATCGCGGCCCCACCGACGATCGGGCTCACCGCGATCACGGGCGCGCTGCAGGCCCGTAGCGCCTCGCGCACGCCTGGCAGGGCGAGGATCGGGCCGATGCTGACCACCGGGTTGCTCGGCGCGATGAGCACCAGCCTCGCCTCGGCAAGCGCAGCCAGCACCTCCGCCGTCGGCAGGGCAGGCCCGGCAGCGTGCAGCCGCACCCCCTGGACTACGTCCTGGGCGCGCCGCCGCACCAGATACTCCTCGAAGTGCAGTTCGCCCGCATCGGTGAGGATATGGGTCGGCGCCGGGTCGTCGCTCATAGGCAGGATACGCACCGCGACACCAAGGGCCTGGCGGAAGGCATCGGCGACTGCACTCAGGCGATAGCCGGCGCGCAGCAGCGCCGTCCGCCTGATGTGCAGCGCCAGGTCACGATCGCCAAGTTTGAACCAGGTCGGGCCGCCGAGCCGCCCCAGCCAGTCCATACAAGCGGTGGTATCGCCGGCGATGCCCCAACCCTGCTCGCGGTCGATCAGGTCCGCCAGCGTACAGGTCACAATATCGAGGTCGGGAGCGATCATCAGGCCGTGCAACGCAAAATCGTCGCCGGTGTTAACGATCGCGGTCACGGTCGCAGGTGGCGCCACCTGCACCACCCCCTCGAGGAAGCGAGCTGCCCCGACGCCACCGGCCAGCACGACAATCGCGGACATGGAGCACTCTCTGAACGTGAGGGAAACCAGGCGGCTCCCACCACCATGGTACCACGATCGCCTCCGGGCGGCGAAGAGGCGTGGGCAGGGCTCAGGGCTGATGGAGCCCCCGGAGGCGGACCTTCGCAGACGCTAGCGCAGCGCGGCCACCAGGGCCTGCTGGGCCGCGTCGATCGTGGTAGCGGGGACAGGGAAGTAGCCGACCTCAACGACCAGCTCGTTCACATTCTGCAGGTAGTAGCTGATAAAGGCGGCAACGGTCGGATCCTGGGCGAGCGTCGCGCTACTGGTGTAGATGAACAGCGGACGGGCGAGGGGGTAACTGCCGTCCACAACCGTGGCCGCGCCAGGTGCGACGGGGCCGTTGCCGCCATCGATAGCCAGCGCCCGCAGGCGTTCCTGGTCACTCTGGTAGTAAGCGAAGCCGAAGTAGCCGATCGCAAAGGGGTTCTCCTCGATCCCACGCAGCAGCTCGGTATCGTCTTCACTCAGCACCACCCCCGGCACGGCGGGGATCAGCGCCTCATCGCCGCCAAGCACCGCCTCGACAAAATAGTCGAAGGTGCCGCTATCCACGCCAGGGCTGAAGAGGCTGATCGGCGCGTCGGGGTAGGTCGGGTCCACCTCACGCCAGGTACGCACCTGGCCGGAGAAGATCTGCGCGAGTTGCGCGAACGACAGCCGCTCGACAAACTGGTTCTCGTTGCTGACCACCACGGCCAGGGCGTCGATCCCCACCTGAAAGCCCAGTGGCTCGCGCCCCACCGCCCGGCAGGCGTCCGTCTCGGCAGGTGTGATCGGCCGGCTGGCATTCACGATGTCCACCGGGTCACCGCTGCAGAAGCTGCGGAAGCCGCCGCCAGTCCCGGTGACTTTGACATCAATCTGGGCCGGCGAACCTTCGAGGGCGAACTCCTCGGCGACCCGTGCCGTGAGCGGGTAGACGGTGGACGAGCCGGTGATCTCAATCGGGCCGCTCACCAGCGCCGGGTTGATCGGCGCCAGCGAGTCGCCCGCCAGCAACATGACGGCAGGCACCAGCGGGGTGGCCGTTTCGGTGGTCTGCGGTCCACAGGCCGCCAGCAGGAGCAGCAGGATCGCGACAAGCCCACGCATATGATTGGTCATAAGCAGGTGCCTCCCTGGTAGCTTAGACTTGCTTCAAACGCACGTGACAATCCAGCCTTCAGCTGCACAGCTCTCCAGCGCTCCAGACCGGCTGTGTAGAGCTGTGGAGCTGTGGGGGTGTGGAGCAACGGTCAAGCGAGAACGCCCGATCCTGAACCACGCCTTACTCTCCCAGGTCGTTGAGCGCGATCGGGCGGGTGCGCGGCGCGATATTGACCGGCAGCAGCAACGAGATCGCGCCCGCGATGAGCACGAAGGCCATCGAAGCCCACAGGCAGAGCACCAGGCCACCACTCGCGCCGGAGCGCAGCCCGAGCTGGTAGAGCAGGCCTGAGAGCACCGTGCCCGCCAGGCGGCCCATAGCGTTGGCCATGTAGTAGAAGCCGACGTTCATCGCCACCTTGTCACTGTCGGTATAGGCCAGGATGAGGTAGCTATGGACCGCCGAATTGAGCGCAAAGACCACGCCGAAGGCCAGCAGCCCGCCCACCACCGCGAGGGTCGGGGCGACGCCGTTCATCAGCGCGAGGGCAATCCCGGCGGGGAAGGCGGCCAGCCCGAAGGCCAGCAGCGCGGCAGTGCGCCCGTCGGGCTCGTGCGCGCCTTCGACGCGGCGCCGGATCAGGCCCGGGGTTGAGGCCTGCACAACGCCATAGCCGATCGTCCAGGCAGCCATAAAGCCGCCGGCCAGCCAGAAGTCCCAGCCGAGCACACTGACGAAGAAGACCGGCAGGCCAACCACAAACCAGACATCGCGGGCGCCGAAGAGGAAGATACGCGCCGCCGCGAGCAAGTTCACCGCCCGGTTGTGCGAGAACATGTGGGTGAACTTAGCCTTCTTGTTGGCCGTGCCCAGGTCACCCCGGATCAGCGCCATCGCCAGAACCAGCGCGCTGAGCACCAGCGCGCCGAGGATCATAAGCGCGACCTGGAAGCCCACCAGGGTCAGCAGCAGCGCGCCGACGAAGAAGCCCACCCCCTTGATCGCATTCTTCGAGCCGGTGAGGATGCTGACCCAGCGATAGAGCTGGCCCTGGGTCTCGCCGGCGACGAGCTTGACCGCGCTCTTCGAGGACATCTTGGTCAGGTCTTTGGCAATGCCCGAGAGCGCCTGGGCGAGCATAACGTAGGGGACGACCAGCAGCGAAGGCGGGGCAAAGGCGAGCAGACTGAGCGCGATCAGCTGGGTGCCCAACCCCATAAACAGCGTCGTCTTGAGGCCGAAGCGCGCGCCCAGGTAGCCGCCAAAGAGATTGGTGATGATGCCGAAGACCTCGTAGAAGAGGAAGAGCGAGGCCACCTGAAAGGGGCTGAAGCCGAGCTGGTAGAAGTAGAAGAGCACCAGCATGCGGATGGCGCCATCGGTGAGCGTATCGGCCCAGTACGCCCCGGTGACGAGGATGTAGTTACGCAGGTTGGTGGCCTGCTTCGTGGTGGAAAGGGTCTCAGAGGTTGCCATAGTCATCAAGCGCCGGGCGCCAGCCCCTGCGCCACCTTGCGAGCCAGTTCGACGTAGCGATTGGCGTAGCCCCATTCGTTGTCGTACCAGGCATAGATCTTCACCTGGGTGCCAGCGGTGACCATCGTGCAGGCGGCGTCGATAATCGCCGAGTGGGGATTGGTCACAAAGTCGATCGAGACCAGCGGGCGGGTCTCGTAGGCCATAATGCCCTTGAGCGGGCCGGCGGCAGCGGCGCGCAGCAGGTCGTTCACTTCGGCCACACTGGTAGGGCGCTGCACCTCGAAGACGCAGTCGGTGAGCGAGGCGTTGAGCAGCGGCACGCGCACGGCCTGGCCATCGAGCTTGCCGAGCAGTTCTGGGAAGATCATACCGATCGCCGTCGCCGAGCCGGTGGTGGTGGGCACCAGCGAGAGGCTGGAAGCGCGGGCGCGGCGCAGGTCCTTGTGCGGCTGGTCGTGCACACTCTGGGTATTGGTGGAGCTATGGATGGTGGTGATCATGCCGTGTTTGATGCCGATGCCCTCGTGGATCACCTTGACCACCGGGGCCAGGCAGTTGGTGGTGCAGGAGGCAGCGGTGATCAGGTGATGCGTGGCGGGGTCGTAGCGCTGATCGTTGACGCCCATCACGATGTTGAGCACATCGCCCTTGACCGGGGCAGCGACGATAACCTTCTTGACGCCCGCCGCACTGTAGGCGGCCAACTGCTCGGGGGTGCGGAACTTGCCGGTGGCCTCCAGCACGATCGCCACCCCGGCGTCGGCCCAGGGCACTGCCCCGGGCTCCTTGATCGAGCTATAGCTGATCGGCGTCCCGTCGATGACCAGGCGGTCGCCCTCGCCCTGGACCTCGTGATCCCAGCGGCCATGCACCGAGTCGAAGGCCAGCAGGTGGGCGCCCACCGCGCCATCGCCGCCGATCTCGTTGATGTGCACGAACTCCAGCTCGGGCCAGCCCCAGGCCGCGCGCAGCGCCAGCCGCCCGATCCGCCCGAACCCGTTGATCCCGACCCGTACACCCATCGCGCGTGCTCCTTGCTCGCGCCGCACCCGGCACAGACCAACCGGCACGAGCGCCATTTCAATCATTGTAGATTGATATGAGTATAGCATAAAGAGCAAGTTTTGTTAATTATCAACATGTTAAGACGATGGCGATTGATGGATAGCGCCATGGCGCGCAGCGCGCGACGGGGCAGGCCGGGCTGATCGCGGTTCGGGCAAGCGGCGCCCCCCACAGGGCGGCAAATGGCGGTATCATGCGCATATCGTGACCACGTGACAACAGGAGGCGCCTATGCCAGCCACAGCGGGCTCACCTGGCTTTCCTCCGCTTGAGGCGCGCAATCTGAACGGGAAACGTGTCGTGCTGCCCAGCGGGTTGGGCGGCGAGCGCAACCTGGTGCTGATCGCCTTCCGGCGCTGGCACCAGGCGCTGGTCGACTCCTGGTTCCCCTACCTCGACACGCTCATGGCCAGCCACCCTGAGCTACGGGCCTACGAACTGCCGCTGATCAGCAGCCTCTATGGCCTGGCCCGCCCGTTCATCGACGGCGGCATGGCCGTGGCCATTCCCGACCCGAAGGTGCGCGAACGCACCCTGACGGTCTATACCGATGTGGGGCAGGTGATGGCGGCGCTGAACATCCCGAACACGATGACCATCACAGTGCTGCTCGTTGATCGCCAGGGACGGATCTTCTGGCGCAGCGAGGGGCCCTACAGCGCCGAGCGAGCCGCCGGGCTGGAGCGGGCGCTCGCAACACCCCGGGAAGCAGGCGAGAGGGATCGCGTCGATGACGGTTGAGATCGCGATGCTGGTCTTCGCGGTGCTGGTGCTGCTCAGCGTGGTGGCAACCCGCACCTCCAGCCGCTTCGGGGTACCCGCCCTGCTGCTGTTCCTCGGCATCGGCATGCTCGCCGGCTCCGATGGCCCGGGTGGGATCGCGTTCGCCGACTATGGCCTCACCCAGACCCTGGGCATCATCGCCCTGGCGTTCATCCTCTTCTCGGGCGGGCTCGATACCGACTGGCCGGCCATCCGCCCGGTGCTGGCCCAGGGGCTGATCCTGGCCAACCTGGGCGTGGTGCTCAGCACCCTGCTGCTGGGCGGCTTCGCTATGCTCGTGCTTCAGCTCGACTGGCAGACCGGGCTGTTGCTCGGGGCGATCGTCTCCTCGACCGATGCGGCTGCGGTCTTCTCGGTGCTGCGCGAGCGCGGCGTCAATCTCAAACACAACCTTGAGCCGCTGATCGAACTGGAGTCCGGCTCGAACGATCCGATCGCGGTCTTCCTGACCACCGGGCTGATCGGCCTGATCACCACGCCCGGCGCCTCGTTGCTCAGCCTGGCACCCAGCTTTGTGCTGCAGATGGCGCTGGGCGCGGGCGGTGGCTGGCTCTTCGGGCGGCTGATCGTGCTGGCGGTCAACCGCATCCGCCTGCAGCAGGAGGGGCTCTATGTCGTCTTTACCCTGGCGCTGACGGTGCTGACCTACGCCGGCACGACGCTGGTGGGCGGCAACGGCTTTCTGGCGGCCTACCTGGCCGGGATCGTCGTCGGCAACGCTAACCTGGTGCACAAGCGCAGTATCCTGCGCTTCCACGACGGCATCGCCTGGCTGATGCAGATCGCGATGTTCCTCACCCTGGGCCTGGTGGTCTTCCCCTCGCAGTTGCTGCCGGTCGCGCCGTTCGGGCTGCTGGTGGCGCTGTTCCTGGTCTTTGTCGCCCGGCCGCTGAGTGTGATCGGGGCGCTGATCTGGTTCCGGCGCTCGCTGCGCGAGATACTGATGGTCTCGTGGGCGGGGCTGCGCGGCGCCGTGCCGATCGTGCTCGCGACCTTCCCGCTGATTGCCGATATCCCCGGGGCAACGCTGATCTTCAACGTGGTCTTCTTCGCCGTACTGGTCTCGGTGCTGCTGCAAGGGGTATCGATCGGCTGGGTGGCGCACCTGCTGCGCCTCAACGCCGATGAGCCCCGCGGCCAGGATAGCCACCTCTATGTGCCAGATGTGCGCCTGAACAGTCGTATGATGGTGGTGATCATCCCGCAGGGGTCGCCGCTGGTGGGCCGGAGCCTGCTCGATCTGCGGTTGCCGCGGGGTGTGCTGGTGGTGCAGATCCAGCGCGAGGAGACACCAATCATCCCGAGTGGCGATACGGTGCTCCAGGCCAACGACCAGCTGATCGTGCTGGCAACCCCCGATACGCTGCCGGTGCTGGAGCAGTTGTACCGAGAGTCCGGTGTGCAGCTGATCAGTGCGCTGAACGCCAGTCGCCTCAGTGGCATGCTCTCCGGTGAGCCTGGCCGCGGCCCCGCATAAGGGTGCGCCGGGATCGCCCCGGGTCGAGAAAGTGTCACGCCGGGTAGCTACACCGGCACTTGTCAGCGCGCGCACGGCGGCCTATGCTTATGCTCAGGCGGCACGCTGTCGTTGCCGTTTTCTATCACCGCGACACGCTACGAGCGCTAGCGAAAGGAGCGGGTCATGAGTGAGAGCGTCTACAAGGTCGTAGAGATCGTGGGTTCGAGCACCGAGTCCTGGGAGAAGGCCGCTACCATGGCGATGTTGACCGCAGCCAAGACGCTGCGCGATATCAGGGTCGCCGACGTGGAGGCGTTCGACGTGCACCTTGATGGGGACAAGATCGTCTATCGGACGAAGATCAAACTCTCCTTCAAGTACCACGAGGAAGAGTAAGCTCGCGGTTGGCATGCTAGTGCAGTTCCAGGCGACCTGTTCGGGCATCAGCGCGACCTCGACCGTGTCCAGATGCGTCGCGCCCAATCTACCATCGCCAATCTGCAATCTGCAATTGCACTAGCGGGGCGCTGCTGATCGGCTGAGCGGTCGCCCCACCCGTCAGTAGGTCTGTCCGTGCAAAGCGAAGCGGGACCTCACACTGGTTGAGGTCCCGCTTGGTCGTGCGTCCGGCAAGGTCGCGGCCGAGCTGCTGAGCGAAGCGAAGCCTGACAAACGCCGTGCCGGATCAACCACGTATCGTTGGTACGGCTGGCTGAACGCCGTAGCTTGCGCATCATGCGGACAGCGCGCCCTCGCTCCAGGCGTGGGGCAACCCCGCGAGCGCAGGGCGTTCGGCCTCACGCACGTACCAGCGGATGCGCTGCCGCACCTGGAAGCCACAGTCTTCGAACAGCCGCCGGGCGGCAAGATTGGCGGCGCCGGTACTCAGGCGAACGGTGTCAAGCCCTGCGGCGCGCATGGCCTGGAGCAACTGGAGGGTCAGCGCGCGCCCGAGACCACACTTGCGGTAGCCCTGGTCGACGCCAACGAACTCGAGCCAGCAGAGCCGCTGCCCGAGGCGCTGGCGTTCCAGCTCGCAGCAGATGGCGAGCGCATAGCCGGCCAGCGTCCCATCGGCCAGCACGGCCACCAGGTCGAGCTCGGGGCGATAGCCGGGCGCGTCCATGAGCGCGCAGCGTTCGTTAACGCTCTTGCGCCCGCCCACGAACAGCCTGCCGTGGAGCGCGGTGGCCGCCGCGAGGTCGCGGCTGGCAACGAAAGGCCGGATCAGCACCGCCTGAGGGGGCGACGGCGTGTCGATCGGGGTGTGCAGCGCGCGTTCCATCCGCAGCGTCTGCCAGGCATCCTCCTGGAAGCCTGTGCGCTCCAGCAGGGCAGCGAGCCGCCGATCGTCGCTGCAGACCGGCACGAAGAGGCTGGCACACTCACCGGCGCCCCGGGCGGCCCGGCCCGCGCTGGCCAGGCCCCAGCTGAGCATCGCACTGGCCAGGCGCTCGTCATCGGCACCCACGCGCGTGCACGACAGCAGCACACTCTCATCGAGCAGCATGGCCACCCCCACCAGGACGCCGTGCTGGTCCTCCCAGAGCCCGGTATAGGGCGTACCTTGCGGGCAGGCAAGCAGTTCGCCCTGCAGCGTATCGAGCGGTGGCCAGAGGTCACCGCGATCCACGGCCCGGGCAGCGAGCCAGAGTTCGAGGACCGCGGCGAGATCGGCCGCGCCGGCATAGGCTCTGTGGGTCAGGCTGGGCATCGTTGCCCCTCGTGAGCGCCCCTCAGGTGGGCGGGCGCTGGGTCGGGCGCTGCAGGATGGCCCGCACCTCGTCGTCGCTGACCTGGGCAAACTCGTCGTACCACAGACCGATCGCGCCGAAGGGCTCCGGTGTCTCAACGACAACCAGCTCGTCCACCAGGGGCCGCAGCAGCGCGACGGTCTCACGGGCGGCCACCGGCGCCGCGACGATCAACCGGGCGGGCGCCTGGGCGCGCGCCGCGAGGATGGCAGCGCGCATAGTGGCGCCGGTCGCCAGCCCATCGTCAACCAGGATCACCGTCTTGCCGCGCAGATTGGGAGGCGGCCGCTCACCACGATAGAGGCGCGCGCGGCGCTGCAGCTCGTGCCCTTCGCTGGCCGCGACGTGGGCGATCAGCTCGGGGCTGAGGCGCAACTCGCGCACCAGGTCCTGGTTGAGCACCTGCACGCCACCCTCGGCGATCGCGCCCATCGCCAACTCTTCCTGGCCTGGCAGGCCGAGTTTGCGCACCAGCATCAGGTCGAGCGGCGCACCGAGCGAGCAGGCCACCTCGTAGGCCACGGGAACCCCGCCCCGCGGCAAGGCCAGCACCAGCGTGTCTGGACGGCCAACATAAGAGGTGAGCTGGGCAGCCAGGGCACGACCAGCCGCCGTGCGGTCGTGGAGGCGCCGCCCGTGACTCGCGATCCAGGCATGCATAGGAAACCTCGATTGTCCGTGCTATCCGGCCGGGCCGAGCAGCGGCGGGAAGAGGCGAGGCAACTCCTCCAGCACCCCGATGCCACCCATCTCGGCATTGCTGTAGACCGTAATGTCAGCCATGTCGCGCCCCAGGTCTTCGCGGAGCGAGACGACAGCCGCGCCACGCCTCATGACCGTGATGCGCGTCCCGCCGATCGCGTGGCGTCGCGGGGCTGCCGCGACGTAACCAATCGCTGCCAGCGATGCCTCGATCGCTGGCAGCAACTCGGGCAAGCAAGTGTAGCGATCCAAGGCGTTCCTCCCCTTGCGCGACACCGCTGTGCAGCGCGTAGGGTAGCACGGCACTGCGGGCAAACTGGCCACAAGCAAAAGCGGCCGGGCAGCCTCAGTGTAGTCGACGGGACGATCCGCTGCCATACGTGTCGATGCAGGTTCACTGCCCGTAGTTCTACGGGCTGTCGCACCTACGGCGCCGTGGAGCAGGAACGCCAGAGCGCCGCTAGCGGGCGACGTTCTGGGCAATCGGGAGCGGCACGGCGCGGGCGAGCCGCCGCAGATCGCCATAGGACATGCGGATGGCATCACGGTGCGTCCCCGCATTGAAGGTGACGAGCTCGTCGTCCTGCAGGTCCATGGTGCTGTAGACCGGCGCGTCAACGAGCGGGCCGAAGGGCGGCAAGGCGCCCACCTCGCACTCGGGGAAGCGCTCGCCGATCTGGGCCTCGCTGGCCAGCCGGACCTCACTGGCGCCCAGCGCCTCCCGCGCGGCCGCCAGGTCAACCAGGCGCGAGGCGGGGATCAGGACCAGCACCAGCTTGCCATCAACCTCCAGCACCACCGTCTTGAGGAACTGCCGGCCCGGCGTGTGAGTGTCCTGCGCCGTCTCCTGGGCGGTATAGTCGGTGCGATGACGGATGAGCTCAAAGGCGACCGCCTCCTCGCGGAGCAGGTCCATCAGCCGATCAAAGAGAGTCTTCATGGTTCGCCTCCTCAATTGCTGCTGCACATGCCGGCTTATACCAGGTGGCATTGGCAATCCCGCATTGTCCCGCTCATCTCCACAGCGCTCCAGCGCCACACAGGGCCTGGTAGAGCTGGAGCGCTGTGGAGGTGTGGAGCTGAGCCAATGCGCTGCCATCAAGCAGAGTCGGTATTACGCCACCGCCTGGGCGATCAGCCGCGCGATCACGTCGGCCTGGTTCAGCGCCAGGTCGACGCCCATCGCCGGGATGAACATCCAGGTGTTGTGCGGATTATTGACGCGCGCAACCGCCTTCGGCACCCCGAAGGCGAAGCGTGCCAGACTGGTGATCACCAGGTTCGTCTCGTCGGCGCCGGTGACGGCGGCAACCATGTCAGCCGTGCGGATGCCCGCTGCCTCAAGCACCGCCGGGTCGGTGCCACTGCCGTGGACCTGTTGAACCCCGGGGGCGGCCCGCTGCAGCGCCGCGATCGCCGCCTCCTGGGCCTCGATCACCGTGACGCGGTGCCCCGCCTCCAGGAGCAGGCCAGCCAGATACGAGCCCACCTGGCCGCCCCCGATGATCATCACGTGCATCGCGGGCCTCCCTCGATGTGATTCTTCACCATCGTTTAGTACTACAGTTGTATTTCGGCAGATGACCCGTTTCCGTCGGCGTAAACGCCTCGGCTAGTGCTTGCGAAGGCCACCTGCGTGGCCTGTTGAGCCCACGAAGGTGGGCTTTGCCCCCCGTA
>JACAEO010000048.1 GCA_013388805.1 Chloroflexota bacterium
CCCCGTGGCGGCCCCGTCGCCCCGCCCTCAACGTAGGGGCGCATGCGTCGGCCTTGCACGCCCCGTCGTCTGGGGCGTCAGCTAGGCGTGGGTGACGGCGGTCGGGATCGTTGCATCAGCCCTGCGGCAGCGGGATGTGCATAGCGCTACTCATCACTCAACACTGGCTGCTGGCTATGGCCCGCTGCCGGGCGGGATGGGCTGTGGCAGGGTCGGGGGGAGAGGGAGCGCTGGCTGGGGCGCGGCCGGTGTCGGCTGGGCGGGCGGCTCGCCGGAGGGCGGCTGGGCCGGCGGCACCGTGGTCGGCTCGGGCGCCGCTCCATCGGCGCCGGGGGGTGGCGCCAGGCTTTCCTCGGGAGCACGCACGCCGAGGATGACACTGGTGCCCGGTAGGATCCAGTCGCCGGGGGCGGGGAGTGTGCTTACTACCGTGTAGGGTGCGAACTGGTCGAACACGTCGGGGATCTTGGCCCGTGTCTGGTAATCGACGTAGATCAGCTCGGGGCCGACCCCCAACGTGGCGAGCAGCGATCGGGCCTGGTTCTCGCCAAGGCGTTTGAGGTCGGGCATCATGATCGCCCCGAAGACGGGCGGGACGGGTACCGGGGGCTCGAACATCGCCGCTTCACAGGCCGGCAGGTCGTTCACCCGTAGCGACCCGCCAGCGGCGCCGCCCTGCCACTCGAAGCGCTCCCTCATGTCCGGGTCGGGCCGGGGGGTGTTCCAGATGAAGACGGTGCGCGTGAGCCCGGCAGGATAGCTGGCCCCTTCCACCGGGCGGCAGTAGCGCGCCTCCGGCGCCGGTTCCTCGCTCCCCGCTGCGGCGCCGCCTTCGCTGGCCAGCACCAGCTGGCCGTCGCGGGTCCACTCGTTCTCGTTGGGGATGCGCACCACGGTGACCCGCCGGAATGCGTCGCACGGCACTTTGACCTGGGCCAGGAGCTGGTCCAAGTCGGGTCCGGCCGACAGGCTCACGGTGGGCGTGATCAGTGCGGTGAGCATTGTGCGGGTGAAGAGCTCCTCGCTGTAGCCGCCGTAGGGTCCAGGCAGCGCACAGATCGGGCGCCGGACCACGCTGCCGTCTTCGGGTAGTCGGAACTCGGTGGGGATCACCTGGTCGGCGAAGGGCGCAGCAAACAGCGCCCGATAGCGTGGATCGTCCTTGATCCAGGTGAAGAGTTCCTCCATCACATTGCGCCAGATGATGCCGCCGCCGGTGAGGCTCTCCACCCGGGCGGTGGGCTCATTGTTGTTGTTGCCTGTCCAGACGCCGACGGTGACGAAGGGCGTGTAGCCGGCGGCCCAGGCGTCGCGCCAGTCGTTAGTGGTACCGGTCTTCACCGCGGCGGGCAGCGAGAGCTTGAGCGGGCTGTTGAGGCCCCACACCGGCTGGCGTGCCCGGTCGTCGCTTAGCATGTCGCTGATCAGCGTGACGAGCGCGGGGTCGACCACCTGCTCGCCACGGCGCGGGGTGAATTCTTCGAGCACCTGGCCGTTGCTATCGGTGATCTGCAGCACCGCCACGGGCGGATAGTAGCGCCCGCCGCTGGCGAGGGTGTTGTAGGCCGTGGTGAGCTCAAGCGGCGTGACCTCGCCGCCGCCGAGGGTCAGTGCCAGGCCGTAGAAGTCCTTGCCCCGCTTGAGCCCGTTCTTGATCCCGACACGATCGAGCAGGTCGAGCGTCTCCTGGATGCCAGCGTACTTGAGCGCCTTGACCGCGGGCAGATTGAGCGAGTTGGCCAGCGCGGTGCGGATACGCACCGGGCCGTTGAAGCGGCCATTGTAGTTCAACGGTGCGTACCACGTGCCGAAGCCGGTATCGCTGATCGGGAACTCGGTCGGCACGTCCCAGAGCACGGTCTCCGGGGTCATACCGCGCTCCATGGCCGCGAGGTAGGTGAAGGGCTTGAGCGCCGAGCCGGGCTGGCGCTCGCGGGTGGTCACATTGACCTGGCCATCGAGCACATTGCCCTGCTCACCGGGGGTGCGGGTCGGCTCCACCGCGTTATAGTCGATGCTGCCGACCATGGCCAGGATCTGGCCGGTGTTGGGCTGCATCACCACCACGGCGGCATTGTGGATGTTGCGCTCCTGCAACTCGCTGATGCGCTCGTAGGCCTTCTCCTGCACCATGCGTTGCATGTTCAGGTCGAGCGTCGTCGTGATGCGCAGGCCGCCGCCAAAGAGCGTCCCCTGGCCATAGCGCTCCTGCAGCAGATCGCGTACATAGAAGACGAAGTGGGGCGCGTTGAGCGGCACCTCCTGGGGCGCGAAGCGCAGGGGCTCGGCAATGGCAGCGCGGGCTGCAGCCTCGGTGACGTAGCCGTCCTCGACCATGCGGCGCAGCACCGCCACCTGGCGCCAGCGCGGCGCGGGAATACCCTCGGGCAGGATGTAGCTGTCTGCGAGCCAGCCCTGGCCGAGCTGGACGCCCGGCAGGTAGCCGCCCTGCTCATCGCGCTCCAGATAGTTGATCGGATTGTAGACGCTGGGCAACTGCGGCAGGCCGGCGAGCAGCGAGGCCTGGTTCAGGTTCAGGTCGCGGGCGCGCACGCCGAAGTAGACCTCGCTGGCCGCCTCGATGCCATAGGCCAGGTTGCCATAGAAGTTCTCGTTCAGGTAGAGCTCGAGGATCTTGTCCTTGCTGTAGAGCTGATCGAGCTCCTGGGCCAGGATGATTTCCTTGAGCTTGCGCTCGTAGCGCCGCTCGGGGGCGCGCTCGGCGTCGGTTAGCACGCTGTTCTTGATCACCTGCTGGGTGATCGTCGAGGCGCCGCCAGTCTCCTCGCCCGCCTGCAGACTGCTAAGCAGGGTACGAACGATGCCGTTCAGGTCGATGCCGGGGTTGGTATAGAAGCTCTTGTCCTCCACCGCGATGGTGGCCTGGATGAGCAGCGGTGCGATGTCGTCGATCGTGACCTTGGTGCGCTTGCCCGTATCGAAGAACTCGTAGAGCAACTCGCCGTTACGGTCGAAGATGCGCGACGACTGGAAGAGCTGGCGGTTTTCGAGCGCAGCCAGGCGTGGTGTGAGGCTGGCCGCGGTACCGGCATAGGCCGCATAGGCGAGGCCGACGACACCCAGCGTAACGGCCAGCGCTCCGAGCAGGATGACGCCGAAGAACTGCGCCGCAGCCCGCGGTATGGGCTGGCCGGCCGCGGTGGTACGCCGGCCGAGCAGCCCGGGGAAGGCCGGGCGTCGCGGCACCCGATGGCCGCCGTAGGTGCGTCTGGAATAGCGATCTCTGAGCATAATCTCCCAGCATTGCTGCCAGAACAAACCGCCCAAGTATAACACAGGCCTTCTGAGCGCTAGCTGATAGGGTGCTGATGGGTCACGGCTCTCGGCTATGTTCAGTGTAGCCCTGGCTGATCGGGTGTCCCTACCCAGCCGCGAGGGCCTGCGCCTCGGTGGCGGACAGCCCGAAGAGGGGGGCCACCTGGGCGTCGATGGCCTGCTCGAGCTCGACCAGGCGTGCCGATGCCTCGGCGTGGGTCGCCTGCTGGTCGGCGTGGATCTCGGCCCAGGTTGGGCGATAGCGCGGGGGCAGGTCGTTGCGCAGTTCGGCATTGATCGCCGCGACGAGCTCGGCGAAGCTGAGCTCCCACCAGCGGCGCAGCCGCGGTCCCGGCGGCACGCCGGGCGGCCCGAAGTCGGCGACGAGCCGTCTGATCACCGCCTGCTCCAACGCGGCGCGCTGGGCGGCGAGGTTGGCCGCGCTGAGCGCCAGCCCGGCCAGGCTTGCCCGGGCCGGACCCGGCGCGTCGGGGATGGGGAAGCGCGCAACCTCGTCCCCGGCCAGCAGCAGGCGCCCGAGGGTCGAGGCCAGCAGCGCGAGCCAGTACGGCTCGGCGCCCGCAACGACCGTGGCCGGGCCGCCCACCAGCGCCTGGGTCTCGTCCCAGGCGACGTGCTGGCCGGCCACGATGATCCGCGGCGCCGCCGCCGGCTGCTCGGCGCCGCCGGGGAGCGCCCACCAGGGCTGCAGCCCGCCGGGGAGGGCGGCAGGCGCCGGCAGCGCCGCGAGCTGGCGGGCGAGGTTGGGGTGGCGCTGCGCCAGATCTGCGGCCTGCGCCGCTGGCACGGCGATGATCCAGCGCCCCGTCGCCGCCACGTGCCAGGGTGCGACGTCGGCGGCGTCGATCAGCGGGCGGATGAGCGGCGCGACAGCCGGCTCGAAGATCACCAGCCGGTCGCGCTCGGCGCGTTCCAGGCCGAGCACCTGCACCAGCGTCGCCGCCAGGGCCGGGCCGCTGCGCCCGGGCGCGATATCGGCCAGCGGTGGGCCGACCCGGCGCAGCCGGTCGCCGATCGCTTTGGCAATGCGCTTCGTCATCGGGAAACAGTCAGTTGAAGCGTATGCTAGAATACGGTATGGGCGCCCGCACTGGCAGGTCGCACGCCGCGCATGTTGAGATCGCTCATCAATCAGCGCCTCGGACGCTATTATATCAAGGAGTTGCTGGGCCGAGGCGGGATGGCGGCCGTCTATCGTGCCGTCGACACCGTGCTGCAGCGCGATGTGGCGCTCAAGGTCCTCTACCCGCAGTTCAGCGACGACGCCGCGCTGCTGGAACGTTTTACGCGCGAGGCGGTCACTGCAGCTGCGCTCGAGCACCCGCACATCGTGCCGGTCTACGATGTTGGCGAGCACGAGGGCATGGCCTATATTGCCATGAAGCTGCTTACGGGCCGCACCCTGCAGGACCGGCTGCAGGAGGCCGGCACGCTCGGCCTCGACGAACTGCTGGAGGTGCTCGAGCCGGTCGCCTCGGCGCTGGACTATGCCCACGAGCGGGGGGTGGTCCACCGTGATATCAAGCCCGGCAACATCTTCCTCAGCGACGACCCCGACGGCCCCCGTGTCCTGCTCACCGATTTCGGGATCGCCAAGCAGCTCGACACACCCGGGCTCACGACGACCGGGGCGCTGATCGGCACGCCCGACTATATGCCCCCCGAGCAGATTGCGGGGCAGACGGTCGGCCCGCAGAGCGATGTCTATGCCCTGGGCATGCTGGCCTACCGCGCGCTGACCGGGCAGCGGGCCTTCGCGGGCAGCACCCAGGATGTCCTGCTTGGTCACCTCTACGGGCAGCCTGTGCCGCCCTCACAGCGAAACCCGGCCCTGCCGGCCGGCGTCGATGCGGTGTTCAGCCAGGCGACCGCCCGCGACCCGGCCGCGCGCTATCCCCGCGCCAGCGCGTTTGTGGCGGCGTTGCGCCAGGTGGCCC
>JACAEO010000091.1 GCA_013388805.1 Chloroflexota bacterium
CGCCAGCCCCGCGGGGATCGGCGGCACGCCTGGCAACACGTCCGGGGGTGCGGGGGCGGCGCGCCCCGCTGGCTGTGATGGGGCCGGGATAACGCCTCGGGGCGTGGGGCACAGCCCCGCCAGCCCCGGTAGGGGCGTCGCCCCGCACTCACTCCAGCGGCGCACGCACCTCGGCGTGCGCCGCCCGGCTCGAGACGAGGGGCGTGACCGGCTCGTGCATCAGCCAGTGGTAGCAGGCCGCGGCCACCGGCATCAGCAGCCAGAAGTTGAAGAGCCGGAAGATGATCGCCGCCGGCAGCGCGGCCGGGCCGGTGCCCAGTTGGGTGAGCACGGCCACCAGCGCCGCCTCCACCGTGCCGCCGCCGCCCGGCAGCACGTTGAAGGTCGACGTGACCAGCGCAATGCCAAAGGCGGCGAGCATCATGCCGAAGTTGGCATCCACCCCGAGGCTCTTTAGCACCGCCAGCATCGCGAGACTGTGGCCGCTCAGCGCCGTCAGTTGCACCAGCACCAGCAAGATGACGTCGCGGCGGCGGCTGGCCAGCAGCGCGCGCCCGCGGGTCAGGTCCGTGATGACCCGCGCCGCCCACGCCCCCGTCCAGCGCCGGCCCACCAGTCGGCCCACCCCGAGCTGCACCGTGGTCGCCCAGTGGCGCAGCGTCGCCTCCGGGCGGGTGAGCAGGAACGCTCCGCCGCCGATCAGCGTAATCGCGACCACGCCGGCCACGATGCTTGCTGTCGCCGCATCAAGCCCGTGTACGGCCAGGTAGATCAGGCTGAAGGAGAAGACCAGCAGCATCGCCACCGCGTAGCTCAATGTCTCCAGCGAGGCGATCAGCGCCGACTCGCCGGGCGAGATGCCGCGCCGGGTGAAGTTGCTCATCAGGAAGGCGTAGCTGCCCACCCCACCGGCCGGCACCGACTGGCTGACCACGATCGCCACCAGCGCCGTGGCCCAGAGGCGGAGGATACCGATACGATAGCCCAGTGAGCGCAGGACGATGTTGAACACCTGCGAGCTGATCAGGTAGCTGAGGCCGATCAGCGTAAAGGCAAGCACAAGCCAGCCGTGCCGGGCCTCGTTGAGCAGGCCAAAGGCCTCACGGATCCAGGCGCGGTTCAGCACCGCAAGGATCAGGATCACCAGGCTGATCAGCACGCTGGTGATCAGCTTCCAGCGGGATCTGGGCATCGGGGCGTCCTTTGCTCACGCGGCATGGCGCTGATGTCGCTGCTTCATAGGTGATAGACGGACGCCGCCGGTCGGGGGTTGCAGCGGCAAGTACCATCAGGGCGGGCGGCTACCAGGCAATGCTGAAGCCACCCTCTTTCCCGGTCGCCGGTTCCCACTGAATCTCAACCTTCTCAACCATCGCGCTGTTGGGGCCGCTGTAACACCAGGTGACCAGGCGCTGCACCGCCGGGCGTGTGCCCTCGAAGACCGCCTCGACCCGCCCGTCGGGCAGGTTGCGGACCCAGCCCTCCACCCCGGCCGCCCGCGCCCGGTCCCGTGTATGGGCCCGAAAGCCGACACCCTGCACACGGCCTGCAATCACTACCCGGGCCCGTACCAACTCCATACTGATCTGTCGCTCCTCGCTGGCTTCATGGCTGCTGTTCTGTCGCGACGCGAGCCAGCGAAAAGTATACCGTAGCGCCGTCGTCGGCGCAATCGGGAACTCTTCCCGGCAAGCGGTCGCTTCCCGGGAATTGATGGTATACTGCCAGCGGACGTCCACACCCGCCCGCCGGCCTTCCGGCCTGGAAACGCACCATGGCTGATCAGCGCAAGATTCGCAATTTCTGTATCATCGCTCACGTCGATCACGGCAAGACGACCCTCTCTGACCGGCTGCTGCAGATGACCAGCACCATCGCTGATCGTGAGCGCCGTGACCAGCACCTCGACTCGATGGAGCTTGAGCGTGAGCGCGGGATCACGATCAAGCTCAAAGCGGTGCGTATGCGTTACCAGGCCGCCGATGGCGAGCACTATATGCTCAACCTGATCGATACGCCTGGCCACGTGGACTTCAGCTACGAGGTTGGCCGCTCGCTCGCTGCCTGCGAGGGCGCCCTGCTCGTCATCGACGCGGCCCAGGGCATCGAGGCCCAGACGCTTGCCAACGTCTACCTGGCCCTCGAGAATGACCTGACGATCATCCCGGTGATCAATAAGATTGACTTGCCCGGCGCCCATCCCGAGGAGGTGGCAGCCGAGATCGAGAAGGTGATCGGCATCCCTGCCGCCGAGGCGATTATGGCCTCGGCCAAGGAGGGCATCGGCGTCCCCGCGATCCTCGAGGCGATCGTTACCCGTATCCCTCCGCCCCACGGTCAGGCCGGGCAGCCGCTGCGCGCGCTGATCTTCGACTCGCACTACGATCCCTACAAGGGCGTGATCGCTGCCGTGCGTGTCGTCGACGGCGCCCTGCCCTCTGGTGCGCGAGTGCAGTTTATGGGTACCGGCGCCCGGGCCGAGACGCTCGAGATTGGCGCGTTCCGCCCCGCAATGCAGCCCCTCGATCTGCTCAATACCGGCGAGGTGGGCTACATCGCCACCGGCCTGAAGACGGTCGAGGAATGCCAGGTCGGCGATACCGTCACCCTGGCCGACCAGCCCGCTGCCACGCCGCTGCCCGGCTATCGCCCGGCCAAGCCGATGGTCTTCGCCGGCCTCTATCCGGTTGATAGCAACGCCTATCCTGAGCTGCGCGACGCGCTTGAGAAGCTCAAACTGAACGATGCCGCCCTCTCCTACCAGCCCGAGAGCTCCGCAGCGCTCGGCTTTGGCTTCCGCGCCGGCTTTCTGGGCCTGCTGCATATGGAGATCGTGCGCGAGCGGCTTGAGCGTGAGTACGACCTCGACCTGCTGATCACCGCGCCCAGTGTGGAGTACCAGGTGCTCCGTACCGATGGCGAGATCGTCACCGTCTCCAATCCCTCCGAAATGCCCGAGGTGAGCAAGATCGCGGCGATCGAGGAGCCGATCGTGCAGATTAGCGTGATCACGCCGACCCGCTACATCGGCGCGATTATGGAGCTGGTCACTACCCGGCGCGGCGTCTTTGAGACGATGGAGTACCTCGACCCGACGCGCGTCTTGCTCAAGTATCGTATGCCGCTGGCCGAGATCGTGATCGACTTCTACGACCGGCTCAAGAGCGGCACCCAGGGCTATGCCTCGCTCGACTATGCCCTCGCCGGCTACCAGGAGGCCGACCTGGTCAAGCTCGATGTGCTGGTTAATCAGCAGCCCGTCGATGCGCTCTCGCTGATCGTCCATCGCGAGTTTGCCTACCAGCGTGGCCGCGACCTGGTGGAGCGCCTGCGGCAGCTCATCCCGCGCCAGATGTTCGAAGTGCCCATCCAGGCCGCGATCGGCAGCAAGGTGATTGCGCGCGAGACCGTGCGCGCCATGCGCAAGGACGTGCTCGCCAAGTGCTACGGCGGCGATGTGACACGCAAGCGTAAGCTGCTCGAAAAGCAGAAAGAGGGCAAGAAGCGTATGAAGATGGTCGGCAATGTCGAGATTCCTCAGGAGGCCTTTATGGCGATCCTCTCACTCGGCGAGACCAGTAACGCGGAGCGGTGAGGGGAGAGCCGATGACCGATGGCTTGCGAGCGATGTATGATGCATCACGCTGAAAACGTATGAACAGTTCAGCCAGACTTACTCCTATCATCCTCCGGCTCTGCGCCGGGCTGCTGCTGCTGGGTGCCCTTGCAGGATGCGCCAGCACCCAGAACGGCCAGGCGATCGTCTCGCCCCCCGGCAGCCCGGTGATCCTGCGCTTCGCCGGCCAGACGTACACCGTCGCCGATTTTGCGCGCCGCCTCGAACGAGACATAGGCCCCGGCGTCGCCGATCTCGTCGCCCAGGGCCAGACACGGGAACAGATCGAGCAACTGGCGAATGAGGCCGACGTCCGCGCGCGGATCTTTGACAGCGTGGTCCAGGATCTGTTGCTGCTCGACTATGCTCGCCGCCACGGGATTGGCGTCGACCCGGCGGCGGTTGACGCGGCGGTCCTGCCCCAGGCGTCCCTTGACCTCGCGACCCCGCTCGGTTCGATGGTCGCGAGCCGTGAGCGCACCGCCCGCGAGCAACTGGTCTTTGAGGTGATCGCCCGCAATACCCGCGCCGAGATGGTCAACGCGCGCCACATCCTTGTCAAGGACGAGGCTGCCGCCGACCAGGTGCTGGCCGACCTGGCGGCCGGCGCTGATTTCGCGCGCCTGGCCCGCGAGCGCTCTCAGGATACCGGCTCGGCCGAGAAGGGCGGCGAGCTTGGCTGGGCGCCCCGTGGCCAGTATGTGCCCGAGTTCGACGAAGTGGCCTTCTCCGCGCCGCTCAAGACACCGACGAAGGTGCAGAGCCAGTTTGGCTGGCACGTGATCGAGGTGCTCGAGCGCGAGGCGGATCGGCCCTTCGATAGCTTCGACCAGTTGCGCACCAGCAATAATGCGCAGCTCTACTACGAGCAGAGCTTTACGCCCTGGTACGAGGAGCTGCGGCGCCAGGCAGAGAAGAGCGGCGAGCTGCAGATCGCCCCCGGCTTCGATCCCAACAGCGTCCCGCTCCCGTTCCCGCAGTGAGTGGTTACATCACGATGCGCTGTGCGCGGCGCGCGGCGTGAGGTCTCCAATGGCGTTGTTGAGCCACGGCCGGTTGCTGGATGCTGCGCTCGCCACCTTTCGCCTGGAGGCGCTGACCGGCGTGCAGCTCTGGGAGGTGGCGGCGCTGCTCGCCGCTGCCCGGCCTGCGGGCCTGCCCGCGCCCGGCGCGCCGGTGACGGTGGCGTCATATGCCGAGACGCAGGGCTTTGGCGCCTACCAGCCACCGCCTGCCCCCTTCCCGCTCGCCCCCGTAGCGCCCGCCGTGATCCACGGCGAGCCTACGGCCGACTGGCCAGCGCTGGCCGCCCTGCTGCAAACGCGCTACCCCGCTGCGCACCCGGTGCAATGCGCGGCCGTTGACCCTGCTGGCGCGACCGGTGCTCCGCGAGCGGACACCCTGGCCGAGATTGCCGCCTGGCCGCTGGAGCCTGCTGGCGTGCTACTGCTCTACGTGCCGCCGCTTGCCCCGGCCGCCGATGGTCGCGGCGCCGACGGCCTGCGCTGGGTGGTCACGCGCCTGCTCGCTCCGGGTGGCTGCCCGTGGGACGTGCGCCAGACCCATCGCTCACTCCGCGCCGCCTTGCTCGAGGAGACGCACGAGGTGCTCGAAGCGATCGATGCTGATGACCTGGCCGCCCTGAGCGAGGAGCTGGGCGATCTACTGATCGCCGTCTTCAGCCACAGCGAGATGGCACGCCAGGCCGGGCACTTTGCCCTGGAGGATGTGCTGGAGCAGGTCACGCGCAAGCTCATCGGCCGCCACCCGCACGTCTTCGCCGAACTGGCGGTGGAGGGTGAGAGCCAGGTGCTGCGCAACTGGGAGCAGATCAAGGCGGCCGAGCTGGCCGCCAGGGGCAAAAGCCGCGCCAGCGCCCTCGATGGCGTGCCGCCCACCCTGCCGGCGCTGGCCGCGGCCCAGAAGCTCGGCAAAAAGGCGGCCCGCGCCGGCTTCAACTGGGCCGATGTGGCCCAGGTCTGGGCGAAGCTGCAGGAAGAGCTCGACGAGCTCGCCGTGGCTGCTGCCGCCGGCGATCCGCGGCATGCCGCCGAGGAACTGGGCGATGCGCTGTTCGTCGCTACCCGGCTCGCCGATTGGCTCGGCCTCGATGCCGAGGCGGCGCTTCGCGAGGCTAATGCCAAGTTCCGCCGCCGCTTCACCGCCCTCGAGGCTGCCGCCGCCGCCCGCGGGCGCCCGCTGGCCGCTATGGAGCTCGATGAACTACTCGCGCTCTGGGATGAAGCGAAGCGTGTCTAGTGCAGTTCCAGGCGACCTGTTCGGGCATCAGCGCGACCTCGACCGTGTCCAGATGTGCCGCGCCCAATCTACAATCGCAAATCTGCAATCTGCAATCGCACCAGGGCCAATACCGTGCACAGACGGCGCTGCGCGCGGCACGCCCCCCCTCCCAACCTCGATCCGCTGGGGGGAGGCGCCGCGCATGCCCGCTCCCAGTGACGGGGAAGGGTTGCGGTGTGGGCGAAGCGCTTCTGTGCAAGGTATTGTGTCTAGCCGCGTTGTCGCGCCGTACACCAAGCACGTCATGCCTCCGCCAATTGAGCTGCACCTCGACGATATTGTCCAGACCCGCAAGGCCCACCCGTGCGGCGGCGATACCTGGCGTATCGTGCGCCTGGGCGCCGAGATCGGCCTGCGCTGTGAACGTTGCGGGCGCAAGGTGCTGTTGCCGCGCGCCGAACTGGAGCGGCGTATCAAACGCTTCGTTGCTCGTGGCCCGGAGCGCTGATTGATTGATCGATAACCATGATCTACCAGGGATGAACAACCCTCATCGTGAGCTGATTGCGCGTCTCGCGCGGCGCGGGCTGTGGCTGCTGCTTGTGCTGGCGGCCGTGCTGAGCCTTGCCCGGCCAGGCGAGGCCCAGGGGCGCGGCCCGATCTATACGCTCACCCTCGACGGAGTGGTGAGTCGTTTTAGCGTCGGCTTCCTCGAGCGGGCTATGCGTGAGGCCGAGGCGGCCGGCGCCGAATTGCTGATCGTCCAGCTCAGCGCCCAGGGCGCAGTGCTGAGCGAGGTGCGCAGTGCCGCTGCCCAGGTGGCCCAGGCCCGGGTGCCTGTGGTCGTCTATGTGACACCGCCGGGCACACGCAGCGGCGCCGCCGGGGTGTGGCTCCTGCCCGCGGCCCACCTCGCCGCCATGGCCCCCAACACCAGCTTCGGCATCGCCGCGCCCCTGGTGCAGCCGACCGCGAATCTCAGTGACGCGACCCGGGAACTGCTCTACAATGAGACCATCAACCAGTTCACGGATTGGAACCGTGCCCGGGGGCGCAGCGACGCCTGGGTCGAGCAGGCCGTGCGCCAGGGCCTCGTGCTCAATAACGAGCAGGCGGTTGCGCTGGTTCCCCCAGCGGTAGACGTGGTAGCCCGCGATCTGCAGGAGTTGCTGGTTACGCTCGAAGGGCGGGTGGTCGTCCTGGAGGACGGCGAGCAACGCACGCTGAGCACACTAGGCCGCGCGCCGCAGCCGCTGGCGCCGACCCTCTGGGAGCAGGTCCTGTTGCTGCTGGCGACGCCGACGGTGGCCTTCTTGCTGCTGGTGCTGGCGGCAGTTGCCATCTACGGCGAGTTGGTCACGCCGGGGCTGGGTGTGCTGGCCGGGCTTGGCATCGTGCTCTTGCTCGCCGCCGCCGTCGGCTTGATCGTCTTGCCGGTGCGCTGGCTGGCGGTGCTGGGGCTGGTGATCGCGTTTGGCCTGATTGTGGCCGATCTGTATACGCCGTCACACGGAGCATTCACCGTGGTTGGTCTTGTCGTGCTGGTGGTCAGTGCCCTGACCTTGTTCGACGCGGCCCAGGCGCCGGGGGTGGGTGTGGCCCTGTGGGCAGTGGTGCTGGTCGCGCTGCTGGTTGCCGCCTTTGCGGCCGTGGGCATCTACCTGGTGCTGCGCACGCGGAACCGGCCAGTGGCGACCGGCCAGGAGGGCCTGGTTGGCCGGCTCGCCGAGGTACGCAAGCGCCTCGATCCGGAGGGGTTTGTCTTTGTCGAGGGGGCGCTCTGGCGGGCAGTCAGCGAAGATGGCGACGTGGAGCCGGGTGAACTGGTGCGCGTGACCGGGGTCTACGAACTGCGACTGACGGTGCGGCGTGTCACCGAGGAGCCTGGCCCCGCGCCACGCAGTTCGCCTGATCGCCAGGGTTAGTCGGCCAACGAAACGTGTTATGCTGAGCACAGCGCAGAATCCCGGCCCGTGCACGCTGCCGGGACCCTTCGCTCCGCCTGCGGTTCCGCGCAGGGTGACAGCACCTGGCTGCCGCGCGCGACAAAGGCTGAAGTCTAACACTAACCAGCAAGGAGCATGAGGATGGGTGGTGGAACTGGTCTTGCATTACTCGCCTGTCTGGCCGTCCTGGCCTTTATTGCGCTCATGGTGCTGCTCTCGGCGATCAAGATCGTGCCCGAGTACGAGCGGGGCGTGATCTTTCGGCTGGGGCGGCTGATGGGCGCCCGTGGCCCGGGGCTCTTCCTGGTCATTCCAGTCTTTGAGCGCATGGTGCGGGTCGACACGCGCGTGATCACCATGGATGTGCCGGTGCAGGAGGTGATCACCCTCGACAACGTGACGATCAAGGTCAACGCGGTGCTCTACTTCCAGGTGCTCAACCCGAACTGGGCCGTGACCAAAGTGATGGACTACATCCGCGCCACCATGCAGATCGCCCAGACGACGCTGCGCTCGGTGGTTGGCCAGGTGGAGTTGGACGAACTGCTTGCCCAGCGCGAGAAGATCAACCAGAAGCTGCAGCAGATCATCGACGAGCAGACTGAGCCCTGGGGCATCAAGGTGACGATCGTCGAGGTCAAGGATGTCGAGTTGCCGCAGAACATGCAGCGCGCGATGGCCAAGCAGGCCGAGGCGGAGCGCGAGAAACGCGCCAAGCTGATCCACGCCGATGGCGAGTTGCAGGCCAGCCGCACCCTGGCCGAGGCTGCCGAGATCATGGCCCACGAGCCGGTGACGCTCCAGCTGCGCTACCTGCAGACGCTCACCGAAATCGCGGTTGAGAAGAACAGCACGATCATCTTCCCGCTGCCGATTGAGACGATCAAGCCCTTTATCGATGCCGTGAGTCGCGGGAGCGCCAACGGGGCGACGGCAACGCCGCCGGCCCGCCCACCTGCGACACAGCGCCTGGATTAGCGCGCTGCGCAGGGTGCGTTGGTAGCTTGCACCGTGAGACCGGCAGCTGTGCTCGCCCCGAGGCGCGCGCGCTAGAAACGTCAACCGACGACCGGGAGCC
>JACAEO010000159.1 GCA_013388805.1 Chloroflexota bacterium
CCCCTGGCAGGGGAGGGGGTAGGGGGGTGGGGTATGCGGGGCCTGGGGGCGCAACTCCCAAAAACCCTCCACCTGAGAGGAGGTATAATACCGATTCTGCTTGATGGCAGCGCATTGGCTCAGCTCCACAGCTCCACAGCGCTCCAGCGCCACACAGGGCTTTGTCGAGCTGGAGCGCTGTGGAGCTGAGCGGGACAATGCGGGATGGCCAATGCCACCTTGTATAACCCGCCACGCGCGGTCACTCCAACACATAGATCAGCGGCCCGCTGGTGTCCTGCAGCAGCAGGACGACCGCCTCGCGCTGGGGATCGTAGCTGGCGAGCACCTCGTCGAGGTTCGGTGGCCACTCCGCGGCCTCGGTATCAGCCGGGTAGTAGGCGATGGGCGCACTGCCGGTGGCGGTCCGCAGATCCAGCCCGCGCAGATCCATCTCAACCACGCCGCGCCCGTCGCGGGCATAGGCCTGCCGGGCGAACTGAAGCAGCTGCTCGCTGATCGCCCCCACGTAGCTCTCGGCGATCTCGGTGGGGCTGGCGGCGGGGTCGGCAAGGAGCTGGCGCAGACGCGCAATTGCCCGCTGCTGCTGGTTCATAGTGGTTCTCCGACTGAGGGTGGCTTCCCATGGCCCTATGATACCAGAGGGAAGCGAAAACCGGGAACCCTGGTCGGGCCAGTGCAGCGTTCTCGTCCCTGATAGCGCTCTCACCTTCCTCTCAGCAAGCGCCAAGTTCGCGGGCAAGCGGCGCTCATTCCCCGCCAGACCCCCACGCGCTACACTGGAGGCATAGCGGCCAGCACGCGGGCGGCACGTGCAACACAAGCCACACTGCGGGGTACCGCACCCACGTGAGCACAGGAGGGTCGTATGTCTACCACATGGCTTCGTCGGCGCGGCGCACGCCTTGTCGCCGGGCTCGCAGCCGGCGCCATGGCGCTGAGCGTCATCGCATCCACCGGCGCGGCGCCCTTCGACGGGGCGCGCATGCGCTTCGCCGACGAGCGCTTCGCGCGCGTCTGGAGCCGTACCGACTCCGAGGAGGTGCGCGGCGGGCGCACCTGGTACTGGGGCCCGGGCCCCTGGTTCGATGATGCCGAGTTCTACCGCCAGGGCGAGAATGGCCTGCGCACCGTGCAGTACTTCGACAAGGCGCGCATGGAGCTGAACAACCCCCGTGACCGCACAGGCGCCAATCAGGGCGTCACCAATGGCCTGCTGGTCAAGGAACTGGTGAGCGGGCGTCTCCAGCTTGGCGATGACCCCTTCGACGTCGATCAGCGCCCACCCGCCGACGTGCCCGTGGCCGGCAACCCGCGCAACGCCAACCCGTCCGGCCCCGCATACGCCGCCTTCGCCGGCGTTGCCACCATCGACAACGGCTACCGCGACCCCCAGCGCATCGGCGAGCGGATCGCTGCAACGATTGATCGCGGTGGTAACATCAGCCTGCGGCCCGACCTCGCCAGCGCCGCGACCGAGATCATCCAGTACAACACCATCACCGGCCACAACATTCCGCGCGTCTTCTGGGAGTTCATGAACCAGCAGGGTCCGATCTTCGACGGTGTGGTGCGGCGTGGCCCGGTAGTAGACTGGCTCTTCGCCATGGGGCTGCCGATCACCGACGCCTACTGGACACGGGCGCAGATCGGTGGCAGCGAGCAGGACGTGCTCGTGCAACTTTTTGAGCGCCGTGTCCTCACCTACGTGCCGAGCAACCCTGCGGGCTACAAGGTGGAGATGGGTAACGTCGGCCAGCACTACTTCCAGTGGCGCTACCCGCACCTGGGCACGCCCTGGGCCGCGCCCGAGCCTCGCGCTATGCTGCTCTATGCCTCGAACCTCGACACCGGCCGTCACTGGGAGCTCTACCGCTACGACGGCCCCGGCATCAGCCAGCGCATCACCTTCAACAATGAAGAGACGGTGGCCTTCTCCTGGCGTCGCAGCTGGGATCCGGGCCAGCTGCGATGGCTGGTCGACTCGCGCCGCGAGGACCCCCAGCGCCGCCAGCTTTACGAGTTCGGCCCGGTGACGGTCTACGACGGCGACAAAGCCTGGAACGCTGATGTGCGCAAGCTGAGCTTCGACGTTTTCCTGCCGAACGCTGGCGTCAACGACTACAACGCCAGCTACTCGCCCGATGGCACCAAGATCGTCTTCGTCTCGAACCGCGCGGGCGGTGAGGAGCTCTTCCTGGTCGGCGCCGGGCAGATCACGACGATGCCCCTGCAGCTCACTACTGGCGGCTGCACCAATGAGACGCCGACCTGGTCACCCGACGGGCGGAGCCTCTACTGGACGAGCAACTGTGACGGCGACTTCGAGCTCTACCGCGCGGACCTCGCCTACGACCAGGACAGCCAGGGCGGCCCGTTCGCGCGCCTGGTGAACCAGCGCAAGCTCACCGACAACAGCACCGACGACCGCTTCGCCCGCGTCGCACCGGACGGGCGCACGATCGCCTACGCGGCCAACCCGAGCGGCAACTGGGACATCTACATCTACGATCTGACGATGGGCGGCTCGTACGCAGTGGTGAGCGGGCCGGGCAACGACGAAGCACCGACCTGGTCGCCCGACGGCCAGGCAATCGCCTACGCCAGTGATGGCGACGGCGACTACGAGATCTACACCCTGTCACTCCACGGCAGGCAGATCGTGCAACTCACCTTCAACACCGCCCAGGACCGCTGGCCGCTCTGGGCGCAGTAGCCCGCGCCGTATTCAAGCGTAGCCGACAAGCTGGCCGGGTCACGCATCGCGCGTGATCGTGCTCAGCCCCTGATCATAAATGCGTCCCGTCCCGCAAACTTCGCTGCGCCGCCCAGTTCCTCCTCGATGCGGAGCAACTGGTTGTATTTGGCGATGCGATCGGTGCGGGCGGGGGCGCCGGTCTTGATCTGGCCGGCATTGGTGGCGACCACCAGGTCGGCGATGGTCACATCCTCGCTCTCGCCCGAGCGATGCGAGACGACTGCGGTCATCGCGTTGCGCTGGGCCAGGCGGATGGCGGCCAGCGTCTCGGTCAGGCTACCGATCTGGTTGAGCTTGATCAGGATGGAATTGCAGGCGTTCTCGTCGATGGCGCGCTGCAGGCGCGTGACATTGGTGACCAGGAAGTCGTCGCCGACGAGTTGCACTTTGTGGCCGAGCTTCTCGCGCAGCAGCTTCCAGCCCTCCCAATCATCCTCGGCCAGGCCGTCTTCGAGCGAGATCAATGGGTAGCGAGCGGCGATATCGGCCCAGTAGTCGACCATCTCGGCGCTGCTGAGCACCTTACCATCGCGCTTGAGGTGGTACTTGCCGTCCGCATAGATCTCGGTGCAGGCCGGGTCCATAGCCAGCATGATTTGCTCGCCGGGGCGGTAGCCGGCCTTCTCGATCGCCTCCATAATCACCTGCAGGGGCGCCTCATTGGAGGGCAGACTGGGCGCGAAGCCACCCTCATCGCCCACGGTGGTGCTCAGGCCGCGATCGTGTAGCACCTTCTTGAGGCTCTGGTAGATCTCGGAGCCCCAGCGGATCGCCTCGTGGAAGCTCTCGGCGCCGACGGGCATGACCATGAACTCCTGGAAGTCGGTCGAGTTGGCGGCGTGCTGGCCACCATTCATGATGTTCAGCATCGGCACGGGCAGCACATGGGCATGCACCCCGCCGAGGTAGCGGTAGAGCGGCAGCCCGAAGGCGCTGGCCGCTGCCTTGGCCACCGCCAGCGAAACGCCGAGGATGGCATTGGCGCCGAGCTTGCTCTTGTTCGCCGTACCATCGAGGGCGAGCAACTCCTGGTCAATGCCGATCTGATCAGCTGCGTCCATGCCGACCAGCGCCTCGGCAATGTCCTCATTCACCGCCCGCACGGCCTTGAGCACCCCCTTGCCGCCGTAGCGGGCCTTATCGCCATCGCGCAACTCCAGGGCCTCGTGGGCGCCGGTCGAGGCGCCGCTGGGCACGATCGCCCGTCCGATATCGCCGCTCTCCAGGTGGACGTCCACCTCTACCGTCGGGTTGCCGCGTGAGTCGAGCACCTCGCGGCCCTTGATCGCCTCGATCAGTGTGGACATGTTCCCTCCGCTCGTGGTCAGCTTCTGTGGGCGCCGCCAGTATAGCACAAGCCCTGCGTTCCACCCTCAATCACTCTGCTGCTGGCCAGGCCGCATCACCAGCAGCGGCCCGCCGATCCCGCGCAGCACCTTGTCGGTGACCCGGCTGAGCGTCACGCCACGGGCCGCGCCGTGGCCCTGGGTGGCCATCACCACGAGATCGACCGCGCGCTCCCTGGCGACCTCGAGGATGGCGCGCGCAGGTTGATCGGCCCGCAGCACCAGCGTCTGGGTGCCGGGCGGCGCGCTGGTGCCGACCAGGCCCTGCAGGTACCTGGTGGCCGTGGCCTCCTCCTGGGCCACCACTGCCTCATCACGGTGAAAGCGCTCGTGGAAGGGCAGCAACTCCGGGACCGGCAGCGTATCGACGACCCGCAGCAGTGTCACCTGGCCATCGTCGATGCGGGCCAGCGCGACCGCCAGCGCGATCGCCTCCGCGGCCCGCTCGGAACCGTCCAGCGGGACGAGCACCTGCCGGAAGGTGGGGATGGCCACGTGCTGCGCTTCGCCAGGGCGGAGCAGCAGCAGCGGCGTCGTGGCGACCCGGGCGAGCGCCTCGGCCACACTGCCGAGCCAGAGCCGGTCGAAGCCGCTGCGCCCGTGGGTGGTCAGCACGATCAGGCCGGCGTGGATATCGCGGGCATAACTGGTGATCGTCTTGACCACCGGCCCCGTCAGCTGGGTAACGATCGGTTGCAGGCCGTCGCCGGCCACGCTGGCGGCGGCCCGTTCCAGGTAGACGCGTTCGTGCTCGGCGGCAAGCGAGTGCAGCTCGGTATCGACCACCGGCATGCCGTTGATAAAGATCGGGTTGGGGTTTGCCTCAACGTGCACGTGGATCAGGTGCAGGGCCGCGCCTGTGGCGCGGGCGATCCGCGCCGCGGTCGGCAGCGACTGCTCGGCGATCGGCGAGCCATCGAGCGGCACCAGAATTGCCCTGAACATCGCACCGCCTCCTCTGGCGAAAACCCTGTTAGACGCAATACCTTGCACATACGCGCTTCGCCTCCACCCCAACCCTCCTCCGCTGGGAGAGGGCGTCCGGCACCTCCCCCCAGCGGGGGGAGGTTGGGAGGGGGGCCGTGCCGCGCGCAACGCCGTATGGGCACGGTATTGCTGTTATACCAAATCCAGTTGGCAGTTCCGCATTGTCGTTGCCGTTATCGCTCATCGTGACGCCATGTGCGGCAATCTGCAATCCAAAATCTGCAATCGGAAGTGGCGCACAACAGCGCGATGAAAACGGCGGCGGACTATTCCTACAGTTGGCGCTGGCACACGAAATACAACTGTCGTACTATCGGCTATCCGTATCACCTCAGCGGACTGGCGGCGCGGCGCGCGGTGGCTCGGGGGGCGCGAGGGGGGCATCGCTGGCGGCCAGCGCGATGCGCAGCACCTCGTCCATCGACGAAACCGGGATCAGATCCAGGTCCTTGCGCACCTTCTCGGGCAGATCGACGATGTCTTTGGCGTTCTCCTTGGGCAGGATGAAGGTGCGGATCCCGGCCCGATGGGCGGCCAGGGTCTTTTCTTTGAGCCCACCGATGCCGAGCACCTTGCCGCGCAGCGTCACCTCGCCAGTCATCGCCACATCGCGGCGCACCGGCTTGCCGGTCATCGCGCTGATCAGCGCCGTGGTCAGTGTGATGCCCGCCGACGGGCCGTCCTTGGGCACGGCGCCTTCGGGAATGTGGACGTGGATGTTGTGCTCCTCGAAGTAGTTCGGGTCGATGCCGAGCTCATTCGAGCGGTAGCGCACATAGCTCATCGCCGCCTGGGCGCTCTCCTTCATCACCTCACCGAGCTGGCCGGTGAGCTGCAGGCCGCCCTTGCCCTTCACCGGCAGCACCTCGATGCTGAGAATATCGCCGCCCGTCGAGGTCCAGGCCACGCCGGTGGCCACACCGACCTCGTCGCGCTCCTCGGCCAGGCCGAAGCTGAAGCGCTCGGGGCCGAGATAGCTGGCGATATCGGCGGCATCGATCACAAAGCTCGGCAGTTCGCCCTCGGCGCCGGGCTCGCGCGCGGCGGCCACCTTGCGCGCCACCTTGCGGCAGAGGCTGGCGATCTCGCGCTCGAGGTTGCGCACGCCCGACTCGCGGGTGTACTCGCGGATGAGCTTGGTCACCGCGCCATCGGTCAGCGTCAGCTGATCGGCCTCCAGCCCGTGGAACTCGCGCTGTTTGGGGATGAGGAAGCCCCTGGCGATCTCGAGCTTCTCGTCCTCGGTGTAGCCGCCGATCTCGATGATCTCCATGCGGTCGCGCAGTGGGCCAGGGATCGGCTCCAGCTGGTTGGCCGTCGCGATGAAGACCACCTTGCTCAGATCGAAAGGAATCTCCAGGTAGTGATCCGAGAACGTGCTGTTCTGCTCGGGGTCAAGCACCTCAAGCAGCGCCGAGGTCGGATCGCCACGGAAGTCGGTGCCGACCTTATCGACCTCATCGAGGACATAGACCGGGCTATTCGATTTGACCGACTTGATCCCCTGGATGATCCGCCCGGGCATCGCCCCGATGTAGGTGCGGCGGTGGCCACGGATCTCGGCCTCGTCGCGCACGCCGCCGAGGCTGGTGCGGATGAACTGGCGGCCCAGCGCGCGGGCGATGCTGCGGCCCAGGCTCGTCTTGCCCACTCCGGGCGGGCCGACGAAGCAGAGGATGGGGCTGCGCATCTTGTTGCCGGCCAGCTTGCGCACCGCCAGGTACTCCAGGATACGCTCCTTGACCTTCTCGAGGCCGTAGTGGTCCTCATCGAGCACCTTCTGCGCCTCGACGATGCTGATCGCGGGGTGCTCCTCCTCGGCCCAGGGCAGGTTGATCAGCCAGTCGAGGTAGGTGCGGATCACGCCCGCCTCGGGGCTGTTCAAACCCTGCTGGGCCAGGCGCTTCACCTCGTGGAGCGCCTGGCTCTTCACATACTCCGGCGCCTCCATCTCATTGATCTTGCGCCGCAGTTCGTCGATCGGGTCATCGGCCTCGTCGTCCTCGCCGAGCTCGCGGCGGATAACCCGCATCTGCTCGCGCAGGAAATACTCACGCTGGCTCTGGTCCAGCACCTCTTTGGTGTCTTGCTGGATCTTGGCCCGCAGCTTGAGCAGTTCGAGCTGGCGCGCCAGGACCATATAGGCCCGGCGCAGGCGGTCGGCCGGATCGAGCGTATTGAGCACCTCCAGCCGGTCCTTAAAGTCGAAGGCCGGGCCCCAGGTGACAATATCGGCCAGGTGGCCGGGGCGCTCAATGCGGTGGACAAACTGCACCGCCTCCTGGGGCACCTCGCCCAGGTGATCGACGAACTCATCGACCTGCTGCTTGACGGTATCCATCAGCGCCTCGATCTCCATACTCTGGAGATCCGGGTCGAAGACGGGCGTGCAGCGCACGCGGTAGAAGGGCGTGATCTGCACGGCGCCGTGGATGCGGGCCCGGTACAGCCCCTCGAGGATCACGCGCGCGGTGCCATCGGGCAGTTTGGCAAACTCCTCCAGGCGCGCAATCACCCCGATCGGCGGCAGATCCTGCGGCTGGCTGCTCTTGTAGCCCTCCAGTTCAGCTTCGCGCACAAAGATCAAGAGCACCTCTCGCTCCTCGTCCCAGGCGCGCTCCATGGCCCGGTACGACTTGCCCTGAGGCACCTGCAGCGGGATCGTCATATGGGGCATAATCACCATCTCGCCGAGCACCACCAGCGGCAGCCGCTGCTCTGGCAACCCCTCCGGCTCGGCAACGTCCCCGCGCACGACCGCGTCGCTGTCGAGGTCGGGATCATTGGTGAACGAACGCTTGTCGTTTTTCATCGGACTCCTCACTTGATGCGAGATGCTCGCATCGTTGCTGCGGCGCTGCCGCACTGTTTCTCACGCCGGCGCTCGCGACAATGCCGGGGGTGGGCCAACGCTCAGATCAGGCCCAGCGCCCACTCTCGCCGCGCTCGAGCACCCGGGCCATCCCGAGCAGCACACGGTCAAGCAGCTGCAAAAGCAGGTCCACGTCCTGATCAACGAGATGCGAGAGTGCTGCCTGCATCTGTTCGCGCCGGGCCTGCTTGATCTCCGCGATCAGCTCGCAGCCCCGTGGCGTGACCACGACCATCACCTGGCGTCGATCGCTGGGATGGCGTTTCCGTTCGGCCAGTTGTTTCTCCGCCAGGCGGTCGACCACCCCGGTCAGCGAGGCCGCCGACTGCTGGGTGGCCTCAGCCAGGTCCGACATTTTGCACTCCGCCGCGCTCTGGTAGAGGTGGAGCAGGGTGTAGAACTGGGGCAGGGTGAGGCGAAACCGTTCGTCGTCGAGGAGTTGCATAAACTGGCGTTGCGCCAGCCAGCTGATCTGCATAAGTGCCTGTTCGATCTCCTCAAGCGGTCCGCGCTCGCCAGTCGTCAGTTGCTCGCGGGTGACAGAGGTCATGCGTGCATTGCCGATCCTGAATAATCGAGATTATCAACAACATTAAGTATATCAGAGCATGGGCACCAGGGCAAGGGCAGGGGCACGCCCGCCAGGGCTGATGCAACGCCCTGATGGCCTGGCTCCGTCGTGCGCCGCCGGGGGCCTGATGGTTATTGAGAAATGAATCCGCTATGCCAGGCTAGCCGTGGGGCTGAAGCCCTCGGCTATGGAATGCGAAGCCCGCCTGCGCGGGCTAGAGCGGATTATTTATTCAAAGACCATAAGGCCCTGGCTCATAGCGGCAAAGCCCACTGACGTGGGCTCCAGCCTGCGAACGCAGGCGTTGCAGCTGATAGCCGGGCGCTTCAGCACCCCGGCGTGCGGGCAGCCGGCGACGTTGCATGATCCTGCTGGCAAACCTGGGTACGCGGGCCGCCGGCCCGCC
>JACAEO010000028.1 GCA_013388805.1 Chloroflexota bacterium
AGCCGGTCGGCCAGGCGAGCCACGTCGACGCTCAGCAGCGGCGCGCCCTCCTCGGCGCAGAGAGCTTCGGCAAGGGCGCGGCGGCCGCTGCCCGGGCCGCCCTGCAGGGCGAGCACCGCGCCGCCACCGGTTCGCCGCAGCCGCTCCCTCAGCTCCGCGGGAAGAACCAGGGACTCGAGGGAGCGCACGGGCATGGACAGGGTCACGAAGGGAGCTATGGGCGGGTCGATCGGCGCCGGCCCACCGCGCAGCTCGGCGAGGATGCGCTCGTCGAGCTTGATGAAGCGAGCAAGCAGCGGCGGGCGGCGCTGGCCGTCCTCGAAGAGCTGGACCAGGCGGTGGCGCAGCAGGGGCGCGTCGTGCTCGAAGAGCGCCTGGCGCTGCATGCGCGCGGCGGGCGACGGGCAGAGCAGGCGCAGCGCGAGCTCGACCGAGGGCCGCCGGCGCGACACATCATCCTGGATGTAGGCATAGATGCGCTCGAAGCGCAAATCAAGCTCAGGGGCAAGGGCCAGCAGCAGCACGTCGGCCTCGAACGGCGAGAGCTCGAACCAGCGGGCGAGGCGCCGCAGCGGGAGGTCCACCCCGGCCCGCTCCGCCGCGACGGTCTGGACCTCGATCTCGTCCCGCTGGGCGGCGAGGGCATCGCGCTCGCTGGCCAGCTCTGGCGGCAGCGCGGGTTCGTCCTCGCCGAGGATATCGACCTCGGCCGAGGGCACGTAGAGGCCGCGGTAGCTGTCATCGGCAAGCGACCCGTAGGTGTGGCGCGTCCAGGCGATATGCCAGAGCAGCAGGCGTCGCAACCAGCTGAGAGCCGCTTCCAGGTGCTCTGTACGCCCGATTGACGCGCGCTGGTCTGCAGTGCGAAGTGTGGCCATCACCTCGTGGTACCGTTCTACTTTTTTGAGCGAAACCATTCGGTAGGACAAGCTGGCGCTGAGACCGGAAGCTGAACCGCCCGGCACACAACCCTGGTGCCGCTATCGCTCGAGAACCGGACAATCACGGTCGGCGGTAGCGCAGGGATAACGAGCGTGCGTACCGGCTGGCGTTCGTTCCGCAAATGCTAGCGGCTCACATGGCCACTGTTCTGTTCGCAAGCTCGATGCCAGCATCCTAGCCTACTGCCCACATCCCGGTCTTGCATATTCGTGCGCCGGTTATGAAAAATCTTGCGCAGTTACGTTTGAAGGCAGGTTCATGCCTGCCTGTGTCGCGCTAATCGCCTCGCCGGAGCGAGCCGGGGGTCACACCGAAGCGCCGCTTGAAGTCACGGCTCAGGTGACTCTGGTCGGCAAAGCCGGTGAGCGCGGCGACCGCGGCGATGGTCAGGTCCTTGCGCAGTAAGAGACGGCGCGCCTCAGCCAGCCGCTGCTCGTGCACGTAGTCGTGCAGTGAGCAGCCGGTAGCCTCACGGAAGCGCCGCGCAAAGTGAAATGGGCTGATCCCGGCCAGCGCTGCGACCGTGGCCAACGAGAGATCCTGCGCCAGGTTGTCGCGGATGTGATCCAGTACCAGGCGCAGCGTCGGCGCTGAGCGTCCCTTGCGCTGGCCGCTCGCCTCGGTACGATTGGTGTAGTGTCGCAGCAGTTGCGTTACCAGCATCTGCGATAGACTCTCGACGTAGAACTGACCGAATGGGGGACCCTCTTGGAGTTCGACGAGCATGGCCAGCGCGAGCTGGTGCAGCAGGGGGTCGCTCACCGCAATGCGCGCAACCAGGCTGGGGTATTCTTCAACGGTCTGCTCGAGGTTCCGTTGCGTTGCCGCCAGCTTTCCCGGCGGGATCACGATCTGCAGCGCCTCCCACGGCTCGCTCCAGTTCCACTGCAATGGCACGTCGCGCGGCACCAGGTAGATACGGCCCGGACCGGTGCGCCGGCAGACGAACGAATGCACCAGGGTCCCCTCAAGGTCGGTTTCACCTGCTGTCTGGATTAGCAGCCGATCCTCCGCCTCCGCTGGCAGGCTCAGTTGCCCCTGGGGCGGATTGTGCAGCAGGCGCAGCGGCAGTCCGGGCCAGCAGGAGGGAACGTTCACCAGTGACGAACTGCTGGCCGGTTCGTTGTCAGCAACATCCAGCGCCGCGAGCCGCACCGTTCCCGATCTGTCCATTGCCACGCTCCGCTCTTGAGAATGGGGCAACCGGGTTTCCCCATACCCCTGCCCATAGTGGAACGATGATGGGATATGGCCTGAGTATGGCCGGCCAGGCGTGATCCGCGCCAGGGGGTAGGGGATACGAAAAGCGATACACTTTGATTGCCCCACGTCATACGCAGGTGCAATATAATGAGGATTACAGGCAACCGGCATCCCGATCACCCATCTTCGCCGGGAGGTGCCATGACCGACGGAGAAAGCTTTGGTGCGTGGGTGAAGCGCCGACGGCGCGAGCTCGACCTGACCCAGGAGCGGCTCGCTGGACTGGTCGGTTGTGCGACGGTGACGATCAAGAAGCTCGAGTATGGCCAGTACCGGCCCTCACGCCAGATCCTGGAGATCCTCGCGCGCGGGCTTGCCATCCCTGCCGCGGAGGCATCGGAGTTCCTGCGCCGGGGCCGCGCTGCTCCCCTGGTGGCCGAGCCGGCTAACCCCTACAAAGGGCTGCTGCCCTTTGAAGAGGAGGACTCGGCAACCTTCTTCGGGCGAGAGGCGATCGTCGAGCATCTGCTCGCCCGGGTTGCGGAGACGGGGGTTGCCCGACGCCTCACAGTGATCACCGGCCCCAGCGGCTGTGGCAAGTCCAGCCTTGTGCGCGCCGGTCTGATCCCTGAGCTTCGTCGCAGTGTGCCACCGGGATCATCAGGCTGGGCGATCGCCTATGTGACCTTTGGGCCGGATCCCCTCCAGGATCTGGCGCTCGCGCTCCACGGCCTTACGACCCATAGCGCTGCTGATCTTCGCGCGCTGATCGAGCAGAGCGAGCACGGCCTGCGTGACCTTGTGCGGAGCAGCTTCCCAGCGGCCGGCGACGTCGTGCCGCTCCTCGTCGTCGACCCACTTGAGACGCTCTTCACCTCGCTGGTCACCGAGCCGGTACGTACCCACGTGATTGCGCTGCTTGCCAACGCCCTTGCAGATGGGCAAGGGCGCCTGCGGGCTATCTGCACCTTGCGCGCCGACCACTACGATCGCCCGCTCCGCTACCCCGACCTGGCCCGGCTGGTGCAGGCCAGCACGGAAGTGGTCGTCCCGATGAGTCCCGACGAAGTGGCCCGTGCGGTGCGTGGACCCGCCGTGGCAGTGGGCGTTTCAGTCGAGCCCGAATTGCTGGCGACGGTTGCCGCTGAAATGCGCGACCGCGCTGGCGCGCTGCCTCTGCTCCAGTATGCGCTCCGCGAGGCCTTTGGGCGCCGCTCGGGCAACCTGCTCCGGCTCGAAGACTTCCGCGCGATCGGCGGTATCTCAGGCGCGCTCGAACAGCGGGCTGAGCAGATCTTTCACGCCCTCGACCGGCGAGGACAAGAGCTTGCCAGGCAAGTTTTCCTGCGCCTGATCGCCGTCGGCGAGGACAGTCCCGATACCCGTCGCCGTGTCTTGTTGAGCGAACTCGCCTTTCCGAGCGCAGGGCCAGAGGACTCTGCCGTCGAGGTCGCTCGAAGCGACAGGCTCCTCGCGGTCGTCGAGCAGTTTGCGCACCACCGCATCCTCACCCTCGACCTCGACTTCGCCAGCGGCGTCCAGACAGTGGAGCTCGCCCACGAGGCCTTGCTCGAGTCGTGGCAGCGGCTGCGCGAGTGGGCTGAGACGAATCGCGAGCGGCTGCGCGTCCAGCGCCGCCTCGCCGTCGCCGCCGCCGAGTGGGAGGCTGCAGCGTACGGGGAGGATTTCCTACCAGGCGGCGCCCTGCTGGCCCAGTACGAGGCCTTTACGACCACCGACACGCTGACGCTCACCGCACGTGAGCGCGCCTTCCTCGGCGCCGCCGTACGCCGGCGTGATGCGGAGGCCGCCGAGGAGGAGGCCCGGCGAAGCCGCGAGCTCGCCCTTGCCCAGGCTTCAGCGCGGGCTGAGCAGCGCGCAGCCAATCGTCTGCGCTGGCTGGTGGCCGGCCTGATGTTGTTTCTGGCCGCCACCGTTGCGCTCTCGACCTTCGCCCTGCGCCAGCAGCAGGTGGCCGAGGCGAGCTTCCGCCGCGCCGAGGCCCAGCGCCTCGCCGCCGAGGCGATCACTCTCTACCAGCGGGGCAGTCAGCACGAGCTGGTGGCCCTGCTGAGCATCGCCTCGCTGCGCCTCCAGCGCACGGTCCAGGGTGAGCAGGCCCTTGATCTCGCGCTGACTCTTGACTACCCGCAGCACCTGCTCGAAGGCCACGAGGATCTGGTAAGCGCTGTCGCCTATGCAGCCGACGGCGCCCTGGCCTTCAGCGGCGATCGCGCCGGCAGAGTGCGGGTGTGGGACACAGCCACCGGTGACCTGGTGCGCACCCTTGGCCTGCGCAGAAGCCCGATCACTGCCATGGCGCTCCTGGAGGATCAGCAGCAGATCGTGACCGGCGCCGAGGACGGGGTGCTGCAAATCATTGACCTGACCGGCAAGGTACGGCAGACCTGGCCCGGTCATATCGGCAATGTGCGCAGTCTGGCCGTCCTGGATGATGGACGGCTCCTCAGCGCCGGTGACGACGGCGCTGTGCGCCTGTGGGATCAATCCGGCGCGCCGTCTTTGCACGAGTATGACCCTGGCCTCGGCCCCCTGGTCGCGGCGCTGCCGCTGCCACGCAGCGACGAGGTGCTGATCGTCGCGCGCAGCGGCGACCTGCGCAGCTGGGATCGCTCGAGCGGTCAGGCCGCGGCCCTGGCGTCTGCGCCAGGCGCCGTCACGGCGGTCGCGCTGAACCCGCATGGGCCCGGGCTTGCCCTCGGCCTGGCCGATGGCCGGCTGGTTCTGATGGACGCCACCGACGGACCGCGGCACGAGATGACCCTGAGCGAGCAGGCCCTGCTGGCGCTCGCCTTTGCACCGGACGGCAGCCGGCTGGCGGCCGGGGGAGCTGATAGCATCGTCCGGGTTGTCGAGCTTGCCGACGGTACCATCTTGCAGCGCCTGGCCGCGAGCACCGTTGCCGTCGAAGCCCTGAGCTTCGCACCTGATGGGCAGTCGCTCATCAGCGCGAGTGGCAGCAGCGCGCGGATCTGGCGTCTTGCCGCACCCAACCCGTTCCGTCCGTGGCAAGGCCACGCCGGGCCGGTGACCAGCGCCGTAATCCTGCCGGCTGAGCGGCTGGCCATCACTGGCGGCGTCGACGGTTACGTGAAGTGGTGGGATATCGGCAGCGGGCGGCTGGTGCGGGCACAGCAGACCCACGCTGGCATGGTGCGCCGCCTCGTCGTCAGCCCCGATGGGCAGACGGTGATCTCGGGCGGCGCCGACGGGCTGGTGAAGCTCTGGGATGTGCGTGATGGCTGGATCGAGCGCGAGCTAGAGCTCGCCGAGCCGGTGGTCGACATCGCCATTGCCCCTGCCGGTGATCGTGTGGCGGCCGTCGGCGAGCGCGGCACCGCCGTACTCTGGGACAGAGCGCGCGGAGTCGAGATCCGGCGCTGGCCGATCAGCTATGACCGGCCGTTTGCCGTCGCTTTCAGCGCCGATGGGGCCCTGCTGCTCACGGCCATCTATGGGGTTCAGCGCGATACCCAGCGGGATATGCTGGTGCAAACAAGCGACGGCACGACCGTGAATGGCTGGGCATTAGAAGACGGTGCGCAGGATTTCACCATCGCGCTGCGCGATCGGCGCTTCCTGGTGTTTCAAGCCAATGCCGGCCTCAAGCAACTTGGCGTGAACCGGGCTGTCGCGAACCAGGCCAGCTTTGGCCCCGACCAACGGCTGCTGGTTGCGGCCTTTGATAACAGCGTGCAGCTCTGGGACATCCAGAGCGGTGCGGTCGCGCAGACATTCGTCGGCCACAGCAACCTGGTGAGCGCGCTGAGCGTCAGCGGCGATGGCGCCATCGCCGCGACCGGCAGCGCAGACGGCACGGCACGGATCTGGGATCTGCAGAGCAGGGCGGAGATCCGCCGGATGACCGTACTCTCAGGGGCGATCACGGCGGTGGCTATCTCCCCGCAGCGCGACCTCATCCTGACCGGAAGTGACACCGGCGTCATACGTCTCTGGGAACGTGACCTTGAGCGGGTGACGAGAACGCTCTGCAAGCACCTCCAGCGTGATCTGCATGCCGACGAGCGCGCCACGTACGCAGTGGCAGATGCGCAGGCTATCTGCCCAGCGCGAAGGGGAGCAGCGTGATCCAGCTTACTGCTGCAACGCTGCCCATCCTGGCCAGCCTGATCCTGGCTGTGCTGGCCGCGGCGTGGACGCTGCTGCTGCGCCGCCGGAGCGCCGAGCTGCTGCCAATGGCTCTCTTCTTTAGCAGCGGCAGCGCCTTCCTGCTGGCGCTCGTCGTCGAGTTTACGATTCGGGCCGACTGGCGGGAATACGTGGTTGTTGCCCAATACCCGCTCGTCGTGGTCGCCTTCTGCGCCCTTGCTGCTGCCGCCCATGCTCAACCTGACCCGGCGGCAGCTCGCGAGCGGCGGCTCATTCGGGGCATCGCCGTCACGAGCGCCACGGCGACCATCGTCTATGCCGGCGTCCTGATGGCGACCCGCACCCCGTTCGTGCTCAGAAAGGCGACGGAGCTGCACCTGCAAGTCTTGATGGTCGTCGTTCTGATATCGTTTCTCTTTGCCCTGACCGCGCTCCTGCGCGGCGCCCAGCGCCACGCGGCAACACTGGGCGTGAGGGCCTGGCAGGCGCTATGCTCGCCGCCGGCCGGGCTGGCCCGGCTGTGGCGCAACATGGCGCTGGCACTGCTCATACCCATGTTGATGGGGATCGCGACGCTCCTACGGAACCTGGAGCTTCTGTCCTCATATGGCATGCATCTCGTGTTGGGCCTGGGCGCCATCAGCTTTGTCGCCACGATGACCGGAAGCCTGGCCACCGCCTGGGGCATTGCCTGGCCGGCGATCGCCAGGAGACGCCTGCTGGTCGCGACGGCAGTGCTGGCGCTCTGGGGCTGCGTCACGACCGTCGCCGGAGAGACCGTCGAGCGCGCAGTCATCGAGGCAGGCCTGGCCGATGGGCTGGCTAGCCGTGCGCTTATAGATCAGCATGGGACCGACAATGCCGCAATCCTGGCCGCGGATCTCCCCGAGGATGTGGTCTACATCTTTCGGCGCTGGCCTGGTCGGGCGCTGATCGTCAGCCGCGAGCGAGACTTTCCGCTCATGGCCATGCTTGACGATAGGGCCACGCTCGATCACATTTTGACCCAACGCTCTGCAAGCAGTCTAGTGCGCAATAACCCGGCTCTGAGCCGTGATCAGGCCCTGGCTCAGAGCCGCCTGATCAACCCTCAGAGCAGAATAACACATCAGGTGAACATCTTTCTCGATAGTGCGCAGCAGCGCTACATAGTCGTTCGCTTCGGCCTCGACGGCGCCATCTACGAAGTTGGCTTCAGCTTCCAGGCCGAGCGCCAGGAGATCCATGCAGCGCTGCTGCCTTTTGCCCTGGGCACGGTCGCCATCGGCCTGCTGCTCGGCGGCGAGGCGCTGATCGCGGCGTACCGCGGCGTACCGCGGCTGATATTGCCCCACGGGCGCTGATCGTCCCCCGGTGGCTGACCATGCTGTGAAGGGTGCCACCCAATCGTTGCCGCAGCCCTGGGATGCAATAATACCAAATCCAGTTGGCAGTTCCGCATTGTCGTTGCCGTCATCGCTCATCGTGACGCCATGTGCGGCAATCTGCAATCCAAAATCTGCAATCGGAAATGGTATAACTCCTACTACGGCATGGCCGAAACGATATGCTATACTGTCGGCACCGCCAGGACGGAGCATCCGGTCACCCGCTGATCTAGCCCAAACAGGAGCGCGCGATGAAGCGCATTGTGAGCATTAGCCTGGGCTCCTCCGCCCGCGATTATCGCTTCACGACCACGATCCTTGGCCGGCAGGTCGAGGTCGAGCGGATTGGCACCAACGGCGACGTGGCGCGCGCCGCCGAGCTGATCCGCGCCTTCGATGGGCAAGTCGACGCGATCGGTCTGGGCGGGCTGACGCCGGTCTTCCGCGTGGGCCGCGCCCGCTACCCGCACCAGCAGGCCATCCACACCGCCGCCCAGGCCCACCGCACTCCGGTCGTGGACGGCGGCGTGATCAAGGCTACGCTGGAACGCTGGGTAGTGGCCCAGGCCGCACGGGCCATCCACGGGCTCTTCCACTACAAGAAGATCCTCTTCACCAGCGGCATCGAGCGCTACCAGCTCGCCGCTGCAATCGCGCAGTACGAGGGCGATCTGCGTTTCGCCGACCCGATCGTGCACATCGGGCTGCCCTTCCTGCCCGTCCCCCGCTCGCTGGAGCAACTCGAGCTCTATGCCGCCACGACCCTGCCGATCACGGCGCTGCTGCCCTATCGCCTGCTCCACCCGGTGGCGCTCGGCCAGGAGGGCCACGACCCGCGCGCGGTTGAGCTGTTCCGCTGGGCCGAGGTAATCGCCGGCGACTTTGCCTTCATTCGCCGCTTTGCCCCGGCCGATCTCAGTGGCAAGACGATCGTCACCGATGATCCCTCGCCGGCCGAGATCGAGGACCTGCGCAGCCGCGGCGTGACCACGCTGATCACGATGACCCCGCCGCTGGCCACCGCCGACGGCGCGCCCAACCCGCGCCCCTTCGTCGCCGCCGATGTGCTCGAGGCGATCGTCACCGCCATCCAGGAGAGCGGCGCACAACCGGGCGAGGCCGAGGTACTCGACTTCATCGCTGCGGCGGGCTGGGGCGCCCACCTGCAGGAGCTCAACCCGCGCCCCAAACCGAAGTTCGCCTTCGTCATCCATCCGCTGCGCACCAGCCTGATCGCCAACGACCCACGCTTCCGCTGGACACGCCGGCTCCCGCCGCGCCTTGTCGAACTGGCGGCCGCCCAGATCCCGCCGCTCTACCTGTCGCGCATCCGTGGCATCCGCTCCAGGGCCACCGGCGAGGAGGCCGAGGGCATCCTGCTGACCCTCGGCACGACCCCGCGCGAGATGATGCGCCGCCCGCCGAGCTTCACCTACCGGCGGCTCATCCGCGCCGCGCGTATGGCCGAGAAGATGGGCGCGCAGATCATGGGCCTCGGCGCCTTCACCTCGGTGGTCGGCGACGCCGGCATTACCGTGGCCCAGAAGAGCGACATCGGCATTACCTCGGGCAACTCGCTCACCGTCGCCGCGACGCTCGAGGCCGCCAAGCAGGCCGTGCTGCTGATGAAGGGCGGACGCCCCGAGAAGGTGCGCGCCGTGGTGATCGGCGCCACCGGCTCGATCGGCGCGGTCTGCGCGCGCCTGCTGGCCCAGGCCGTGCGCGACGTGGTGCTGATCGCGCCGCGCCCCGAGCGGCTGCTCGCGCTCAAGCAACAGATCGAACAGGAGACGCCCGGCGCCCGCGTGATCGCCGCCACCCACCCCGACGCCTATGTCGGCGATGCCGACCTGATCATCACCACGACCAGTTCGCTCACCGGCAAGGTGATCAATGTCGACAAGCTCAAACCCGGAGCGGTGGTCTGCGATGTGGCTCGCCCGCCCGACGTCAAGGAGGAGGATGCCGCGCGGCGCCCCGATGTCCTGGTGGTTGAGAGCGGTGAGATCGTGCTCCCCGGGCAGCCCGACTTCGGCTTCGATATCGATATGCCCCCCGGCACCGCCTACGCCTGCCTCTCCGAGACGGCGCTGCTGGCGATGGAGGGCAAATTTGAGGACTATACCCTCGGCCGCAACATCGAGATGGATCGAGTCAAGGAGATGTACCGGCTCTGGCACAAGCACGGCCTTGAGCTCGCCGGCCTGCGCTCCTTCGGCGTCTATGTTACCGACGAGCTGATCGCCGAGAAGCGGCGCCTCGCCGAGGAGCGCCGCCGTCAACTGGGCCTGCCCGCCGAACCAGTAGAGGGATGAGGGCATTGCCGGGTTGTCCGCGCGCACCGGCTCTGCTCGGTAGCGCCCTGCGGACTGGGCGGCTCGTCACTGGTATGATGATCCCACCGCGCAACCGCACCATGCCTGCCCTCGAACACCTCACCGCCCACCCGGTTGAGCGGCGTTACCGCTCACCGCTGCTCTTGCTCCACGGGGCCTGGCACGGCGCCTGGTGCTGGGAGCCGGCAATGGCTGACCTGGCAGAACGGGGCTTCGACGTCCACGCGATGAGCATCCGTGGCCACGGCGGCAGTCCGGCCCCGCCTGGTCACTGGCGCTCGACGGTGCTCGACTATGCCCGCGAGGTGCGGGCCACCCTTGCCACGCTGGGCGACCAGCCGATCGTGGTTGGCCATAGCGCGGGCGGCTATGTCGTCCAGTTGCTGATCACCGGGGTCGTCGGCCCGGCGCCGCCGGTCGCTGGCGCGGTGCTCCTCTGCAGCTCACCGCTGAACATCGGTGCCTACTTTGTGGACCGGGGGCTGCGCCGCGCACCGATGGTCAATCTGCCGGCGCTGTTGCGCCGTGAGCCGGCGGCGGTGCGCCAGGCCCTCTTTCGCCCCGATCTGCCCGACGCGGAGCTGGAGCACCACCGGGAGCGCATGGTCGCCGAGCCGCCCCTTGTCGCGCTCAGCAGCATGCTGCTGCGTCCCCGCCCTGCGGCCTGCCGCGTGCCTGTGCTGGTGATTGCCGCCGAGCGCGACGCGATCTTCGACGTGGCCGCCCAGCGCGAGACGGCGGCCGCCTACCGGGCCAGGCTGGTGGTTGCGCCGGGGGCGGCGCATGATCTGATGCTGGATCCGGCCTGGCCGGTGGCTGCTGAGGCGATCGAGCGTTTTGCGGGATCGCTTGCGTAGGGACGGGCCGCCCGCCCCCCCACGTGGCCCCGGCGCCGCCCCCACGCCCGCGGGCGCCCCCGCGCGTCCCGC
>JACAEO010000136.1 GCA_013388805.1 Chloroflexota bacterium
CGACGCATTTGCTGCGCCAATGCGTCGGCCCAACTAGAAGCGGAGCAGGTCCATGGGACTGAAAGAGCATATTGTGATGCGGGAACTGGACATCCCCGACATCAATACCTTCGCGGTCTACTGCCGCAATGGGGGCTGGGAGGCCTACCGCGGCGCGCTGAAGGGCAAGCAGCCCGCCGAGATCGTGGCGATGGTCAAGGAGTCGGGCCTGCGCGGGCGCGGCGGCGCCGGCTTCCCGACCGGGGTCAAGTGGGGCTTCCTGCCGAAGGATGTCTACCCGCGCTACCTGCTCTGCAACTGCGACGAGTCGGAGCCCGGGACGTTCAATAACCACCAGATTATCGACCGCAACCCGCACCAGTTGATCGAAGGGGTCGCGCTCTCGGCCTATGCGATCGCGTGCAATACGGCCTACATCTATATGCGCGGCGAGTTCGCCGCGGCCGCGATCACGCTCGAGCGGGCAATCGACGATGCGTACCGCGCCGGGCTGCTCGGCAAGAATATCCTCGGCACCGGCTACGACCTCGACATCTTTGTGCATCGGGGCGCCGGGGCCTACATCTGTGGTGAAGAGACCGCGCTGATGGAGTCGCTCGAGGGCAAGATCGGCCAGCCGCGGCTCAAGCCGCCCTTCCCGGCAGTGGCCGGGCTCTACGGTAAGCCGACGATCATTAACAATGTCGAGACGCTGGCCAACGTGCCGCGCATCGTCGAGCGGGGCGTGGCCTGGTACCGTAGCCACGGCACCGAGAAGAGCCCCGGCACCAAGTGCTTCTCGCTCTCCGGCCACGTCAATCGCCCCGGCAACTACGAACTGCCCTTCGGCACACCGCTGCGCGAACTGATCGAGAGCCCCGAGTACGGCGGCGGGATGCGCGGCGGGCGCCCGGTGAAGATCATCATCCCGGGCGGGGCCTCGGCCCCCTGGCTCACCCACGAACACCTCGATGTGCCGCTCGACTACGAGGGCGTCGCCGCCGCTGGCTCGATGCTCGGCTCCGGGGCGGTGATCGTGCTCGATGATACCGTCAAGGCGCCCCACGTGGCCTATAAGATGGACGAGTTCTTCAAGCACGAGTCCTGCGGCAAGTGTACCCCCTGCCGCGAGGGCACCCACTGGCTGGTCAAGGTGCTGCACCGCATCGCCGAGGAAGGCCACGCCACCCCCGCCGATATTCCGACGCTCCACGGGATCTACACCCAGATGGCCGGCAACTGCTTCTGCCTGCTCGGCGAGAGCGCGGTGATGCCGATCAAGAGTGCCCTGCAGCTCTTCCCCCAGGAGTTCGAGGCGGTGATCGCGGCGAGCGCGCGCCATGCCGCCGGGAACGGTCACGCCAGCAGCGCGCCTGCCCCTACGATCCCGCTGGCGGTGAAGCGATAACTGTGCTGACAGCTGGAAACGAGACGATATGCCAGATGTGACGATCACCGTCGATGGGGTGACCATCCAGGTGCCCGCGGGGACCAACGTGGTCGACGCGGCGCGCTTGGCCAATGTCGCCATTCCCGTCTTCTGCTACCACCCGCGTATGCAGCCAGTGGGTATGTGCCGTATGTGCCTGGTGCAGATCGGCACGCCGCGGCTCGACCCTGCCACGCGCCAGCCGTTGCTCGATGCGGCCGGCAAGCCGGTAATCGCTATGATGCCCAAGCTGCAGACCGGCTGCACCACGCCGGTCAGCGAGGGCATGGTGATCAATACGGTAAGCGAGGAGGTGCAGTTCGCCCAGCGCGGCGTGCTCGAGTTTCTGCTTACCTCACACCCGCTCGATTGTCCGGTGTGCGATAAGGGCGGCGAGTGCCCGCTGCAGAACCTGACGATGCAGTGGGGGCCCGGCAACAGCCGCTTCGACTATAACGATAAGGTCCACTTCGAGAAGCCGGTGCCGCTGGGTGATCTGATCCTGCTCGACCGCGAACGCTGCATCCTCTGCTCGCGCTGTGTGCGCTTCCAGGACGAGCTCGCCGACGACCCGGTGCTCGGCTTCGATCACCGTGGGCGCAACTGGATGATCATCTCCAGGAGCGACCCGCCCTTCGCTAGCAAGTTTTCCGGCAATACCACCGATATCTGCCCGGTCGGCGCGCTCACCAGCAGCGACTTCCGCTTCCGCGCCCGGGTCTGGGAGCTCAACCCCACCCCCGCGGTCTGCACGCTCTGCCCGGTGGGCTGCAATATGAGCCTGGATATGCGCCACGAGCACCTGATGCGGGTGATGCCGCGCGAGAACGCGGCGGTCAACGACATCTGGCTCTGCGATAAGGGGCGCTACGGCCACCGGTTCATCGAGCATCCCGACCGGCTGACCACGCCGCTCGTCCGGCGCGGCGAGGAACTGGTTGAGGCCAGTTGGGACGAGGCGCTGCAGCTGGTGGCCGAGCGCCTGGCCGCGATCCAGAGCCGCCACGGCGGTCAGGCGATCGCCGGCCTCGCGGCGCCCCGCCTGAGCAACGAGGATCTCTATCTCTTCCAGAAGCTCGTCCGCGAGCAGCTGGAGAGCAACAACCTCGACCACGGCATTGGCGCCCCCGGCGAGCCGGCCCCCGATGAGCTCGGCGCACTGCTGGCCGTTGGCTCGGGCACCAATCTGATGCAGCTAGGCGCCGGCACCGCCGTGCTGGTGCTGGGCGCCGACCCCGAGGAGGAGGCGCCGCTCTATGTGCTGCGGCTGCGCGCGATCCGGCAGCGCGGCGGCCAGTTGATCGTCGCCAATCTGCGCCCCACCAAGCTGGAGCGCTCGGCAACCAGCGCCCTGCGCTACCGCGCCGGGGGCGAACTGGCGCTGCTGCACGGCCTCCTGTACGAACTGGAGCGTGCAGAGGGCGCCGCACGCCCGAGTATCAAGACCAGCGGCCTCGACCAGTTGCGCCGCACCCTGCGCGGGCTGACCAGCGCGCAGGCCGCCGAGCACGCCGGCGTGAGCAGCGCGGCGCTCGCGGCCACCGCCAGGACCATCCGGGAGGCCGAGAACCTGATCATCATCTATGGCGCCGAGGCGCGCAGCGCCGGCCCCGCGGTGGTCGAAGCCCTGGGCGCGCTGCTGGTGCTCAGCGGCAAGGCCGGGCGAGCCAACAGCGGCCTGATCGCCCTGCTGCCCGGCGGCAACAGTCGCGGCGCCCTCGACCTGGGCCTGCGCCCCGATGCCCGCCCCGGCTATGCACCGCTGGCCCGGCCCGGGCTTGGCGCCCGCGAGCTCTGGCCCGCCATCCAGGAAGGCCGTGTGCGCGCGCTCTGGCTCGCCGGCCTCGACCCGGCGGCCAGCCTGCCGGCGGCCCGCACGGCCATCGCCGCCGCCGAGTTCGTGGTCGTACAGGATCTCTTCCTCACTGAGAGCGCCCGGCTCGCCGATGTGGTGCTGCCCGCCGCCAGTGTGGCCGAGCGCGACGGGACCTACACCAACGCCGAGCGGCGCGTGCAGCGCTCGCGGCAGGCCCGCAGCCCGCTCGGCCAGAGCCGGCCCGACTGGCAGATCGTCGCCGGGGTGGCCCAGGCCCTCGCCGAGCTCACGATCAGCAGTGGCGCCGCCCCCGCCGCCAGCGCGCGCCGCGGCCCGGCGGTGGCGAGCGCGCCCATGGGCTGGGACTACCTCAACGTCGCCGAGGTGGCCGCCGAGATCGCCGAGCGCGTCCCCGGCTACGCTGGCGCGAGCTACGCAGCGCTGGACGCGACCGGTAGCCCCGGGCCCTGGGGCCGTCAGGTGAATGAGGCGATCTACTACGACGGCACCAATTACGAGAATACCGAGGGCGTCGGCATCAAACTGCCGAGCCTCGTCGAAGACGGCAAGACCAGCGTCAGCCTCGCGCCACGCGCCGTCCCCGCAGTGGCCGACGAGCGGCCGCTGCTGCTGCTGGCCCAGCCGCTGGCCTACGGCGGCGACCCGCTGCTGCGCGGCTCGAAGCTCGCAGCGCATGTCCCGGCACCCTACGTCGCGCTGAGCAGCGTTGACGCCGAGAAGCTCAACATCAAGCCGGGCGACATGGTGCGCCTCGACTCGGCGGCCGGCTCGCTCAGCCTGCCGGCCCGCGTGGTCAGCGACCTGCCGCCCGGCGTCGCCCTCGCGCCCGCCGACCTGCCGGGCGCGGCCCTGGCCGCTGTCCAGACCGGCCCGCGCACCCGCGTGAGCCTGGTAAAGATCGTGACCGGGTAAGCCGGACGCGCGATGACCGGCGCCGCTGCTGCCACTGTTCCTGGTGAACGCTGATCGGTTGGCAGCGCAGAGCATAGGATGCGTATGAACTGGCTCGACATCCTCATCCTGGTCGTCCAGGGCTTCATCATCGCCCTGGCGGTGACCACGGCCTTCGCCTACCTCACGCTCTTCGAGCGGCGCCTGCTGGCCCGCTTCCAGAACCGCGTAGGGCCCAACCGGGCCGGGCCGGGCGGCTTCCTGCAGCCGGTCGCCGACGCGGTCAAGCTCTTCTTCAAGGAAGACATCATCCCCACGGCAGCTGATCGGCCGGTCTACCTGCTGGCGCCCGCCGTGGCGGTGATCCCGGCGATCATCATCTGGGCCGTGATCCCCTTCGGCTGTCTCAATCTGAACTGGGACTACCGCGCCTGCTTCGCCGACCCGCAGCGCAGCGAGGTGCGCAACGTGCTGCAGATCGCCGAGATCAACGTGGGTGTCCTCTACCTGCTGGCGGTCACCAGCATCGGCGTGTATGGCATCACCCTCGCCGGCTGGGCCAGCAACAACAAGTACTCGATGCTCGGCGGCATCCGCTCCTCGGCCCAGTTGATCAGCTACGAACTGGCGCTGGGCTGCGCCGTGCTCGGCGTGGTGATGACCTTCGGCAGCCTCAGCACTGCCGAGATCGTCTACCGGCAGGGCGGGCTCTGGGGGATTGTGCCACAGCTCCTCGGCTTCGTCCTGTTTATGATCGCCTCGACCGCCGAGGTGGTGCGCGCCCCCTTCGACCTGGTGGAGGCCGAGCAGGAACTGGTCGGTGGCTACAATACCGAGTACGGCTCGATGAAGTTCGCGCTCTTCTTTATGACCGAGTACATCAAGCTGATCGCGGTCAGCGCCATCGCGGTGACCTTCTTCTTTGGCGGCTGGCGCTTCCCCGGGCTGGAGACACTGGGCCGGGGCATGGAGCAACTGGCCGGCCCGGTGGTGGCCAGCCTGGTGGTCGGCCTGGTCTCGCTGGGCTCGTTCCTGCTCAAAGTGGTCGGCTTCCTCTTTGTCTCGGTCTGGATCCGCGCCTCCTGGCCGCGTCTGCGCTACGACCGGCTGATGGCCCTGGGCTGGAAGTGGCTGCTGCCGCTGGGCCTGATCAACATCGCCTATACCGCGGTGGTGTTCGTGCTCGTCCCCAACCAGCGCCTGGCCGCCTTTGTGCTGTTCGGCATGAGCCTGATCACGCTGGCGATTGCCGGCGGCTTCAGTTCCACCCCCAAAGCGGTGGACAATGTGACCTACGTTAAGGATCTCCGCCCGCACGGGGCCGGCACGAGCAGCGAGAGCCAGCAGGCGCCGTCGGGTACACCATGAGCCACGTGTGAGAGGAGCGTTGCGATGCTTGGAGAGCTGTTCAAGGGTCTTGGCACCACACTGCGCTACATCTTCAAGCAGCCGGTGACGGTGCAGTACCCGGAGGTGAAGCGGCCGGTGCGCGAGCGGTTTCGCGGGCGCCACGAGCTCAAACGCTTCGCCGATGGGATGGAGCGCTGCATCGGCTGCTCGCTCTGCGCCGCGGCCTGCCCGGCGGACGCCATCCTGGTCGTGCCGGCCGAGAATGACCCGGAGCACCCGCGCTCGCACGGCGAGCGCTACGCCGCCACCTACGAGATCAATATGCTGCGCTGCATCTTCTGCGGCTACTGCGAGGACGCCTGTCCGACCAATGCGATCGTGCTGGAACACCAGTACGAGCTCTCGTTCTACGATCGCCGCGCGGCGATCTACACCAAGGAGATGCTGCTGGTGCCGCCGGAGCAGGGCCACGGCGAGCCGCCGCCCATCCTGAGCCAGCTGCAGCGTCGCCCCAGCCCGCCAGCCCTGATCGACCTGTGATGGGAGCTGTATGGACCTCATCCTCTTCCTGATCACCGCGGCCGTCGCCCTGATCGGCGCGATCGCGATGCTGGTCTCGCGAAACGCGGTGCATAGCGCCCTGTTTCTGCTGCTGAACTTCGCCGCGATCGCCGTCCTCTTCCTGCTGCTCCAGTCGCCCTTCCTGTTCGCTATCCAGCTTACGGTCTACGCCGGGGCGATCATGGTGCTCTTCCTCTTCGTGGTGATGCTGCTGGGCGCCGAGCAGGTCGAGGACACGCCCGACCGCATCGCCTGGCAGCGCCCGCTGGCCGTGGCGCTCGGCGTGGGCCTGCTCGGGGTTGCGGTGCTTGCCGCGCTGCGCTACGCGCCGGGCATCCCCCCCGGCGGCGCGGCTGCCGCCACCTTCGGCGACCCGGCCGAGCTCGGCCGGCTGCTCTTCACCAGGTACCTGCTGCCCTTCCAGGTCACCGGGATCATCCTGCTGATCGCCGTGGTCGGCGTCGTGGTGCTGAACCAGTACGGGCGCAGTAAGGCTGCGCTGAAACCACCGCCGGGCGACTGAGCGGCGGCAGCAGTCGCTTGCGCTATCCGTGTGTCGGCAAGGGAGGCACCCTATGGTCCCCACCAGTTACTACATCCTGCTCAGCGCGGCCCTGTTTACGATCGGGGTGCTGGGCGTGCTGATCCGGCGGAATGCGATTGTGGTCTTCATGGCGGTCGAGTTGATGCTCAACGCTGCCAACCTGGCCCTGGTGGCCTATGCCCGCGAGCGACTCAGCATTGACGGGCAGGTGCTGGTCTTCTTTGTGATCACGGTGGCCGCCGCCGAGGTGGCGGTGGGCCTGGCGCTGCTCGTGGCGATCTTCCGCACCAAACGCACCACCGACGTGGACGAGGTCAGCACGCTCAGGGGCTGAGCGCAGAAGGTCGAGGTACTCGATGGAATGGCTCATCTGGCTCATCCCGCTGCTGCCGTTCGTCGGCTTCTTGCTCAATGTCTTTGTGATCCGCCACGAGCGCCCGGCGGGCCTGGTGGCGAGCGGGCTGGTGGCCGCCTCGTTCGTGGTGGCCGTTACCGCGATCGCGATGCTCGCCGGGCTGCCCGAAGAGGAGCGACGGATCATCTCGGTGGGCTGGGAGTGGATCAACGCCGGCGACCTGCGCGTGCCCTTCGGGATCATGCTCGACCCGCTCAGCGCGGTGATGGTCTTGCTGGTGACCGGCGTGGGCGCGCTGATCCACTTCTACTCGATCGGCTATATGCACGGCGACGCACGGGTGGTGCGCTACTTCGCCTACCTGAACCTCTTCGTCACCATGATGCTCTTCCTGGTGATGGGGAACAATATGCTCATCCTCTTCCTCGGCTGGGAGGGGGTGGGGCTCTGCTCGTTCCTGCTGATCGGCCACTGGTTCGAGCGCAAGAGCGCCGCGGCGGCCGCGGTGAAGGCCTTTGTGGTCAACCGGATCGGCGACGCGGCCTTCATCCTGGCTATGCTCGCGATCTATGCCAACTTCGGCACGCTCAACTTCTACGAGGTGACCGTCGCTGGCGAGGTACAGCCCGGCTTCCTCGAGCGCGTACCGGAGATCATCGGCCAGAGCTTCGGGCCGAGCTGGCAGCCGATCGCGCTGGCCACCGGCATCTCCTTCCTGCTGCTGATCGGCGCCACCGGCAAGTCGGCCCAGTTTCCGCTCTTTGTCTGGCTGCCCGATGCCATGGCTGGCCCCACCCCCGTCTCGGCGCTCATCCACGCCGCGACCATGGTCACCGGCGGGGTCTATATGATGACGCGCACCGAAGCGCTGTTCGCCGCCTCGCCAGCCACCCAGACCTGGGTGCTCTGGGTCGGCGCGCTCACCGCGCTGATCGCCGGCACGGCCGCGATCGCTCAGTGGGACATCAAGCGCGTGCTGGCCTACTCCACCGTCTCGCAGCTGGGCTTCATGGTCGCGGCCTGTGGTATGGGCGCCTACGTGGCCGCGATCTTCCACCTGCTGACCCACGGTATTTTCAAGGCGCTGCTGTTCCTCGGCTCGGGCTCGGTGATCCACGGCACCCACGATACGCAGGACATGCGCAAGATGGGCGGGCTCCGCACGGCGATGCCCACCACGTACTGGACCTACCTGGTCGGCGCGGGCGCGCTGGCGGGTATCGTGCCACTGGCCGGCTTCTGGTCGAAGGACGAGATCCTGGCTCACGCTCTGAGCCACAACCACTGGCCCCAACTGATCATCCTCTTCCTCACCTCGCTGCTCACCGCCTTCTACATGGGCCGGCAGGTGGCGCTGGTCTTCTTCGGCACGCAACGTGACACCCACTACCACGCCCATGAGAGCGGACGGGTGATGACGGTGCCGCTGATCGTGCTGGCGGTGGGCGCCGTGATCGGCGGCGCGATCAACCTGCCCTGGGGCCACTGGCTCACCGACTGGCTGCACCCGGTGCTCCACGAGGAGGCCGGCAGCTTCAATCCCGTCCTGGCACTGATCGCCACCGCTGGCGCGGTGGGCATGAGCTACCTGGGCTGGTGGCTCTACACCAGTAACGCCGCGAAGGTCAAAGTCGGCGGCAAGGACCCGGCCTACCGCTACACCGGCGACATCTGGGATGGGCTGGAGGAGGCCTGGTACGTCGACCGGCTGTACGAGCGGGTGATCGTGCAGCCCTTCCGCGGCCTGGGTGATTTTCTCGCCCGCGTCTTCGACCCGCAGGGCATCGACGGCCTGGTGCTGGGGATCGGGCGCTTCTTTGGCTGGGCTGGCGCCCAGGTGCGCGAACTGCAGAGCGGCTACGTGCGCACCTACGCGCTGGTCTTCACCGCCGGGGTCGTGCTCGTGCTGAGCTTCATGCTGATCTTTACGCGCTGAGCGGCGCTGTGCGGGCGCAGGCTGCTGCGCTCGTGAGGGGCATCCGATGGAGAGCTTTCCCATTCTCTCGCTGGTGCTGTGGCTGCCCACCCTGGGGGCGCTCGCCCTGCTGGCCGTGCCACGGGACAACGCCGAACTGGCGCGGCGCATCGCGCTGATGGTAGCGGTGCTGACCCTGCTGGCCTCGCTGGCGCTGCCACTGGGCTACGCGCCTGCCGCCGCGGCCAGCGATGGCAGCCTCGCGCTGCAGTTCGTCGAGCGTGTGCCCTGGCTGCCGATGCTGGGGGCGAGCTACAGCCTCGGCATCGACGGCGTGAGCCTGTGGCTCGTCATGCTGACCACCTTCCTGCTGCCGATCGTCATTCTCTCGACCTGGGACTCGGTGCACAAGGAGGTGCGCAACTTCCAGATCCTCATGCTGCTGCTGGCCACGGCGATGATCGGCGTCTTCGTCGCCATGGACCTGCTGCTGTTCTACATCTTCTGGGAGTTCACGCTGATCCCGATGACCCTGCTGATCGGCATCTGGGGCGGGAGCAACCGGGTCTTCGCAGCACGCAAGTTCTTCCTCTACACCTTTTCCGGCTCGGTGCTGATGCTGCTGGCGATCATCGGGCTCTACGTGCTCAACCGCGAGGCGCTGGCGGCGGCCCAGCCCGGCTACCCGGGCACGCTCGACATCAGCGCGATCGCGGCCAATCTGCGCAGCGGCGTGTTCCGCCTCGACCCGGCGATGGAGCGGCTGCTCTTCGGGGCCTTTTTCCTGGCCTTCGCGATCAAAGTGCCGCTCTGGCCCTTCCACACCTGGCTGCCCGACGCACACGTTGAAGCACCAACGGCCGGCTCGGTGATCCTGGCCGGCGTGCTGCTCAAGCTCGGCAGCTACGGCATGATCCGCTTCAACCTGACGCTCTTCCCCGAGGCTGCGCGCTGGGCGGCGCCGGCGATCGCCGTACTGGCGGTGATCGGCATCATCTATGGGGCGATCGTGGCCTTTGCGCAGACCGACATGAAGAAGCTGGTGGCCTACTCCTCGGTGAGCCATATGGGCTTCATCGTGCTCGGGATCTTCGCGCTGAACCGCGCCGGGGTGAGCGGGGCCATCCTGCAGAGCATCAACCACGGCCTCTCGACGGGCGCGCTCTTCCTGATCGTGGGCGTGCTCTACGAGCGGCGCCATACCCGCGAGCTGGCGGCATACGGCGGTATCTGGAAGGTGATGCCGGTCTATGGCGGTATCACCCTGCTGGTGGCGCTCTCCTCGGCTGGCCTGCCCGGGCTCAACGGCTTCGTCGGCGAGTACACGATCATGCAGGGCGCCTTCCTCGCACCGGAACTGGGCTGGCCCTTCCTGGGCTTCGCCGTGTTCGGCGTGGTGCTGGCGGCGGTCTATCTGCTCCGCCTCTACCAGACGGTATTTATGGGTGAGCTGGACAATCCGGAGAACCAGGGGCTCCAGGATCTCAACCGGCGTGAACTGGTGACGCTGGCGGCGCTCTGCGTGCCGATTGTCGCGCTCGGCCTCTACCCGGCCTTCGCGCTCGGCCCGATGCAGGCCAGCGTGGCCGACGTCGTCAATGGCCTCGCAAACACCGTGGCCGGTCGGATCGATCTCCTCCCATAAGGGCGCAGCGCCCTGACTGGAACATGGCATGGACAGCATACAGATACCGCCAGTTGACCTGCGGCTGCTGACCCCGCTGCTGATCGTCGTGAGCTGGGCGTCGCTGCTGCTCTTGATCGACGTCTTTGTCATCCCCGAGGGGCGCAAGAAGCTCACTGGCTACCTGGCCATCGCGGGCCTGGCGGTGGCCGGGCTGGCCGGCATCCCGCTCTGGAACGTGAGCGGCAGCACCTTCGCAGGCATGCTGGTGCTCGACCGCTACAGTCTCAGCCTGACCTGGATCTTCCTGATCGCCGGGGCGCTGAGCATTGCCATTGCGCTGGATTATCTGCCGCGCCATGCGATTGAACAGGGTGAGTACTATCCGCTGATCATGGTTGCCGTCGCAGGCATGATCCTGATGGCCCAGGGGACGGACCTGATCGTCCTCTTCCTGGGCATCGAGGTGCTCTCGATCACGCTCTACATCCTGACCGGCTTCGCCTACCCGCGGCTCACCTCCGAAGAGGCGGCGATGAAATACCTGGTGCTGGGCGCCTTCGCCGCCGGCTTCTTCGTCTATGGCATCGCCCTGATCTTTGGCGCCACCGGCACCACCAGCCTGGCCGGCATTGCCGCCTACCTCGGTCGCCAGCCCTTTGCACCCCAGGCCGAGACGCTCTTCCTGGCCGGGGCCAGCCTGGTGCTGATCGGCTTCAGCTTCAAGGTCGCCCTGGTGCCCTTCCACATGTGGACGCCAGATGTCTACGAGGGCTCACCCACGCCAGTGGCGGCCTTTATGAGCGTCGGCACAAAGGGCGCCGCGCTGGCGGCGCTGCTACGCTTTGTGGCCTTCGCCATCGAAGATGCGCGCCCGTTCTGGCTGCCGGTGCTGGCAACCCTGGCGGTTGCGACCATGGTAATCGGCAACCTGGGGGCGCTGGGCCAGAGCAATGTCAAACGCATGCTGGCCTACTCGAGCATCGGCCACGCCGGCTACATCCTGCTCGCCATCATGGTCGCGGTCGAGGGCGGCGCCGAAGCGTTCCTCTTCTATATGCTGGCCTACACCCTCACCAATCTGGGCGCCTTCGGTGTCCTGATCGCGCTCGAACAGCGCGGCGAGGCCGCCTGGAGTATCGACGACTTCGGCGGGCTCTACCAGCGCCGGCCGCTCCTGGCCGTGGCCATGGCGCTGTTTATGTTTTCGCTGGCGGGAGTGCCGCCCACCGCCGGCTTTATGGCCAAGTTCTTCGTCTTCACCACTGCCTACGGCGGCGGCCTGGGCTGGCTCGCGCTGGTCGGCGTACTGACCAGCGCGATCGCGGCCTACTACTACCTGCGCGTGGTGGTGAAGATGTTCATGCAGGAGCCTGCCCGCGAGTTGCGGCCCGAGCTCAGCCAGGGCCTCAACCTGGAGATCGTGATCGCCGGTGTGGCCACGCTGATCCTCGGCCTGCTGCCCGCACCGTTCGTGCTGCTGGTCGAACGCTCGCTGAGCGCGCTGGGCGGCGGCTAGCTGCTTCCCAGCAACTGCTGCGTGAAATGGAAGCTCTGGATGGGGCCTGGTGGCAACGGCGCGTGCTCGCCGGACGGGTATCTGTTCACAATCGGGGTAACACACGCTCCTGGGAGCGAGCGGGAACCTTTCCTGCCGGCCGTACGTCTCTGTAGCAACAGAGCGTATCAGCAGCCTCTCATCAACGGAGCACCCCTATGCGAACCCTGCGCCTCATCTCCATCCTCCTCTTGGCCCTGCTCCTGACGGCGTGTGGCTGGCAGGCCGCTACCAGTGTCGAAGAAGCTGGCCGCGCGCCCGCGCCTGCCGGTGGCCCCGCGGGCGCGCCAATGCCCGAACTGATGGCCACCGCCGCGCCCGCGTCGATCGACGAGACGTACGGCGACGTGGCCAGCAGCGCGGCGGCCCCGCCCGCCCAGCCCGGCGCCCAGCGCCTGGTGATCAAGACCGCCTCGCTCACCGTCGAGGTCGAGGATGTCGCCGTGGCCGAGGCGCGTATCAGCGCGCGCGCTGCCGAGCTCGGCGGCTATGTGGTCTCGGCACAGAGCAGCGGCAGCGACACCGCCAGCCGTGTGGCGCTGATCACCTTCCGCGTTCCGGCACAGCGCTTCGACGAAGCGCTCGCCGGCGTCGAGGGCCTGGCGCGTAAGGTCTTCTCGCGCACGATCAGCGGCGATGATGTGACCGAGGAGTTTGTCGACCTCGAGTCGCGGCTGCGCAACCTCGAAGCCACCCGTGACCGGCTGCTCGACCTGATGGCCAGGGCCACGCGTGTCGAGGACGCCCTGCAGGTCAACCAGGCGCTGAGCGACGTCCAGGGCCAGATCGAGCAGATCCAGGGCCGGATGAAGTACCTGCAGCAGAGTGCGGCCTTCTCCGCGATCAGCGTCGAGCTGCGCCCGGTGCCACCGCCACCGGCGATCATCGAGGAGGACGCCTGGCAGCCGCTGCGCGTCGCCCGCACGGCACTGCGCGACCTGGTGAGCTTCGGCCAGGAGCTCGTCAATCTTGGCATCGTCATCCTGATCTGGTCGCCTGTCTGGCTGCCCATCCTGTTGCTAGCCCGCTGGGGCTGGCTGCGCCTCAGCGGCCGCCACCGCCGCGCAACCACCTGAACGCGGAACTATAGCGCGCCCCTGAGTATGGACGGGCCGAAGCTTTCGCGATGCGAAAGC
>JACAEO010000049.1 GCA_013388805.1 Chloroflexota bacterium
GGGTACACCCTTCGACTACGCTCAGGGTACACCCTTCGACTACGCTCAGGGTACACCCTTCGACTACGCTCAGGGTACACCCTTCGACTACGCTCAGGGTACACGCCGCGCGGGATCGCGCGGCGCAGCCGCGCACAGATTCCGCACTGCGCTCCGCTCCGTTCGGAATGATACGAACGATATGGTTCTGCGGAGCGCAGCGCGGAATCTGAAGCGCATGCGAAGGCAGACGTTGCATCAGCCCCAGGGCGCGCGCCCGCCGCTGCTTCGCCGCGGACATCCGTATGGTATAATACGGCGCGCTTTGCTGCGCCGTAATAACCGATGTTTAACCACTGCGCTGCACAACCGCGAGACGCTGACGAGCGCAGAGGTCGTGCGTGGAGCTGTGATACCAACCCCGCTCCGGCTGTTGCGCGGTTGGTGAGGACCGAAGTGTATGAGCGAGTTAGGGGCGCGGCTGCGGCAGGCACGTGAGGGCCAGGGGCTCTCGCTCGCCCAGGCCTCGGCTGACACCCGGATCCTGCAGCCGTCACTCAGCGCACTCGAAGAGGGCGCCTACCAGCGCCTCCCCGGTGACGTGGTGGTACGCGGCTTCATCCGGAACTATGCGCAGTACCTCGGCCTGCCGCCCGATGAGTTGATCGAGCTCTATCGCCGTGAGCGCGGCGGCACCGACCCGATCCGCGTGCTGCCGGCGACCCGTCCGCCGCGTACCCGTTCCTACGTCTTGCCCAGTTTCTTCGGTGTCTTCTTTGTCACCATGGCACTCGTTGGTCTGGCCTATGTCGCCCTGAATGCCGTCGGGCGGATCGGTGACCGGGCAGCGGGCTCGGTGGCCGTGGTGCAGTCCACGCCGTCGGTGCCGCCGCCCTCGCCCTTGCCCACCAGTACGGCCGGCGCTGCACCTACGCTCAGTGTGCCCACCCGCCAGCCAACCACGCTGGCCGCTGGTAGCGCCCTCACCCCCGTCGCGGGTGGCGCCATCGCTGAGACACCCGTGATCCCGGAGCCGAGCGCTACGCCCTCCGCGCCGATCGTGCTCGAAGTTTCTATTCCGAACAGCCGGGGCAACGAGAACTCCTGGGTCCGCGTGCAGACGGACGGCACTGTCGCCTTCGAGGGCATCATGCGCGCCGGCGAGAAGACCGTCTTTGCGGCCCAGCGCCGGGTCTTCGTTCGCGCTGGTAACCCGCCCGATGTGCAGCTGACGGTCAATGGGCTCCAGCAGGGTGCGCTCGGTCAGGCCGCTGGCCAGCCCGTCAACTGGTCCTGGCCGCCAAATTGATCGACCACAGCATCGGTACGACGCTTATGGCAGCTGAAAATAGCTTCGATATCGTGTCCGACTTCGATCACCAGGAACTGGTCAATGCCGTTGACCAGGCGCTGCGCGAGATCCAGACCCGCTATGACCTCAAAGACAGCGGGACGACGATCGAACTGAGCAAGACCGATCTGGTGATCACCACTGATAGCGAATTGAGCCTGCGCAGCGTGCGCGACCTGCTCGAGACCAGGGCCCTCCGCCGCCAGCTCTCGCTCAAGATCTTCGACTATGGCAAGGTCGAAGATACCACTGGTGGTCGCGTGCGCCAGGTTGTCACGTTGCGCAAGGGTATCAACAGTGATCTGGCCAAAAAGATCGCGAAACTGATCCGCGACGAGTTTCCCAAGCTCCAGCCGCGCATCCAGGGTGATACGCTCCGTGTCAGCTCAAAGAGCCGCGACGAACTTCAGAACGTGATCCGCTTCTTGAAGGAAAAAGCCGACACGATTGACGTGCCGCTCCAGTTTACCAACTTTAGATGAAATATCATATCGTTACGCTTGGCTGTCCGAAGAACGCCGTCGATAGCGAGGGCATGGACGGCATCCTCGCCGCTGAGGGCCATACCCCTGCCACTGACCCCGAAGACGCCGATCTGATTATTGTCAATACCTGTAGCTTTATCGCCGCGGCCCGGGCCGAGACGCTCGATGTGCTCGCCGGCCTCGCTGCCCGCAAGCGCGATGGCCAGCGGCTCATTGCGGCCGGCTGTATGGCTGAGTCCCACGGCGACCAGGTGGCGGCGCTGGCCGGCGTGGACGCCGTGCTCTCGACCCGGCAATGGATGCGCATTGGCGACCTGGTCGCCAGTCAGCCCATGCCAGCGGCAGCGCAGCAACGGGTGCTGATCCCGCTCACCCCGGGAACGGCCGCCCCCTCGGCGGCTGGCGCCGCCCAGCCCCCTGGCTACGCCGACTGGCGCACCATGGCCATCCGCCGTACCCGCGCTACCCCCTCGGCCTATCTCAAGATCTCCGATGGCTGCAACCTGCGTTGCGCCTTCTGCACCATCCCCAGCTTCAAAGGCGATATGGCCTCCAAGCCCCTCGGCGCGGTGCTCGGCGAGGCCCAGGAGCTCGTCGCCCACGGCGCCCGCGAGATCGTGCTCGTTGCCCAGCATCTCACCGACTATGGGCGCGACCTGGGCCTCGCCGACGGGCTCGCCACGCTGCTCGATGCGCTCTGCCAGGTGCTCCCGCCGACCGTCTGGCTGCGCCTGATGTACGCCTATCCCCATGGCATCTCCGAGCGCCTGATCGAGGTCATGGCGACCCGCCCGCAGATCGTCAAGTACCTCGATATGCCGCTCCAGCACGCACACCCGGCCACCCTGCGCCGCATGCGCCGCCCCCCGGATAGCGAGCGTACCATGGCGCTCATCCGCGATCTGCGCGCCGCTATGCCCGACATCGCCCTGCGCTCGACCTTCATCGTTGGCTTCCCCGGCGAGACCAGCGAGGAGTTTCAGACCCTGCTGGCCTTCCTCGAGGCTGGCCAGTTCGACCGGGTTGGCGCCTTCCGCTATTCGCGCGAGCCTGGCACCCCCGCCGCAACCTTGCCCGACCAGGTGCGCCCCCAGGTGATCGAGAAGCGCTGGCACGCATTGATGCAACGCCAGCAGACGATCTCTCGTGCCCGCTCCGCGCGCTGGCTCGGCCGCTCGATCGATGTGCTGATCGAGGGCCAGGGCGCCGCCGATGATGGCCGGCCGCTCGCCGTTGGGCGCTCGTTCCGCGATGCGCCAGAGATCGATGGACAGGTCTTTGTCTGGGGGACGGTGCCGGTCGGCACGATCGTGTCTGCGCGCGTCACGCGGACGACCGACTATGATCTGTGGGCCGAACGTACGTAGTAGCGGGCCGTGGAGGTGGAGCGGGGAATACGGTGCGGCTGGGTCTCGGGAACGAGCGCTCCCATTCGCCGCGTTGAAGAAAACGTGAAGGTCGGCCGCGGGGAGGCCGACAGCCGTGCCTCGTAGGGGCTATGCGTCGCCGGTGCGCGCCTGGATGGCCTTCTGCAGCCGCTGAAGTTCGGCCGGGTTGTTGCGGGCCAGGTAATCCACCATGTAGTCGATGGCCGTGTCGCTGTAGTCGTCGAGCAGACCATCGAGCACCTGGCGCACCACCAGTTGTACGAAATCCTCCTCGGAGATGGCTGGCGAGTAGACGTAGGCCAGCCCCTCACGCTGACGGTTGAGGACCCCCTTCTCCGCAAGACGGCTCATCGTTGTCATCACCGTGGTATAGGCGATCTCACGCTGCTGGGACAGGCGCCGATGCACCTTCTTCACCGTGCTGCGATCCTCCTGCCACAGGATCTGCATGATCTCCGTCTCGAGCGGGCCAAGCACCTTGACCAGGCCGTCCTTTGCCGGGCTGAAGCGGAATCGCAAGTTGATCGGCATCACGACACTCCTTCTTGCTGTTGTGGGCTGCGAGTGAAGGCTGGCGCTGCCGGGGCAACGGCATATTGGGGTGAACGTTGGCCCTGCTCCTACCGCCTTACATATGTAGGAGTGTACTAGCCGGCCTCTGGTGCTACAATGCTTAATGATTACGCCAGGGTTACAGAAGCACCTCGCCGCGCAGCCATTTCTGCCGATCGGAGTGAGCGTTTTTCTACAAGTACTCGTACTACATACAACGGGTGTTGTAAGCCCTTTAGATGACAAAGCGATGACAAAACCTGATAGTGCCCGGCAGATCCAGCAGGCCATGCGCGCTGCCTTTCCCGCCGCCGAGGCGCGCGTTGCGCGCTTCTACCAGATGCAGGAGTACCACCTCGGCTGGCGCGATGTCCAACTCCAGCCGGCTGCGTTCGATCCTGGCAAGCTGATCCGCCCCCAACTGGTGCTGCTTGCCTGTCAGGCCGCCGGCGGTGCGCCAGAGCAGGCGCTGCCGCTTGCCGCCGGTGTCCAGTTGCTCCACGATTTCACCCTCATCCACGATGATATTGAGGACAACAGCGATACCCGCCGCGGCCGGCCCACCCTCTGGTCGCTCTGGGGCCTCGCCCAGGGGATCAATGCCGGCGATGGCATGTTCGTGATTGCCCATCTGGCCATCCATCGCCTGGCCGACGCCGGCCTGCCCGCCACCCGCACCCTGGCCGTGCTCCGGCGCTTCGATGAGCTGATCCTGCAGGTGTGTGAGGGCCAGTACCTCGACCTCAGCTTCGAGGGTGACCTTGGCATCACGCCGGATGATTACCTGGCGATGATCGGCCGCAAAACGGCGGCGCTCGTTGCCGGCGCGTGCGAACTGGGTGCTATGGCGGCCGGCGCCGCCCCTGACACGGTGGCTGCCCTTGCCGCCTTTGGGCGCAGCGTGGGTCTCGCCTTCCAGATCGAGGACGATATCCTCGGCATCTGGGGTGCGCCTGAGGTGACCGGCAAGCCCCGGGCGGCCGACCTCTACCGGCGGAAAGTGAGCCTGCCCGTGGTGCATGCCCTGGCCACCGCCGCCGAACGTGAAGCCCTGGCGCGCTCCTACACCCAGGGCGACATGGACGATGCTGCGGTGCGCAGCGCCCTCGCCATCCTTGATGCCGCGGGCTCGCGTGCCTACTGCGCCGCTGTGGCCGCCGAGCACCACGCCGCCGCCTTCGCAGCCCTCGACCAGCTCGGCCCCGGTGAGAGTCCGGCGAGCGCCGCTGCCCGCGCCCAGTTGCGTGAGCTGGCAACGCGCTTGATCGGGCGCCAGGCGTAGCGCCGATGCGCATCGCCTTGCTCAGTGGCGAGTACCCGCCCCAGCCCGGCGGCGTCGGTGACTATACCGCCTGCCTCGCTACTGCCCTGTACGCGCGGGGCCACAGCGTCAGCGTGCTGACTATCCAGCAGGGGCGGCTGTGCTGCTACCAGGCCGCGGCCCCGTCCGGGCCAGCCCCCGCCGTCGCGCTGAGCGGGCTGCCCCGCAGCCTCGACTGGTCGCACCGCGCCTGGCCGGCGGTGATCGCCGCCCTCGACTGCCTGCGCCCTCACTGGTTGCACATCCAGTACCAGACGGGGGCCTACGCGATGCAGCCAGGCATCAACCTGCTGCCCTGGCGCCTCCGCGCGCTTCCTGGCCGGCCACGGCTCGCGGTGACCTTTCACGATCTGCTCGTCCCCTACCTCTTCCCCAGGGCCGGCCCGCTCCGCCGCTGGGTCAACCATCGCCTGGCGCGTGACGCCGATGCGCTGGTGGTCACCAATGAGGCTGACGCCGCGCGCCTCCAGCAGTTCAGCCCCCGCCTCATCCCGATCGGATCCAACATCCCTGTCTCGCCGCCAGCCGATTTCGCCCGCGACGCCTGGCGTGTGCGCCTGGGCGCCACCCCCGGCGAGCTCCTCGTGGCCTACTTCGGCTTGCTCGCGCCGAACAAGGGGGTGGATCTGCTGCTCGCAGCCCTGGCCGACCTCGCGCTGCCCTGGCGCCTGGTGATCGTCGGGGGCGGCGCCACCGCGCCCCAGGACGTCGCCCACGCCACGGCCATCCGGGCGCTGGCCACCCAGCTCGGCCTCACGGAGCGGATCGTGGCCACCGGCCACCTGGCGCCGGCTGAGGTCTCGGCCTGCCTGCTGGCCGCCGATCTGGCCGTGCTCCCGTTCCGCGATGGCGCCTCGTTTCGCCGTGGCAGCCTGCTGGCCGCGCTGGCCCATGGCTGCCCGGTGGTTACCACCACGCCCGCCGATGGGGCGACGCTGGCCGCGCTGCAGCCGGCTGCCGCCCTCGTGCCCCCCGGCGACGCGCCAGCCCTCGCGCGCGCGCTCGCGACCCTTGGCGCCGATGGCGAAGCGCGCGCCCGCTATGCCGCGGCCGGGCGAACCCTCGCGGAACGCTTCGCCTGGCCGGCGATCGCTGCGCAGCATGAGCAGTGCTACCTGGAGGGCTGAACCTGCCTGACGCGCCGGTTGCCACCGCACTCGCTCACCGCTATAATGGCGCATCGGCGCCCGTGGCCGCCGTGCCGCTACGATAACCACCATTCAGACATGGTTCAAACTCGCTTGACAATCCAGCCTTCAGCGCCACAGCTCTACAGCTCCACACCGCCACAGCGCTACAGACCGGTTCTGTGGAGCTGTAGAGCTGTGGCGCTGTAGAGCTGTGGCGGTGTGGAGCAACTGTCAAGCGAGAACGCCCGCTCCTGAACCACGCCTGACAGACTGCGCAGTTGGCCGAAGGCTGCAAAGACGCGGGCAGGTATCGTTCATGCATCCACATGCCAGTTGCACCAGAACGCCGAGCTTGCGACGAAGGATCGGGAATGTCCGATAGCCCTGCTGCTGAGCCTACACTCCTGGAGTTGCGGACCAGTGCGCTGCTCCGTATCACCGCCGCGATCGAGACAGCCGCCACGCTCGATGAGTTACTGATGCTTGGCCTGAACGAATTCGCGCGGCTCTTTGATCTCCACAATAGTGGTGTGGTGCTGCTCAGCGACGATGGCCAGTTCGGCCGGCTGGTCAGCACCTATCCGCCCCAGGTAAACCTGCCCCTGGTCTTTCCGCTCGCCGATACCACCATCACGCGTCAGGTGGTGCACAGCCGCCAGGCGATCCAGGTCGCTGACGTTGCTGAGTTGTCTCAACTGGCGACCCGCCCGACCATGGCGCAGGTCGTCAGGTTGCTGAGCGCCGGGCATATTCGCTCGTTGCTGCTCATCCCGCTGGTGGCACAGGATGCCTGTATTGGCGTGCTGATCTTCGCGAGCGTTGATGTGCCGCGCCACTTCTCGGATCTGGAGATCGCCCACGCCCGGCTCCTGGCCGGCCAGCTGGCCGCTGCGATCACCTCGTTTCGCATCACCGAGAAGGCCCAGCGCCGCACCGCCGAGCTGGCTACGCTCAACGACATCGCGGCCGCCGTGACCTCCTCGCTCAATGCTCGCGAGGTCTATCACCTCGTGATGCAGAAACTCAACGAGTATTTCCAGGTCGAGGCCGGCTCGCTGCTGATGCTCGATGAAGACACCGACGAACTGGTCTTTGTGATGACCCTCGAGGCGGGCGAGGAGAAGCTCTTCGGCGTGCGCATTCCTCGTGGGCAGGGGATCGTCTGGAGTGTCGCCGAAGCACAACAGTACGAGATTGTGCACGATGTGGCGACTGACCCGCGCTTCCTGCGCGACGTGAGCGACTCGGTTGGCTACGAGGTGCGCAATATCCTCTGTGTGCCCATCGTGGTCAAGGGGCGAACGATCGGTGTGATCGAGCTGCTCAATAAGCGCGAAGGGCGCTTCACCGAAGAAGAGGCGTTGCGTCTGAGCCGGATGGCGGCCACGATCGGTGTCGCGATCGAGAACGCACGCCTGTTCCAGACGGTCACGACCGTCCGCGATCGCTTCGAGGCCATCCTCAACTCCACCAACGACGGGATCCTGATGGCTGATATGCGCGGGGTGGTGGTGACGGCCAATCCCGAGGCGGCCCGTGTGCTGCAGACCCGTCGTGAAACGCTGATCGGTCTGCCTCTCGATGCTGTGCTGGCTGAGCTCTGTGCACGGGCAACGGCCGTTGAACGACCGTCCTGGCTCAACGATGGCGATCAGCCGGCGGCCGTGCTCGAACTCGAACTCGGCGGTTCGCCACGGCGCTTTATCCGCCACTTTACGCTGCCGGTGCGGGAAACCAGCGGCGCTGAGATCGGCCGGCTCGCACTGTTCCAGGATATCTCCAAAGAGCGTGAACTGACTCGCCTGCGCGAGGACTATACCGGGATGCTCGTTCACGACCTGCGGGCGCCCCTGACCGCGATTATGAACGGGATCACCATGGTCCAGCGCGGGCTCGGCGGTCCGATCTCCGCCCAGCAGCACGAACTGCTCGGCATCGCACACCAGGGCAGCCAGACCATGCTGGAGATGGTCAACACCTTGCTCGATATTGCCCGCATGGAGCAGGGCCATATGCAGCTCGACAGCCAGCCGCTCTCACCCTACGTGATCGTCGACCAGACCCTTGATCGGCTCAAGGTCTCGGCCCAGGGCCAGCGGATTACCCTGGTGCAGGAGTTGGCGGTTGGCCTGCCGTTGCTGGAGGCCGATCGCGACAAGCTGGTGCGTGTGCTGCAGAACCTGCTTGACAATGCGATCAAATTCTCGCCCACCGGCGCGTCGGTCACCCTGGGGGCGGCTCACCTGCGCCTGAGCGAGGCCGGCCCGGCCGAGTGGCGTGAGCTCAACCTCCAGCTGCCCGCACTTGCCCCGGGTGAGTGGCTCGTCTTCTGGGTGCGTGATGCGGGTCCGGGCATTCCCGCCCAGTATCATGAGCGAATCTTCGAGAAGTTTGGGCAGGTACACGGTGGGCGCAAGGTGCGTGGCACCGGTCTCGGATTAACGTTTTGTAAACTGGCGGTCGAAGCCCATGGCGGGCGGATCTGGCTGGAGAGCGCCGAGGGTGTAGGAAGCACCTTTGCGCTGGCCTTGCCCCTCTCGCAGGAGCAACGGCAGTTGGACCGCGTGTCACCCGAGGTGGCATCGTGATGGCGCGCCTGTGCTCGGAAAAATGCTTTACACTTCGTACCTCACAAAATTGTCACATAGGCCGTTTGTGGGAAGTAACAACGATGATCTATAATGCGAATGTATCGGTGCACGATGCTACAAGATGTAAGAGAGTGTCGCCGCCGTATCCGGTGGGCCACCCGCGAGCGTTCAACCTCACCGGGTTCGCATACGCGGGGTTTTGCTGTTCTGACCAGTAGTACCCGGGTGGTGAACCAACGTCAGTAACGCGAGTAGTCACGATGCGCCAGATCATCAATGCATACCGCTCGCAGATCAAGTACACCGTCATCGGGCCGTACTTGGCGTTGATGATCCTGGTGATGCTGGTGGGCTCGTTCATTGCCATCACCCTGGTCGCCGATAGCTGGCAAGAGCGCTTCAACAACCAGCTGGGCCAGGTGGCGCGCAACTTCACCCAGTCGTTTGCCCAGCGCGAGATCGGCAACATTACCTTCCTGGGGCAGATCAGCTTTACCGCACCGAATGTTGAGACGGGCGCCCCGGCGGTTGCCCAGGCCATGCGCGAACGCAATGAGGACGGCCTTGAACTGGCGCTCAAAGGCCTCTGGCAGCTCGGTCAGGTCAATGAGAACGTGCAGCCCGACCGGCTGATCGTCTTCGACCCCCAGGGCCAGTCGATCATCGACTGGGAGCGTAGCCCCAATAGCCCCACTGAGCCGACCCGCTACCTTGGTACGAACCTCGCCGGCATTCCGCTGGTCGATGCTGTGCTGCGCGGCGAGAGCACGCCGATCCCTGGCACCAACGAGCTCGGCGATAAGTATAGCGGCCTGATCTCCTTCCGCAATAGTGAAGGACAGGACTACGTCCATTTCTTTACCGTCGCTCCCGTCTATCTCACCGACCGCGCGACCGGTGAGGAGTTGCTGGTTGGCGGGCTGCTGGTTGCCCAGCGCCTCGACACCCTGCTCGGCGATCTGCAGCAGCGCAGCCAGGCCGCGATCAGTACGATCTTCGATGTGAGCGGCATTGCCCGCGCCTCGACGGTCGCCGGGATCGAGCTCCCTACCCTCAATATGAGCGACCAGTTGCTCGCTCAGGTGAGCGAACTGAACGCCCCCCGTGCCCAGCCGACCTCGCAGCAGGCGCTGGGCACCGCTACCCCGGCCGAGGCCGAAGATCCCTGTATCGATATCGGCTTGCTCAGCGGGCGGCTTGCCTCGCCGGTCGAGCAGACACGCCTCCCGGCCTGCTCGGTCAACACGGTCGCGAAACTGGCCGGACGCGACTTTCAGCTCGTCTACGCCCCCCTGCTGATCCGCGGCGTGCAGTCGGGCTACTTCGCGGTCGGTCTCTCGACTGACTTCGTGGTGAGTGCCTGGTCATCGAGCCGCTCCGCTGTGATCGGGATCACCACTGTGCTGGCGCTGGCCACTGTCGTTGTCGGTGTTGTGGTTGCACGCCGGATCACGCGGCCCCTTGAGAACCTGGTTGAGACGGCCGAGGCCGTCACCGCCGGCGACTTGCAACGCCGGAGCTCGGTTGTTGCATCGAATGAGCTCGGTCGGCTCGCCCAGGCCTTCAACCAGATGACCGAGCACCTGCTGCGGCTCTATGTGGCAAGCCGAGAGCTGAATCGGACAATCGAGGTCGACCAGGTGCTTGCGGTCGCCTCCGCTGCGGCCTCACAGTTTGTCCCGGATACCGAAGCGCTGGCCTTGCTTGAGACGGTCGATGGCTTCATCGTGCGCGCGCGGCCCGCTGCGCCCGCGTACCTGCACCACCCGGCGCTCCAGCTTGCCCCTGATGCCCCGCTGATCACGGCCCTCGCGAGCATCGATGCGCAGCAGATCCAGTTGGCCAGGATCCCCGCGGAGACGGCACACGCCGCTGGCCTGACTGAGGGTGATGTGCAGACGTGTTACGCCACACCCATCTTCCGCCAGCGCCAGTTCGCCGGTGCGCTGCTCTTCGTCCATACGGCGCCTGATGCCTTCGATGAGTCGAATGAACCGAGCCTGGCCGTCGTGGCGAATATGGCAGCCGCCGTGCTCGCCAATGCGGTCCTCTATAGCCAGGTGCAGCGTGACGCCACCCAGCGCCAGGCCATCCTCTCCTCGATCGGTGACGGTGTGGTCGTCTGCGACGATGGCGGGCGTATCGTGCAACTCAATCGCGCCGCCGAGGTGATCCTTGGCCTCCGCGATTGGCACGCAGGCGAGCTCCGCTTCGCTGACCTGCCGCTCGAACCGGTGCCCCAGAGCCGCGAATTGTTCGGTGGCAGCGATGCCCAGTTTCGCCTCGGGCAGCGCTTCGTGACCCTGACCCGCTCGCCGCTGATCGCCGAAGAGGGCAGTACCACGGGCGAAGTCATTGTGCTGCACGATATTACCGAGGCAGCAGCCGTCGATAAGGCAAAGACCGATTTTATCGCCACGATCTCGCACGAGCTGCGCACCCCGCTCACTGTGATCCGGGGCTTCACCGAGTTGTTGCTCCGTGGTACTGGTGGCGAGAAACTTACGCCTGACCAGGCCGATTTGCTCGAACAGGTCCGGGCCCGCGCCGTCGATATGACCGATATGGTCAATAATGCCATCTTGATCGCCGATATCGAGTCTGGACAGCTGCGGACCGAGCTGCAGCCGCAGGATCTTGAGATGGTGCTCAATATGGCCCTCGCGCCGCTGCGCCCTGCCTTTGCAGCTAAACAGCTTGATGTTGTCGTCAAGATCCCACCCGAACTGCCCGCCGTGCTCGCTGACCGTGAGCAACTGCAGCGGGCGCTCGGGCAGATCCTCGATAATGCCCGGCGCTATACCGAGACGGGCGGCGTGACCGTCGAGGCCGCTGTGCGTGATGGACGGGTGCAGATCGATATCACCGATACTGGCTCTGGTATCGCGCCCGAGGTTTTGCCGCGCCTGTTCACGCGCTTCCAGCGCGTCGAGGGCAATAGTTCGACCCAGCGCGGCAGTGGTCTCGGCCTCGCCATTACTCGCCAGTTGATCGAGCGCCAGGGTGGTGCCGTGCACGTCAGGAGCACACCGGGCCGCGGGAGCACGTTCAGCCTTACTCTGCAGCAAGCCAATGAGCACACACTCGCCGTCGCCCAGTCAAACGCGTCAACGACGACGCCGTGATGGGCTGGCCGGTCTCGTCCTGATCGCGCTCCTCCTTGCCGTGCTGCCGATTGGCTGCATCGCTGAAGTGGCGCTGCGCCTGATTACGCCCGACCACGAACCGTTCAAGGATGTGGGCTCTGCATCTGATCTCGGGCTCTATCGCCCCTTCCCGGGCGGGATCAGTTTCGCGGCCGTTGACCCGGGGCTCGGCGACTTGCAGGCCACCGAGGTGGCCCGCCGCGCACAAACACCGGTTGGCCTTGCCGGAGCCGTCACCGTGGCGCCCATGGTCGAGGTCGCGCCCCCGGAGGCCTCGATCGTGCCCCCCACCGCGACGCCCACCGTGCAACCCACACCGCGCCCCACCGTGACCCCGCAGCTCACCAGTACCGATGTTGCCGGGGGTGAAGCGCCTTCGCCGACCTCCATCGTGCCCGTGATCATCCCCGGTGTCACCGCAACCCCCGCGCCGACAGCTACCTCGACCCGCACCGCTACCAGTACGCCGGCCGCTGATCGCCTCCCCAGCCCGACCCCGACGTTCGCACCAATCATCGGTGCGCCGACAGCGACGAATACGCCGGTTCCGCCGACGGCGACCGCCACGGCGCTGCCTGTGCCTACTGCGACCAGCAGCCCGAGCCCGCTGCCGACGACGCCACTGCCAAGCAGTACGCCCACGCCACGTCCCGCCACGCCGACCCCAACCGCCACGACGATCATCGTGCCGACTCCTACCGCTGTTCCGCCGACGGCGACGGCAACAGCAACGAATACGCCCGTTCCGCCGACGGCGACGAGGACGCCGACGGCGACGAATACGCCGGTCCCGCCGACGGCGACGAATACGCCGGTCCCGCCGACGGCGACGAATACGCCGGTCCCGCCGACGGCGACGAGGACGCCGACGGCGACGAATACGCCGGTCCCGCCGACGGCAACGAACACGTCGGTCCCGCCGACGGCAACGAACACGCCGGTCCCGCCGACGGCGACGAACACGCCGGTCCCGCCGACGGCGACGAACACGCCGGTCCCGCCGACGGCGACGAACA
>JACAEO010000037.1 GCA_013388805.1 Chloroflexota bacterium
GCCATCCGCCAGAAACTCTACCCCTGAAAGGGGGGTTGCCCGGGGGCTACGGCGGCGGTGTCGGGGCGCCCTCCGGGGTGCGCGCCAGCACCCGCATGTACACCTGCTCAACCAGTTCGCTCACCCGCGCCCAGCTCAGTTCGCCCGCGGCGAGGCACCGCCCCGTCGCGCCCAACGCCTCGCGGCGCGCCGGGTCGTTCAGGAGCGCCAGGCTCGCCGCGGCGATCGCTGCGGGCGTGGGCGGGGCCGTGATCCCGGCCGGGTAGCGGGCGAAGAATGCCCCCAGGTCGCCGATGTTGGTGGTCACTATGGGCAGGCCCAGTTCCATGTAGGTGCTGATCTTCAGCGGCCAGCGCCCGCGGTTAGCCCCGCTGTCGCAGAGCGGCACCCAGCCCAGGTCGCAGGCGCGCAGCCCCTGGCGCAACGCGGCGGCCGCGAGGGGCCCGGTGCGCAACACGGCTTCGGGGTGGGCCACCAGCCGCTCGATCGCGATGTTGGTGTAACCGAGCACGAGCAGCCGCGCATCCGGGCGGGCGGCGCGGAGCGCGTCGAAGGCGGCGGCCATGAGCTGCGCGTCGCGCGCGAAGATCGCGCCAGCGTAGCCGATGATCGGCGTTGCGGCCGGCAGGCCCAACGCTGCCCGCGCCGCCGCCTGTGGCTCCAGTTCGCCCGCTTCGCTGATGTCACAGCCATTGGGGACCAGGCTAATACGTTCGGGTGATACGCCCAGAGTTAGCGCGCGCTGACGCAGGATCGAGTTGATCACCGTGGTCGCGTCGGCGTAGGTCCGAAAGTGCTCCTCGAAGAAGGTCTCCACCGGGCGTAGCACCGCGCGGGCCAGGCCGGGGGGACGCTCCTCGACGGAGCCGCCGCGCCCGAACCAGTCGCACCAGTCGATCACGAGTGGCACGCCCGCCAGCCGGGCCGCGGCCAGGGCCGGGGCGATCACCGTGGGCCGGCACTCAAAGGCGTGCACCAGGTCGTAGCGCGCGCCGCGCAGGAAGAGTGTGCGCGCCAGGGCCGCCCAGGGATCCCAGCCGGAGCGCAGGCTGCCCCGCAGCAGATCCGGCGCGGCCACCAGCGCGAGGCGGCCAGCCTCCGCGAAACGCACCGCGATGCGCTGGCGCGCCGTGGGCGCGGTGTAGACCAGCGTGCATCGGTGGCCGCGCCGCGCCAGCTCGCGCCCGAAGTGGTAGGCCCGGAAGTAGGTGCCTCGCTCGGGCAGATTGAAGACGATCAGCGCGATACGCACGGCAGCGCCTGTCCTACGGTGCGGTCTTCTCGAAGATGTAGAGCTGAAACGTGGGCTGCTCCCACGCTTTGAGTAGCCGGAAGCGCCCTGGATCCTGGAGCAATGCCAGCGGCGTATTCCAGACCAGGCGGTGCGAGTAGTGCGAGTCCCAGACGATCACCGTGCCCGGGGGCGCTGCCTCTACCTCGGCCGGGGTGATGCCGCGAAAGCGCGCGGGATCGTAGGGGTCGAGCCCGGCCGCGTACTGCTGCCAGATGTGCGAGCCGAGCGTGAAACGGGCGCCATAGGGGCTTGCCCCCAGCCACTGACCAGCTGCGATGGCTGTCTGCTGCTCCTCAACGAGCTGGAACGGGCGCACCGGCAGGGCCGCCGTGACCACAGCGAGCGCGCCGAGCGCGAGGGCTGTCGCCTCCGCCACCCGCGGCGCTGCGCGCGGAACGGTGGGGAGCACCGCGCCGGCGGCCGCGATGATGGCGCCGGCGTACATGGTTCGCATGCCCAGCCAGAGCGCCAGCCCTACCCCCAGCAGCGGGATGAGCCAGCCAGGGGCGCTGGCCTGCGTAAGGGGCGCGGCGATGCGCTCCAGCCCGATTGCCGCGAGCACACCTACGGCCGGCGCGACCATCGCCAGGTGGCGGATGTAGCCCGCCACGCCCGCGCCCGGCAGCAGCCAGTAGGTCAGGCTCAAGACGGCGAGCATGGTCAATACGCTGATCTGCAGGAGCCCGGGGCGCGCACGGGCCATGCCGAGGCATGCCAGGGCGAAGATCGCTGGCCCATAGGCGAGCGGCGCGCGGTGCAGGTAGGAGAGCGGGGCGCCCGTGCCGTAGTCGAAGTGCGGGGCGCTTGCCCGCACGCCCAGCGCCTGGTCGAGCGGGAAGAGCAGCAGCGCCGGGTTGCCCTCGCGCAGGGCGTAGAAGCTGTTCTGGATCAGCAGCGGCAGGGCGAGCAGCGGCAGGAGCCGCCACTGCCCCTTCAGCAGCAGCAGGACGCCGAAGACCGCGACCAGGGGCAGCGACTCGTAGCGGGCCAGCGGCAGCCACCCGGCGGCGAGAGCCAGCCCTGCCCAGCGCGCGCGGCGCGCGGCGATCAGGCAGAGGACCAGCAGCAGCGCGAAGACCAGTTCGGTGAGGGTCGAGAAGCCCTGGCGCAGCAACTCCGGCTGCGCGCCGGTGAGCAGGGCGGCCAGCCAGCCACGCTGGACGCCGTGGAGGTGCGCCAGGTAGGCCGCGGCGAGCGCCGTTGCCCCGGCGAGCAGCGCGCTGAAGAGCCGTGCCGGCACAAAGCCCAGCGCGGCGGCCGGCGCGTAGAGGATGGTGAAGCTGGGCCGTCCCCAGCTATTCAGGAACAGCTCGGGGTGGCGCCAGGCGAAGCGCGCGATCATGTAGTGGGCCAGGTCGTCGTCGTAGTAGACGCCGGTTGAGGCGAGGGCGAAGGCGGCGCTCAGCATGGCCACGGCCGCGGCGGCGAGCAGGGCCGGCGCCAGGGGTGCGCGCAGACGAACGCTCATGGCTGGGCGGCGCTCGGCAGCACGACGATGAAGAGCGCCTGATAGGCGTAGACCCCGCTGGCCAGCCCGTCAGGGCCACGCCCGCCAGCGATCGCGACCCGGTTGTTGTCCAGGGCGTGGGCGCGCAGACCCTCAAGCTCGAGGGCGACCGGGAGCGCCACCGGCTGCCAGGCATCCCGTGAGCCGTCATAGGAACGGGCGCCTGCCGGGCCGCCGAAGACAAAGGCCTGGTCGAAGACCCCGGCGCCGGCCAGACGACTGTGGGGCTCGGGCAGGGGCGCCCGTACCGTCCAGGGGTTACCCTGGCCTTCCTCAGCGGGGTTGTAGCGTTCGTTGCGCGCCAGGCGCCCATCGGCGTTCTCGCCGCCGATCAGAAAGATCTGACCGTTGACCGCTACCGCTGTCGCGTCAGCGCGCGGCACCGCCATGGCGGTCAGTGTGGCCCAGCTGTCGCTGTCAGGCGTGTACTGCCAGACCTGGCCGGCATAGTCGCTGCCGTCCCAGCCGCCAAAGAGGTAGAGCTTGCCCTCGACCGCGGCGAGCGCGTAGCGGCTGCGCGGCGCGGGCAGCCGTGCCAACTCCGCCCAGGTATCGCTCTGGGGATTGTAGGCCTCGAAGCGGTCGGTCACCGCGCCGTCGGCGGTGCGCCCGCCAGGCACGTAGATCTTGCCGCCGATCACCGCGGCCTGCACATCGGCGACCGCCGTCGGCTTTGCCGTGTAGCGCGCCCAGCTGTCTGCGGCGATATCGTAGCGCAGCACGGCGGCGCTGACCCCGTCAGGGTCCTCGCCGCCGATGGCATAGAGATAGCTGGCGCCGTCAAAGCTGGCGGCGGCAAGCGCGAAGTCCGCGCGGCCCTCGGGCAGTGGCGCCAGTTCGCGCCAGCGCTGCCCGGCCGGCGGCAGGTCGATCGCGCCCGGCGCGGCGGTGGGCGCGACCGGCGCCGCCGCAGGGCGTAGCAGCAGTGTTGCGAGCAGGCCGCCAACTGCCAGCAGCGCCACCACTGCCAGGCCGATCATCAGCGGGTTGAGCCGCCCGCTCGCCGGGGGCGCCGCGCTGGCCGGCACCACCAGTGGCGGCGTATCAATGATCAGCGGCTCCGGCCGGGGCGCTGGCGTAACCGCTGGCAGCGCCGCTGCGGGCTCGGCCATGACAACGGGGCCAGCCGGCTCCTCGGGCATCACCGGCCCGGCTGTGGCGCCCGCTGGCTGCTCCACCACCGGGGGCTCCTCGGGCTCGTCGGCCACCGCCGTCGTGCCACTCGCCCGCTCAACCGTCACCAGCCCGGAGCGCACGGCGTAGAGTGTCGCCTCGGTGCGCGAGACCACCCCGATCTTGCCGAAGATGTTGCGCAGGTGCACCTTGACGGTGTTGACGCTGATGTTGAGTTGCTGCGCGATCTGCTGGTTGGTTGCGCCGGTGGCCACCAGTTGCAGGATCTCGCGTTCACGCTCGCTGATCTGGGACTCGTCACTCATGTTGCCAGCCTCCACACGGCCCCTGCACCGGCCCCGGCGATCATATCACGACTGGGATCTGCGGGCAAGGATGGTCACGCCATCGTGGCTGTAGACCGTTGTGAGCTCGGGCAGCGCCGCAAATGCCTCGGGGCGCAGCGTGCCGGGCTCCACGCCGAAGTAGAGGTAGTCGATGCCATCGCGGCGCATCAGATCGAGGATGGCCTGTTCCTGGCCAGGCTGGTAGGCGGCGATTGCCTCGCCCCGCGCGATGGTCTCCTGCACATAGGCCGGCGGTCCGTAGGTGAACAGCACCGGGGGCGTACTGGTCCAGCGGCCGGCCAGGGGCAGCAACCACCAGCCGCCGTCGCTGCCGCGTCGGGCGATGCCGAGCCAGGGGCTGGCATTGATCAGGAAACGGGCCTCAGACGGCGTATTGGCGGCGACCCAGGCCACCGCCGCGCGGTCAGCGGCCGTGGCGATCACTGTGGTCGGGTTAAGCACGCTCCGCAGGTTGGATGCGCCCCACAGGGCGCTGGCCACGGTCAGCGTGATCGCGAGCGGGGCGGCGGCGCGCCGCAGCGCGGCGAGGGGCGCCGCCTGCAGCGTGGCATAGAGCAGCGCGGCGCCGCCGCCGATCGCCACGCTGAAGGGCAGAAAGAGGCTGATCACCACTGCGTCGTTGTTGAGCAGCCAGGTGGAGGGCGCCCGCAGCAGCCAGGGCGCGGCCGCCAGCGCCAGCGCACCGGCGACGATCAGCAGTGGGCGGCGCCCGAGCAGCCCCGCCACGATCAGCGGCAGGCTCAGGGCCGGCAACAGGTAGCCCAGCAGCCGCGGGTTGGCCAGCAGCAGCAGCAGGCCGACCCAGCCTGGCAGCACGGCGGCGCCCGGCACCCGGCGCCACATCCCCCAGAGAACGGCGAGCATGGCCAGCGCTGCCAGAAGCTGGTTGTAGCCAACCCAGAGGATCGCCAGGTTCAGCGCGTCGTAGCCGCCCTCTAGCACCAGGCTGGCCGGGCGGGCCACGGCGGGCAGGATGGCCCCCCGCCCCCGCCGCAGCAGCCAGGGCGCC
>JACAEO010000160.1 GCA_013388805.1 Chloroflexota bacterium
GCCGCTCACCCACGCGGAAGGATTAAAGCTTTGTTGTGTTGGCAGTTTCTGCCAGCTTCGCTGGCAGAAACTGCCAACACAACAAAGCTTTCATCCTTCCGTGTGGGTGAGCGGCACGGCCGCAGCCCGTAACTTGATGCGTATGGGCGTCGGGTGTCCCACGCAGTACATGACGGTAGAATCTAGATATTTGGCACAATCGGCTCAACATCAGGATCATTGCCGCCGACCTGGTAGGTCCGTAGCACATAGATTGCGCCGCCGTGGTCGAGGAAGACCTCGGCCAGCGAGCGGGCGGCGACGGGCGGGAGCATGGTGCGCCAGCTCTTGACCGCATCGCCGATCGTGCCGAAGATACCGCCGCCTTCACTGCCCAGTGAGGCGACGCTGTACTCCCAGTCCTCGCGGGCCGCGCCCCAGGGCAGCAGGACGCGCTGGATCTCGTCGCCCAACTCCTGGAGCGCCTTGAGCCGCTGCGCCTCCTCCGGGGTGTCCGACATCTCAGCGCGCACATCGGCCCGCGCCCCGAGGATGCGCCCCACCGTACGCACCGCCGCATAGAGCGCCTGGGCCCCGTCCTGGGCACAGTTGTTCAACGCGCCCACCCTGGTGCCACCGCGCCCATCGGCGATGCGATAGCGCGCCTCCATCACCTCCAACTGCCGCTCGATCTCCTCAAGCGCTGTCACCTCCGTGCCCCAGATGCTGAACGCGCCACTCAGCGCGTCGATCTTCACCAGCAGATCCTGGATGGGCCGCACCCCCGCCCAGCCATACTGCCGGTCGCCGCTGTAGCGGCTGTAGTGCAGCGCGCCGGCGGTCATCCCATCGGCGTTGTGCGCATAGACTTGATTGTATACGATATCGAAGCCCAACTCGTTGGCCAGCGGCTCGTGGATCACCGTGGCGACCCCGAAGGCGAAGTGGCCCCAGTAGAGCGGCGTTCGCGCGGCCGGCTCGGTCTTTTTGCCACCGATGCCACCGTAGAGGTGGATCAGCAGCACCCGGTCGCCCTCCTGCCAGGCGGCGCGGGCCGCATCGGGATGGATGCCGTCTGGTACGAGGAGCGCCTGCGTGGCCTCGCCCCTGGCGGCGGCCCGTTTCCACTGCCTGGGGCGCAGGTAGTCCATCGCGTCGCTCGTCCCCACCACCACCGCGACCTGCGGGTTGAGCCGCAGCACCTGGCGCGCGGCCAGGGCGCGCACCACTAAGCGCCCCTGCCGATCCCTGGCGCCGTAGATGTACCAGCCCTGGGCATTGCAGGGCGAGCACTCGATCCCGGCTGCGGTGGAGTTGCGCGTCTCGTTGCTGTCCGGCACTACCTCGGGCAGGTACAGGACCTCCTCGGGGCCGCTGAAGTCCGCCGTGGCGGCGTTGTAGTGGTGCACCGTGTAGCCGTCAGCAACACTGGCGGGGCCGGCGAAGCGCACCAGGGCGTAGTAGGGCGCGCTGATCTCCACGGGCATGCGGCGGATCACCACGACGGGCTCGTGGCCGTCCGGCGGCTGCAACTCAACCTGCACCGCGCCGTCGAGCCGCACCAGGATGTCGTCGTTGGCGTGGGCGCCGGCCAGCGACTCGAGCGGGTTGACATTGCTCAGCCCGTGCAGCCGCTCACCCAGCACGATACCCTTGCGCACCGCCTCCCAGGCCTCGTCGTTGAAGACCACCGTGCGGGTGACGCCCCAGAGCCGCGCGTTCAGGTCGGGCGTGTCGGCCCAGCGCAGGCGCACGCGGGTGCCAACCAGGGCGCGGTGGGTCTCCGGGGCATGGTAGAGCTCCAGCCAGGTGCCGCGCACCCTCGCCCGCTCCTGGATCGTGGGCAGCACCAGGCGGCCCATCCACGGGCCCAGCGGGCGATAGTGGGCCGGATCCAGCTCCTGGGCGATCGGGTAGGCCTCGGGGCGATTGAACGGCGCCTCCCAGTACCGTGCATAGTTGGAGACCACCGGCGTGTCGGTATCACGTGCCATACAAACCTCCACAAGTCCGTAGGGGCACCCCGCCTGGGCGCCCCCGGCCCCCCGTGGGCGCCACGCGGGGCGTTGTGCCACGGGTCCGGCCGCCGGGCCACGCCGTCGGTCAGGCGGGGGCATTTGCCGCTGGCGCATGCTGCGGCCCTACGGGCGTGAGGCCCGCGCCCGGGCAGCCTCGGCGATGCGGGCTGCCTCGTAGGCCCTGGCCTCGGGATCGGTGGCTGCACGGGCCGCCTGCAGCGCCGCAGGGTCGATCAGCCCATCCTGGGCCAGCAGGTCGCCGATCTTGTCGATCGTCGCGATCGCGTGGGACGTGCCCTCCGAGGTAAAAGCCGTCCAGCTGAAGTAGTTCTTCGCCCCATTGTGGCCCATCGGCCCCATGCTGATCTCCTCGATCTTGCCCGCCGCGGCCGCCCGGTTCCAATCGCTGTTGGGGAACCACTTCCAGCGGCCTGCGTAGAGCCAGTGGCCCAGCTTCTGCACCGGGTCGGCCTCGCCATAGAGGTGATACAGCCTGGTGAGATGATTCAGGCCCGGGTCATCGCTCATCACCCCACCCACCGAGATAACCCGGATCGGCGCCTGGAGCAGCGGCGCCAGATAGCTGGCCGCACCCACGGCCACCTGCCCGCCACCACTGAAGCCCACCAGCGCCACCGGCTTGCCGCTCCCCACCCGGTAGCCGCGGGACTGCAGCGCCTTGACGATCTCGTTGGCCACGCCCAGATTGTAGATCGGGCCATAGCGCCGGTCGGCCGAAACTGCGACCTGGAACAGGTTGCGCAGGTTGATCACGAACTGCAGCGCATCATAGGGATTCTCCAGCCGGCGCTGTTCCATCCAGCGGTAAACCTTCGAGAAAGTGCGGTCAGCGGTGAGCCCCGCATTGGTGACCGAGTAGGGGTAGATGTCGGGCACGACCAGCACACCCGGTAGGCGTTTGACTGCCATCTTGCCCCAGTCGATCTCCTCCTGCGGGATCGAGGCGGCATCGATCGCGCCGATCCCGGAGAGGTAGACCAGCGCGCTCTGCGCCGGGTGCTCGGTCACCCTCGCATCGGGCGCCGCCTGGTCGGGCCGGGGCGGGGCGGGCTTCTCGCCGAACCAGCCGGCCCACCAGCCCAGGCTCTCAAAGGGGGCCAGCAACGCACCGAGCACGATCAGCAGGATCAGCCCGGTGATGAGCAGATTCAAGGTTGACAGGATCATCGCCGGCCTCCCTTGTCGCGCTGCGGCTCAGCCTGCTCGCTGGTGGCAAACTGGGTCAGCAGATCCTGCACACTGGCCTCCATATCGCTGCCGGTGAGCCGCTTCCAGAGCCAGTTGCGCAGCGCGATAACCGGCCGGCCGATCGTGGCGCTCATCACGGTGATGATCACCCAGCCGATCGTGGTGCAGATCAAGGCGGCGCCGAAGTTGCCGTTGGCCAGCGTTGTCAGCGCGGCCAGCACCACCAGGAAGCTCCAGACGGCCAGCACCTTGCCGATGAAATTGCCGGCGTAGGGCAACAGCACCAGGAAGCCGAAGACGTAGGGTGCTGCACCCAGCGCGACCAGGCGCGCCACGGTGGCAAACGGGATCGCATTGGGAAAGAGGATGCGGCCGGTCAGCCAGATCGCAAAGGCCCAGACCAGCAGGCTCAGGGTGAAGATGATGCCATTCAAGAGCAAGCTCAGCACAAAGCGTGCTGGCCGCACCCGATTGACGAAGAGGATGACACTCTGGCCGAGCAGCAGCGAGGCGCCGCCGACAATCGCGATCGCGAGCACCACCGTCCCGGTGCGATTCTCGGCCTCGACGTAGGCGAAGGCCTGCGGGTTCAGCCGCATCGCCTCGATGGTCCCGATCCACATCAGTCTGATAAAATCGAGCATGCTCTAGCCTGGCGTGACCATCGGTAAGCGCTGAACGCAACACGTGCAGCGTCCATTATCGCACCGGTGCGACCGGTGCGGAATGGCTGAAAGGACAGGCGACGAATGGCTCAGGTGAACGATGGATAGGATAACACAGAATAACCCGCCTGTGGGCGGGATGCAGGGGTCATGCCAGGGCGGTCAAACAATGCTTTCACCACAGGCTCAACTGCACGGCCGGGCGCCGGCCGTCGAGCAACACATACGGTGCGGCCCAGCCCGTGGTGACGCCAAGGGCCTTGAGCTGGGAGAGGTCGCGCAGCCGGCTCTGGCGCCGCGCCGCGATGATCCGGTCGGCACTCCTGGGGCCGATGCCGGGCACGCGCACGAGGATGTGACGCGGGGCGCGGTTGAGCTCGATTGGCTCGTGCAGGTGCCGCTCGGCCCACGCCTGCTTCGGCGTCCTGTCGCGCGGCAGCAGGCCCTGTGCGTCGAAGGGCAACTCGTCGTAGCTGAAGCCGTAGTCGCGCAGCATGAAGTCGGACTGGTAGAGGCGCAGCGCGCGGGTCGGATCCTCAGCCGGCTGGTCAGCTAGCGGCGAGCGCGCGATCGGGTGGAAGACGGAAAAGTAGGCCCGCCAGAGGCCAAGCTCGCGGTGCGCGCGCTGCACGGTTGCCAGCAGTTCACGATCGCTCTCGCCCACCGCGCCGACGACGAACTGCGTGGTCAGGCTGCGCGCCGCCTTGCGCCCTTCGCGGCGCGCTTGCTTCATCAGCTCGGCGGCCCACGCCATACGGCCCCACATGCTCGCGCTGAACTCCTTGTCGGGCGCCAGAGCGCTCAGCCGCTCCTGGTTGGGCGCCTCCAGGTTCAGGCTCACCCGGTCGGCCAGTTCCACGGCGCGCTCGATGTACGCAAAGGATGCGCCCGGGATGAGCTTGAGGTGGATGTAGCCGGTGTAGCCCTCCCTCAGCCGCAGCCGCTCGACGGTCGCGAGCATCTGCTCCATGGTCGTGTCGGCGTCGGGCACGATGCCGGAGGAGAGGAAGAGGCCCTCTGCCATACGGTTACGGCTCAGGCTGATGAAGGTCGTGGCCAGCTCATCGGGCTTGAAGGTCGTCCGTTTGCGGCGAATGGCACAGGAGGTGAAGCAGTATTTACATGCGAATCGACATGCATTTGTCTGCAGCACCTTGAAGAGCCGGGTCGTGCCGCCGCCCTCACGCCGGGCATCGTAGAGAAAGCCGGTGGCGTGAGTGATGCCCTGCTGGATGCTCTGGGTGGCGGGCACGTCCGTCACTTCGTCGGCGGCCTCGCCCCCGAGAATGGCCAGCTTCTGCTGGACATCCGGCTCCACGATGATCGTCGTGCTCATACCCCCTCCGGCACAATAAAAACACCCGTGCTAGTATTATAGCACGGGTGGACAGCCGCAGCATCCGCCCAGTCACTGCGACGGCCCTACGAGGCGGGGGCCGACCCATCTGCGCTACCCCGGGCGCCGTACTGCGCTCAGTCGCCGATCGGGCTGCGCTGGCGCTGGCGCTCGTAGCGCTCGCGGGCGCGCCGGGCCAGGCTCAGGGCCCGTTTCTCGCCATGCTTGGCGATCGAGTACGAGGTCCGGCGGATACGGTTGCCCTCACGCCAGGTGGCCTCGTAGACTTCGCGCCCGTCTTTGACCGTGCGGCGCACGCCGACGATGCCGGTGCTGGTGCGCGAGACGCCGATCACCTGGCGCTCGGTGCGCGGCTTGCCCAGCTCACGCTCGGCCTGGTCACGCCACTCCAGCGCCGCGCTCAGCGCCGCCAGCCGGTCGCCATAGACCGAGTCGGAGAAGAATTTGCTGCGCCGCTGCTTGTTCCAGGTCACACGCACGAAATAGCCAAAGGTGCGCTTGGCCGGGTGGTCGATCCGCGTGATCCCCTTGTGCCTGGTGGTCTTCGGGCGCAGCCGTGGCGGCAGACTGCGCGTGTCGACGGCGGCGATGGTGCGCAGCGCGTCCTCGGCCTCCGAGCGACTCGGGCTGGAACGCTCTGTGCGCAGGCTGGCGATCACCTCCTCGCCGATCTCCGGCGGTGGGCTGTAGCGCAATGCTGCCAGCGGGTCATCAGCGACCGAGGCTCCCGCGGCGCCATCGCCGTGAAGCGAGCACTGGTCAGGCGCGGTGTGGGGCACGGACAGCTTGCTGTGCGACATCAGCGTCTGACTCCTCTTTGCACGTGGTTCGTCTAGTGCTTGCACATCCCCTTTCTTTAGCATACCAGAATTCGCGTACCATGGAGCCCGACATGGGGAGGAATCTTGAAGATCTCAAGTATTTCTTCCCGTCACCCTGTCACGCCCTCGGTTACACGCAGGAAGATCTCCTCAAGGTCGCTCGCCTGGCCGGCGAAGTGGGTCACCGGGATGCCGGCAGCCATCAGCCGGCCCAGCAAGCCGCTGACCGCCCGGTCGTCGCCGTCGAAGTCGATCTGCATGTGCGGCGGCTCGTCCTCGGGGAGCACACGGACCGCGAGCACGTGGGGCTGCCCGCGCACCAGCGCGGCGGCCTGCTCCAGCGCCGCCGCCGCTCCAGGCTCGGTGTCAGCCAGCACCTGCACCTCGAAGACCCGGTGGGGCTGGAGCTCGCGCATGATCGTCGCCACATCGCCCGAGGCAAGCAGGTTGCCCCGCTCGATGATCCCGATATGCGTACACATCTCGGCCAGTTCGGTGAGGATGTGCGAGCTGATCATGATCGTCTTGCCCATGGCCCGCAGCTCTTTGAGCAACTCACGTAGCTCGACCCGCGCCCGTGGATCGAGGCCGCTGGCCGGCTCGTCGAGGATGAGCAGGGCCGGGTCGTGGAGCATGGTGCGGGCCAGGCTCAGCCGCTGCTTCATCCCCCGCGAGAGGCCCATCACCTCGGCCTCCTTCTTGTGGCTCAGGTCCACCAGGGCCAGCAGGTCATCGATCAGGCGCGGGCGCCGTGCCGGCGCGATGTCGTACGCGGCGGCAAAGAACTCCAGGTACTCCGCCGCCTTCATGTTGTCGTAGACGCCGAAGAAGTCCGGCATGAAGCCCACGGCGCGGCGCACCGCCGCCCGGTCGCGCACCACCGAGTAGCCCGCCACCCACGCCTCGCCATCGCTCGGCAGCAGCAACGTGGTCAGGATGCGCATCGTGGTGGTCTTGCCGGCGCCATTCGGCCCGATGAAGCCGTAGATCGCCCCCTGCGGGATGGCCAGGTTCAGCTGGTTCAAGGCCAGGGTAGCGCCGTAGCGCCTGGTCAGGCCCCTGGTCTCGACGATGGCGGCCACGGACGTGTCGCTAGCGGTTGAGCCGGATGACATAGAGCGTCTCGCCGATCTGCTCGATCGGCGTGCCGTCAACGCTGACCGCGAGGGTCGGCGTTGCGGCCCAGCCGATCAGGTAGAGGCCCGCGGGGTCGGGGTGGCCCTGCGCGCCCTGGAAGGTCGGCCCGCCGACACTGAAGCGGTCGTAGCCGAACAGGGCATAGAGCACCTGGTTGCGATTGAAGGTGCCCTCGTCGCTGAGTAGCATCTGGTTAGGGAAGTTGATCTCGGTGGTCAGCAGGTCCACCGTTGCCCTGGCGCCCGGCTGCAGGTCGCCGATCATGGTCGCGGCCGCGCCGGCGACGATCTGCACATCACGCAGTGCGGGCCCATCGACCAGGGTCAACTCGCCGCGCACGTGGTCGCCGTCGCGGCGCAGCTCGCTCGCCAGCGTGGGCACCGTGTCCACCGCTTGCTCCACGATCACCGTGCGTAGCGCCGAAACGTCGACCAGCACATCGCGCATGCCGGTGGTCGTCCCGTCGCTGGTCACCGGCACCGGGCGAAACTGGAAGCCCTCTAGCGTCCCGGGCGTGACCAGGCTGTCCGCGGCGAAGTCGAGCTGGTAGCTGCGTCGCTGGGGCGAGAAGAGCCCGACGAAGGCGGTCGCCTGCCCGCGCGACGTTTCCGCGAAACCCTGGACGATGCTGAGCTGTAAGACCTGTGGGCGCGTGCCGCGCAGCACAAAGCTGGCGCCATAGGCCAGCGCGAGGAAGGCGACGACGATCAGCGGTGTGGTCACCCAGGCCAGTTCGATGCGCCGGAGCCGACGCAGCACGAAGAAGTTCGCCGGGCCAACCACGGCGATATAAGCCAGCATGAGCAGCAGGAGCACGCCGGTGGAGGGCAGGCGGAGCGCGTCGAGCTGGATCGTATCGCGCAGCAGATTCTCGCTGCGCGAGCGGAAGCTGAAGCCAATGGTGGCCCGCGGCGCCTGGCGCATGACCTGCTCCCAGAGGCTGGCTTCGCCGGCCCAGGCGCGCAGCGCCGCCAGGTCGAAGGCGGCGAAGATCACCTCGCCGGCCCCCTCGCTGCGCGCGGTGAGCAGCCCGGCCTGGTCGAGCACACGCGCCGCCGCGCGTGGCGTCACGGCGCTGGCGGTGAGCGCGGGCAGGCTGGCCGCGAGCTCCGGGCGACCGGCGAGGCGGGCAAGCGCGTTGGCAGGCACCCTGGCCTGCAACTGGCCGACCTCCACCGGCAGCAGGTCGTCCAGCCCGGGCACCGTGCGCTCGGCCGGCGGGCCACCGCCAACGATCAACTGGCCGCCCAGGCGGGTCCAGAGGGCCAGCGCATCGCGCTGGGCCTGCGACAGGGTGGCGGTGGCCAGGTCGTGGATGAAGATCGTATCGAGCCCGGCCAGCTGCATGGCGTCATCGGGCAGCAACGCCGGGTCGAGGTGCGCGACGGCCGTAGCGGCGTCCGCGGCGACCTGGGCGGCCCGCAGGCTATTGAGCAGCGCCGGGTCGCTACTGATCACGCCTACCGCTGGCTGGAAGGCAGCAATGGGCTCAAGCCGCACCTGCTGGCGCGCCAGCTCCTCCCCATCGACCAGCAGCACGACGGTGGCCCGGCGCGCGCCTTCCGCGCTCACCACGGGGAGCAGCAGGCGCTTGCGCGCGCCGCGCGGCAGATCAACCAGGTGACGAACGCCGCCATCGGCGTCGCCGGGGAAGCGCCACTCGATCACCGCCAGGCTATCGCCGCCCGTATTGGCGACGGTCAGGATCACGGGGAACCAGTGGCCGACCCTGTACTGGCCAGCGCCGTCGTAGCCAGCCTGGACCTCGATGGTCAGCGGGGGTTGTGGCTGGGCCCTGGCCGGCACGGGGGCGAGCAGCAGGCCGAGCAGCAGCAGCAGCAGCAGGGGCCGAAGCTTCACCAGGGGCTCCATGGGATAACCACGCACACCCGGGGGCGCGGGCGTTCCGCCCTCGTCAGCGTGCGCGGGCAAGCTGCTCGCGCTCCCCGGCGGCGTGTAAACCAAACCCGTACTTCCCCGGCTGCCGCCGTGCTCTGCGTTGCGCTCACTGGGCCACTGCACTGGCTGCGCCAATGCTTCGCTTCCCGGGCGGGGCCGACCGCGCACAGCTGCTCGGACGGCGTCCTACGGGGTGCCGGGATTGATCTCGTTGTAGCGTTTCTGCGCCTCGTGGTACTGCACGAGCAGATCGAGGGTGTCGTTGAGGTTCTTCTCACGCTCGCCGCGCCGGAAGTTCACGATATACTCGTTGATCGTCGTCACCACCTGATTAGGGCGCGGCACGCGCAGGAAGGTGAACTTGCCGCCGGCGCCGGCCGTTTCCAGCACCACATCGCCATAGCCGAGCAGGTTGCTGATAAAGGTCGTCTCGAAGCGCACATTGGTGATCGCGCCCAGGCTGGCCTGCCGCCGATCCTCCGGGCCAAAGGGTTTCTTCTCAATGTCGATCACATTGGTCAGGTTGAGGATGTAGCGGTCGTTGCGATAATCCTCCACCTCCCAGGCCGTCCAGAGTGCAAAGACGAGCAGCACCAACGCTGTGGCCAGGATAACCCAGATCAACGCTGGTTCCATGATCCGGGCCAGCAGGGCCACGGCGAACAGCCCCGCAATCAGCAGCACGAACGGCCCGATCAGCGCTTTGATCTGGAAGAGCCAGTGGGGCCGCCAGGTGTAGGTGTCGGTCTTCTCATCGATCTCGGGGTTCTCCAGGAAGAGCCAGCTCAGCGCGCGGGCTGGCCGCGTCTGCCTGACCACCGTGGTCAGCTTGCCTCTGGGCGCCTTCTTGCCATAGATACGTTCATCGACCATGCGCACATAGTCATCGGTCGTCTTGCGTTTACGCAGGGCGCGCACCTGGTCCATGATCCGCTTCTGCATCTCCATCGGCTCACTGGCCGACTCGAAGACGATATTGCCACCGAAGCGCGCCGACTTGACCACGATCGTGCCATAGTTGAGGATATGCTGCGGGTAGGTGCTCGTCTTCGCGTTCACATCCTGCACATCCTCGAGAAAGATCTGCTCCTGGATGCGCTGCTCGATCAGCCGCGGGATGAAGACCTGGTCATTATCGAAGACAACCCGCTGGTTGGTGAGGATCAGCTCATCGTTCAGCCAGTCGTAGAAGGTGAAGAGGATCATGAAGGCGCTGATCACCGCCAGCAGGATGAGCATGATATTGAAGATGTCGGCGCTCTGCTCAGCGGCCAGCGTCGGGTCAAGCGCAAAGACGCGCCCGCCATTGTAGCGGTAGTAGGTCAGCAGCAGCACGACGGCGGCAACGCCGAGGATCACCCGGCGCGGGGTCCGCGTCTTCGCGCCGCGGACATAGAGCACAGCCCAGATCAGCACGAGCCCGGCGGCGATCACGATCAGCAACCAGTTGAGCGCATCCAGGCCGATCGGCGCCTCGGGCTGGATCACCAGGAAGGTACCGCCGGCAGCACGATAGAGTGCCAGGCCGCCAGACAGGAGCACGCCGAGCACCGGGATCACCAGGCGCGTGAGCAGCACGGTCCAGTGGCGCCCGATGACGTAGAGGATCTCTTCGCCGGGACCAAGCTCGATCGCCGCCTCAGCGTCGAGCTGCAACAATTTGCGCAGCCAGTTGAGCATAGGTGGCCTGCTCCAGCCAGGGGCTGGCCCAATGGGCGCCCCCCATCAGGACGACCGCTCACCTCGCGCGCGCCCGGCCCGGGTGACGGCCGTCGCGCTGCCCTATAGTAGCACGCCCCGCTAGTGGGCGGCAAGCCAGCCCTACCGCACCTCGATCCCCGCCCCGGCGACGACCTCGCCGATCGGCCAGCAGGGCTCCCCTGCGGCGGCAAAGCGCCGCAGCACCTCCTCGGCGACCGTGGGCGCAACGGCGAACAGCAAGCCGCCCGAGGTTTGCGGGTCGAAGAGCAGGAGGCGCAGCGCCTCTTCGATCTCGCCGTGGTAGCGCACATAGCCATCGGCCTCGAGGTAGCGCCGGTTGCGGCCCAGGCCACCCGGGGCAATCGCGGCCCGCGCATAGGCGAGTGCGCCCGGCAGCAGCGGCAGCGCCGCCGAGTCCACGCGCAGCCCCACGCCGCTGTGCCGCGCCAACTCGGCGGCGTGGCCGAGCAGCCCGAAGCCGGTGATGTCGGTCGCGGCATGAACCGCAACCTCAGCCACCAGTTCGGCCGCGCGGCGATTGAGGCGCAGCATACTTGCCGTCGCGGCCGCCAGGTGCGCTTCCACCACCGCGCCGCGCTTGGCGGCGGTGGTCACCAGGCCGGTGCCAAGCGGCTTGGTGAGCAGCAGCACATCACCCGGCCGGGCCCCGGCTTTAGCGGTCACCCGCGCCGGGTCGACCAGCCCGGTCACACAGAGGCCGTACTTCGGCTCGCGGTCGACCACGGTGTGACCGCCGGCCACCACCGCGCCGGCTTCGGCCACCTTATCGGCGCCGCCCTGCAGGATGGCCGCGGTGATCGCCGGGTCGAGATCCTCGGGGAAGGCAGCGATCGCGAGCGCAAGGATGGGCCGCCCGCCCATAGCATAGACGTCGCTCAGGGCGTTGGCCGCGGCGATCGCGCCGAAGCTGTAGGGGTCATCAACGATCGGCGGGAAAAAGTCGACCGTCTGGACAAGAGCGGTATGCTCGTCCAGTTGATAGACCGCCGCGTCATCGCTCACCTCCAGCCCGATCAGCAACTGCGGGCTGGTTGGCAGGCGCAGCGCGGCCAGCAGGCTCGAAAGGGCGCCCGGCCCCAGCTTCGACGCTCAGCCCGCGCAGGAAGCCATGCTCGTCAGCCGCACCCGCTCACGCTCGTCCATGCGATCCTCGCAATCATCACCGCGGCCAGTCTGTCTGGTCGCGTGGACCCCATTGTACCGCACCCGTATCTGGTGGGGGAGGGGGGCGAAGGCATCAGCCCGACCGGTTATACCATTTCCGATTGCAGATTTTGGATTGCAGATTGCCGCACATGGCGTCACGATGAGCGATGACGGCAACGACAATGCGGAACTGCCAACTGGATTTGGTATTAGCAACGTGCTCGGAGGCAAAACGAACCCTGCCAGGCGCGGCAGGGTGGCGCGCCAGTGACCAGGCGCTTATCGCCAGTGCCGTACCTGACAGGGTTCCGTTCGTCAGTGCGCCCGTCCGGATCGAGGGGCGGACCTTCACCCACGGATATCGACCAGCACCGCGCCAGTCTACGCCTCTGGCTCGCGCGGCTCGAGTTGCTGGACCAGGATCTCGAAGAGGTCACTCTCGGTGATGATGCCCACGACGTGGTTGTTCTCATCAACCACCGGCAGGCCGCCGATCTTGTTCTCGATCATCAGCATCGCGGCCTCGCGCAGCCCCGTCTCGGGGGCGATGCCGATTGGATCCTCGGTCATCACCTCATAGACCTTGACCGTGCGCAGGGCCTCGGCGACATCGAGCGGGTCGAGGCCGGCGATCCGCATCACGTCGGCGCCGCGGATATCGCCCTGGGTTATCATGCCGCGCAGTTCGCCCGTGTCGATCACACAGGGCAGGCGGCGCACGTCGTGCTCGCGCATCAGGGCCAGGGCATCGCTGAGGGGCGCCGCGATGTTGATCGTCACTGCCGGCGTTCGCATGTAGTAGCGCACTTCCTGCTCAGCAGGCACGCGCTGCGGACGGGGCGGAGCATGGGTGACGTTCATGGCAGCCTCCTTTGGCTACTCTGCGGCACTAGCCTCATGGTAGCGCCCCGCCGCCGCGCCGTGCGGCGCATTCCGCTCACCGGCAGTGACAATCTGGCAACCGCGCCCGGGCTGCCCAGGGCCTGGGCAACGCCTTTGCGGCAAGCCCCTACGCCCCACTGCCGGAGGCAGCGTTGCATCAGCCCTGGGGTCCGAGGTCGTACGGGCAACCCAGTGTTGGGGGGATGACATCATGTCTTGCACGCTCTCGGCGTCGCTCCGCTCCTCAGAACCATCGTTAACCATCGTTGTGTCATTCCTCGCTCCGCTGCGCTCCGCTCGGAATGACATAGGGTGGCGCGGCTGGTCGTCGTGGCTCTGGTCCACGGTGCCGCCATCCATGTCACCCCGAGCGCTGCGTGGGGTCTTCAGCGCACCGCGCGGCCAGATTCCTCGCTCCGCTCCTCAGAACCATATGATTCATGTCATTCCGAACGGAGCCGCAGGCGGAGTGAGGAATCTAGCGGTGCCCATGCTCCGCAAGACCCCTCGCTGCGC
>JACAEO010000111.1 GCA_013388805.1 Chloroflexota bacterium
CGGCGGGGCTGCGCGGAAGCCCGGGCGTTGCGGAGGCGTCCGCAGCACAACGGCACCCGGGGGCCCTCGTGCGCATGCAGAATGCAGAAGTCCGGCATCGCTTTCTGACGCGCTCGGCTCCTGCTGGATGGCCGAGAAGGTCGCCTGGTTCTGCACCAGCTGCGCACGAAGGCCCTGCGGGTGCCGTGGGTGTCGTCGATAGTGGCCGGCATCAGCGCCGGGTCACCGGCAGGAAGCGCGTGTGGGGAAAGAGACCGCCGACGGAGTCGTAGGCGGCGGAGAAGTGCTGCGCCGAGCCGAGGGCCGCAAGGCCGGAGCGCGCGTGGCTGGTGGTGCGGCCGAGCCAGTCGGTGCCCGTGGTCACCAGCGTGAAGGGGCCGTCGCCGACGCCGATCACCTCGACCGTGTAGGGGCCGTCCAGCGGGGCGTAGATCGTGAGGTTCTTCAGCTCATCGGCGGGGAGGTCGCCCTCGCCGGCCAGCGGCGCGATCGCCAGGGCCGCGTAGACGGCGCCGGGGATCTCGGCGTAGCGGAGGCCGGTGCGCGGGTCGAGGCCGGCCCGGCGACCGAGCGGGTCGGTGACCAGCAGCTCGACCGGGGAGTGGCCGGAGAAGGAGAGGGCGCGGGTGTCGGCCGGCGTGCCGGTGAAGGGGTAGATCGTGGTGTACGTGTTGTTATAGCGGGCCGCCAGCGTTGTCTCGCCGTGGTAGGGGTCGAGGACGGCATAGGTGTGGCGGCCCTCCTGGGGCACCCGGCCGACGGCGACGACAAAATGGATCTTGCTGGGCGACCTGGGGGCGGGCACTTTGAGGATCACGGGGTTGCCACTGCGGAGGTAGTCGTCGAGGACGCGGTCGGTGGCGTCGGTGCGGCCGCCGGAGATCGCCGCCTGGTGTGCGAGGGTGACACCGCGGACACGGGCGTAATCGGGGAGGGCGACGGGGTTGAAGTAGTTGCCGTCGTAGCGCTTGTTGTCGCGGAGCCAGCGGTTGAGGTCTTCCGGATTGATCTGGGGCGAGGCGTCCTGCTGGTCGGCGTGATAGCGGGCGATGATGGCGCCGGCGGTCATAAAACAGCCCCAGTAGCCGACCGTGTTCACCAGATCGCCCTCCGGGTAGGAGCCGTAGGCCCTGCCGCCCCAGGGGGGATCGCGCTGAAGAAAGAGCGGGGCGGGGATACGGTCGCGAAGGGTATAGGCAACGTCGAGGGCAAAGCTCCAGCCGGGGGGGGCGCTGGCGGTGCGCCAGGTGAGCGTGCTGCCGCGACGCTCGGTGGGCAGCGGAGCGATGGCGCCGACCGCGGCGGTGGAGGGGAGGGTGAGGCGCTCGACGTACTCGCCGACGGGAGAGCCGGAGGAGGTGCGCCAGACAGCGCGCCACTGGCTACCACCGCCGGAGGCCATGCCGCCGATGGTGATCGCGAAGCTAAAGCTGTAGCGCTCGCCGATGGGCACGGGGGCGCGGAACTGCGGCGTGACGGCGATGGAGGAGCCGGAGCGGCCCGTGGTGACAGGGAGCGGGCCCTGGGGGTCCCAGGCGCGGATCTGTGAGTAGGCGGCGGAGGGCCAGCCGAAGTTCCAGGTGAGCGAGCGCCAGTCGGCGACGCCGAGGTTGGTGAGGTCAAGGTCGAGGACGACATCGCCGCGGCCGTCGGCCCAGAGGGCGGTGGCGAACTGGATGCGCTCAAAGCGGTAGCCGGCGGCGTCGAGGTGGGCAGTGGGCGGTGGGGCCGTGGGGCCGCTGACGCCGACGATGGGTGCTTCGGCGGGCGGGGCGGCGAGGGCTGGGGCGGCGACGAGGGCGAGGAGAACGCAGAGCAGGGCGGCGAGCGCGCGGCGCCTCATACCATTTTGGCTTGCCGATTTTGGATTGTGGATTGCCGCGCATGGCGTTCCAATGCGCTCTGACGGTAACACCTATGCGGGTTGCTCAATTCCAATTGGTATCAGTGGGGTGCGCATAGGGCCTCGGGTGCGCGGGCGCTTGGGCGAGGGCGGCCGCCCGCCCGCCGGGCGGCCACATCCCCAGTCTGCCGCGTGGCCCCGTCACAAATGCGCACACCTGAGGGAGGCCCACCCCGCCGCCCCTACCTCCTCCCCCGCGCCGCCTCGCGCACCACCTGCAAGTTCACCACCTCGGCCACCTCGTAGCGCGTCGGCACGCTCCCCTCCACCGGCCGAATATGCAGCATGGCGGGAAAATGGCCCACCCGCCCGTGGATCTCGGCGATCAGCGCCAGCGCCACCGGCGCCAGGGCGGGCGGATTGAGCGCCAGCGGCGTGGTCTGCCATTCCTGGGGGGTGAGGCCGGCGGCGTCGGCCAGATCGCGCGCAACCTCGGCCAGGGGACGAGCGCGGTCGACCTGCGAAGCCAGATCCCGCACCTCCGGCGTCTCGCCAACGATCCCGGCCACGGTCGCGATCTGCGCCTCGGTGAGCGGATGCGAGTAATTCAGCACGAGTACCGGCATACCTGTCAAGCTCCTCATCACAGAGTTCGCACCACAACCTGCATCGCGCAACTATCTGGCGATGAAAACGGATCGCCCCGCCGATCCCGGGGCGCAACCCAGTACTGCACGGGCACGCCCGCATCGAGGCAGGCCAGCAGAATACCCGCGGTCATCACTTTGGTGCCGCCGGTGATGTCGGCAATCAGCGGCCAGGCATCGCGCACCGGCGCGGCCTCGTTGATCGCTTCGCGCACCTTGAGGTAGACCTGGTCGGCACGGAGCACATCGTCGAGCAACACCACATGGGGGTTCACGTTTTGCTCTAACAGCGCCTGTTTCAGGTCACGAAACCGCTCGCTGCTGGCAACCGAAGGCGACGCCAGCAGCCAGCAATGGCGCAGGGTCGCGCCTTGCTGGTGCCAGGCGAGAATGTCCGCGTCGGCTGCCTGAGGGTTCGCGCTGACCGGCAGAATCAGGCCAGCATGCGGCGGGGCCTGCCGATCCGGGTCAACCTTCGTCGCGCTCTGACGCCGCAGCGCCCTCAGCACGCGCTGGAACCCGACCACCACAAAGGCAAAGATCAGCACCGCGCTGGCGATCAGGGCGATGAGAAACTGCGGCGTGGCCCCGAATACCCCGGTCAACAATTCATAGACGGCATTGCCGAGAATCGCCAGCGCCAACGAGCCGATCAGAAAGAGCGCCGGCACACGGGTTTCCAGAAACAGCCGCAACAGGTCGTTGAGGGAGAGCCGGTTCATTGCATTTCCTAACGTGAACATAGGCCCTCGGAGAGGAGTGTGGGGAAACCGGGTTTCCCCATTCCCCTGCCTGATGGGCGCCCGGCTACAGATCCACATCTAGACCTCAAACCCCAATGCTTGCAACGCCGGGCGAAGCCTGCTGCACACATCACGCACCCGCTTCTCGACCTGCTTGGCCGCCTCTGCGTTCCGGCGCATTCCGGCATGGGCCAGATCATTGCGCAGGGCGCGACACTCCTTCCACAGGCTGCGGATGGCAGGCTGGTTCGCAATCTCCAGGATACGCGCCGGCACCGGGCGCGACGAACGTTGTGTCTGTTTAAAGCCATTTACCGCCGTCTCGGCCAGTTCCCGGTTGCTTTCACTGTAAAGGTCATAGGCGCCGTCGCTGTCGGCTGCGGCCAGCACCACCGAGATAAGCCACTCGCGGGTAAGGGTAAACGCCTGCACGCACAGCCCCTTTGCCACGTACCACTTGATCATCTCGAGTTGCTTGCCGATCACCTCACGGGCCAATCGGCGCTCATCCGGCTGCGCAAGGGCCATCGGCCCATATTCCTGTTCAATCGCGCCCAGCAGCAACCCCAGGGGGCGAGTGGACCCATCCGCGGCGTTGGGCTCGCTAAAGGCAGCGAGGGCCTCAGGAAGTGTCGCAGCAGTCCGCATCACTTCCGCCGGGCGCGACGCCTGGAGCGCCGCGGTCAGTTGGTGAAGTTGTTGAGCCAGTTGGTTCGAGCTGGAATGCGCATGCGCCCGTTGTTGAACCAGATCGCGCAGCGCGTCGGCGCGCCCGTATTTGAGCAAGGCATCGGTCGCGGTGGTCCATTCGAGCAACGCCGCCAGCGGGGTGAGGTCGAATACAGGTGTCTCATTATCCGGGTTGCGCGCGTCGAAGGCGCCGTAGATCAAATGGCGCACCGTGGCCCGGCGCGCCACGCGCACATAGGCGGCAATCAGCAATGCCAGCACGGGAATGGAGCGAAAGCCGTTGGTGATGTCAAAAATCAGTTCCTCATTCGGCCTGATCTGCGCGGCGATGCGCTCAAAGATCGTCCATTGTTCGGCCTCCGACTGACCAGATGGGATCAGGACCTGCTCAGGCTCAATCACGCCGCTCAGGTTCCGGGTCAATGCTTCCAGGTGTTTCGTTCGGGCCTCCTCGGTCACCACGACGAGCAAGCGTTGCGGCGCAGGTTCAAACAGAGCCATTGCCGCATCGGCCATGTAGCGAGTCGCATGGCTTTTGCGCGAACGATAGACGTAGATCGTATCACGGTAGTCGGTCGCGCCGAGGAACGAGATCAGGGTCGTCATCAACGGATGCTCCTTCGGATGGGTTGCCACTGCATGGGTTAGTGTTCGCGCCAGGAGGGAGGCGCGCTCCGCGCGGGCGAGCGCTGTCCATGCGGCTGCGCTGCACAACGTCGCGATGAAGAAAGGTTGTTCCGGGACGCAGCCCTCCCAAACCCTCCCGTGGGTGGGGGTCTGGGGAAACCCGGTTTCCCCCCACCCCGCTCCAGGAAACTATGTTGAGCGGCTTCGATTGCAGATTGCGGCCCCGGTGTTGTACGATAACCCTGGACAGCGCGCGCGGCTTGTTCAATGCCAACCGGTATGATGCCACAGGACACGCCTATGAGCACCGACATCCTCCCCATCGCCGGGCCGGCGACCCACCTGCCCCAGCCCCCCGGCGGGCGCTGGACGGTCGCCGACTACGAACGGCTCCCCGACGACGGCCAGCGTTACGAACTGATCAACGGAGACCTGCGTATGGCCCCCGCCCCCACTCCTGACCATCAGAACGCCAGCGGCCTGATCTTCTACTATCTCATGCAGCACATCCAGCTTGCCGGCCACGGGCGGGTCTTCAGCGCGCCGATTGACGTGGAACTCGGCCCCACCACGGTGGTGCAGCCCGATCTCATCGTCATCCTGCGCGGCGGCGCGGCGACCATCACCACGCAGCGCATTGTCGGCCCGCCCGACCTGGTGGTGGAGGTGGTCTCCCCCGGCACGGCCAGCTACGACCGGCGCGAGAAGCGCGACCTGTACGCCGCCGCGGGGGTGCGCGAGTACTGGATCGCCGACCCCGGCTACCGCGTCGTGGAACTGCTCACCCTGGCCGGCAGCCTCTACCGCGCCGAACACGTCTACCGCGGGCAGGCGATCATCCCCTCCACGGTCATCCCCGCCTGGAACGTCCCCACCGAGCGGTTGTTCGGCTAAGACACGGTTCAGGATGGGGCGTTCTAGATGCTTCACACCTCCACACCTCCACAGAACCGGTCTGTAGAGCTGTAGAGCTGTGGAGGTGTAGAGCTGTGGAGGTGAAGGCTGGATGTCACGTTCGTTTGAGCCATACACAGGGACAAGAAGGCGATAGCATCGCCAACCAGACTGCAAAGGCAGGTCCGCTATGTCCACAATCACCGCGCCGATCAAACCCGATCTGGTCACCCGCTCGGTAACGACAAACTGGAACTACGCCCGCTGGTCACAACTCCCCGACGACGGCTACCGCTACGAGGTGATCGACGGAGTGCTCTACATAACCACAGTGCCGAGCTTCTTTCACCAGTGGATTGCCAGCCGGATCATCCGCGCGCTCCAGGCGCAGCTTGAGGACACTGGTGTGGGCATCGTGGCCTTCGCGCCAATCGGCCTGCTGATGCCGGGGTGCGACCCGGTGCAGCCCGACATCGTGGTGGTGGGGCGCAAGGACCTGAGCATCATCCACGACCGGCGCATCAATGGCGTTCCGGCGCTGATTGTCGAGGTGCTCTCGTCGAGCAACCCGACCCAGGATCTGGTGGTCAAGCGGGGCGCCTATGCGCGGGCCGGCCTGCCCGAGTACTGGATCGTTCGCCCCGTAGAGCGCGATGTGCTGGTCCTCAGCGCGCCCGACCCCGCCGCCGGCGACTACCGCCAGGAGACGCGTGTGGCCCCCGACGGCGAACTTAGCTCCCCGACCCTGCCCTTCCGCGCCGCCATCGCCGCCTTCTTCGCCGGCTCGCCCGATGAGACGGTGTGAGCTATTGTTGCAGGCGGACCGCCCTGCCCGGTTGCTCAGCAAGGACGACCTCAAGCGTCACGCCGGCGCAGGAACGCCCCGATCCGCGCCATGCCTACCCCTGCTTTGCCGGACGGCGCACGTCGAGCACGGTCTTGCCGGTCTTAGTCTGACGGACATTGATGACCTCGACCCTGGCACTGTCCTTGCCAACGCGATACTTCGGCACCCCCGGCTCGATCTTCAGCGCCGCGAACACGCGGTCAGGCTTAAAGCCAGGCACCTCGATCACGAAAAACTGCTCGTCGCCGTCAATCACTTTGCCGGTGAACGTCGCGCCAACCGCCGGCAGCTCGCGGGCCGGGGGCGCGGCCTGCTGGCGCGCCCCCATCGCCGCGCCTATGTCGGCGGCGGCTGCCCGCCGGCGGGGCCTGGACCGGCTCACCGCGTCGCTCTGCAGCCTTCTCCTCGGCGGCCCACGGCACGGCGCGGTAGTAGCGCAGCAGGCGCAGCGCCCACCCCAGGGTCAGCGCCAGTTCCTCGTAGGCCATGCCGCGCAGGTGGCGCTTGCAGGCGCTCTGCAGCTTGCGGTAATAGTCGAGGGTCTGGTTCGAGCGGATCACTGCCCGGCCATTGGTGACTATTGCCTGCAAATAGTCGAAGAACGCTTTGGGGTCGCGCTTGCTGC